>NZ_SMRQ01000040.1 GCF_004359965.1 Cognatilysobacter segetis | reverse complement strand
ATCAGCCGCAGCGAGCCGCGCAGGCGCGCGCACAGGTGCGTGCGCTTGCGGCCGGCCCCATCGCCGTTGGCGCGCGCCGACGTCAGGCGGCGCACGCGTTCGAGCGCGGCCGCGAGGCGTTCCGGGCGCACCGGCTTGACCAGGTAGTCCAGCGCCTCGGCCTCGAAGGCCGAGACCGCATGCGCGTCGTAGGCGGTGCAGAAGATCACGGCCGGGCGCGGTTCGCTCGCGGCGAGGTGCCGCGCGGTCTCCAGCCCGTCCATGCCCGGCATCGATACGTCCAGCAGCACCAGGTCCGGGTGCTGTTCGGCGCAGGCCTGCAGCGCCTGCGCGCCGTCCGACGCCGTCGCGACCACGCGGATGCCCGGCTGCTCCTCGAGCAGCGCGCGCAGCCGGTCACGGGCCAACGGTTCGTCGTCGGCGATCACCACGTTCAGCGTATCCACGCACCCCTCCCGCGATACCCCCCCGCCTCCGATATTAGCCTTCCCGGGCGTTCGTGGAAGGGGCGGCCTCAGCGGGCGGCTGAACCGGACACGAGACGCGCGTCCAGCCAGCCGCGCACCGCCTCGATCTCCTCGAGGCAGACCTGGTGCTGCATCGGGTAGGCGTGGAAGTCGACATCGAAGCCCAGCGCGCGCAGGCGGCGGGCGGCGTCCTCGCCCGCGGCGAAGGGCACGACGGGATCGAAGCGGCCGTGCGCGACGAAGACCGGCTGCCCGCGCGCGGCCTCGGGCGTGTCGTCCAGGCGCGCGAGCGCGTCGGTACCGAGCGGGAGGTACGTCGACAGCGCGACCAGGCCGGCCAACGGTTCGCTCCGCCGCAGGCCCGCCGCCAGCGTGACCGCGCCGCCCTGCGAGAAGCCCGCCAGCAGGATGCGCGACGCCGGGATGCCGCGCTCGACCTCGCGCGCGATCAGCGCCTCCACGCGCGCGACGGATTCATCGACGCCCTTCGAATCCGCGCGACCGGTCAGGTCGAAGCTGACGATGTCGTACCACGACCGCATGCGCATGCCGCCGTTGATGGTGACCGCCTGCACGGGCGCGTGGGGGAACACGAACCGGATCGACGGCCAGTGCGGGCGCACCAGCTCCGGCACCAGCGGCGCGAAGTCGTTTCCGTCCGCGCCCAGCCCGTGCAGCCAGATCACCGACCATTCGGGCGAGGCGCCGGTCTCGGTCTCGATACGGTCGATGAGGTCCATGCGTCGCTCCGGCGGAAGGGACGCGGACTATCGCCGCGTCACGCCGCCATGCGCGCGCAGCTCGCTGCACAGCGGCGACAGGCCTGCGCGCATCGCTGCATCGTGCCGTCGTCGCCCATCGATTCGCAGGACGCCGCGCACAGGTCGCAGATCGCCGCGCAGGCGCGGCAGGTGTGCACGTGCGCGGCCGTACCGCGCAGCATCGCGTCGGCGCTGGTGCGGCAGATGTCCGCACAGGTCGCCATCAGCGCCAGGTGCGCGGGATCGGCATGCGCGCCGCCCTGCTCGAGGCAGTACTGCACGGTTTCGATGCACGCC
This sequence comes from Cognatilysobacter segetis, assembly GCF_004359965.1. Lineage (GTDB taxonomy): Bacteria > Pseudomonadota > Gammaproteobacteria > Xanthomonadales > Xanthomonadaceae > Cognatilysobacter > Cognatilysobacter segetis. The sequence goes on along the minus strand of NZ_SMRQ01000040.1, from coordinate 21,431 downwards.
GCGTGGCAGTCGGTGCAGTGGCGGATGCATTCGTCCATCGTCGGGTCGCGTTCGCTGGCCATCGATCGTCTCCACGGAATCGACGGCCAGCCTGCGACCGCCCGCGTGAGCGCGGTATCGGCGGCCGCGGCACAACGGCCGCTTTCATGCGTGTCGACGGTCGCGCGGACTAGCCTGCTCGAGGCACCCGCGCCGCGGCCCCGCATGGCTCCCAACTTCCTGTTCGCCACCGGCATCGAGAACAGCAACCCGACGCTCGACGGCGGCCGCAGGCGGGTGGACGAGCTCGCCAAGTGCGGCCATTACGAGAAGTGGTCGCTCGACTTCGACCTCGTGCGCGAGCTCGGCATCCGCGTGCTGCGCTACGGCCCGCCGATCCACCGGACCTGGCTGGGCGAGGGCCGCTACGACTGGGGCTTCGCCGACCTCACCTTCGAGGACCTGCGCCGCCGCAACATCGCGCCGATCACCGACCTCTGCCACTTCGGCGTGCCGGACTGGATCGGCGACTTCCAGAACCCCGACTTCCCGGCCCTGTTCGCGGACTACGCCGGCGCGTTCGCGCGGCGCTATCCGTGGGTGCAGCTCTACACGCCGATCAACGAGATGTACATCTGCGCGGCGTTCTCCGCGCTGTACGGCTGGTGGAACGAGCAGCTCGCCAGCGATCGCGCGTTCGTCACCGCGCTCAAGCACATCGTGCGCGCCAACGTGCTGGCGATGGGCACCATCCTGCAGTCGCGGCCCGACGCGATCTTCATCCAGAGCGAGTCGTCGGAGTACTACCACGCCGAGAACCCCGGCGCGATCCGCCCCGCCGAGATCATGAACGCCCGGCGCTTCCTCTCGCTCGACCTGAACTACGGCCGCCGCGTCAATTCGGAGATGTACGAGTACGTCATGGACAACGGCATGACGCGCGAGGAGTACCACTTCTTCATGGAGCACCGGTACAAGCACAACTGCATCATGGGCAACGACTACTACGTCACCAACGAGCATCGCGTCTGCGCCGACGGCAGCACGCGCAGCTCGGGCGAGGTGTTCGGCTACCACGTGATCACGCGGCAGTACCACGACCGCTACCGCCTGCCGGTCATGCACACCGAGACCAACCTGCAGGAAGGCGCGACCGGCAACGAGGCGGTCAACTGGCTCTGGAAGGAATGGGCGAACGTGCTGCGCGTGCGCAACGACGGCGTGCCGGTGGTGGGCTTCACCTGGTACTCGCTGACCGACCAGGTCGACTGGGACACGGCGCTGCGCGAGGACAACGGTCGCGTGTTCAAGGTCGGGCTCTACGACCTCGACCGCAACATCCGACCGGTGGGCCGCGCCTACAAGCAGCTCATCGCCGACTGGCGCGAGGTGCTGCCCACGCAGAGCGTCTGCCTGCAGGTGCCGGTGACGATGCCCGAGGACTACGCCACCCGCCACGACGCGCGCCAGCGGGCCGACGCGGCGAGCGATCGCGACGACCGCTCCGCGGCCGCGGCGAATGCCAATTCCAGCGGGACGTAGGAGGACGGCGTGGAACGACGTTTCGACGGCAGGGTCGCGCTGGTCACCGGGGGTGCGAGCGGCATCGGCCTCGCGGTCGCGCTGCGTTTCGCCGCGGAGGGCGCGCGCGTGGCGATCGTGGACTACGACCGCGGGAACCTCGACCGCGCGCTGCCGCAGGTGCGCGCGGCCGGCGCGCCCGACGTGCTCGCGCAGCTCTGCGACGTGAGCGACCAGGCGCAGGTGCGGGCCGCGGTCGACGCGCTGATGCAGCGTTTCGGCCGCTTCGACGTGCTGGTGAACAACGCCGGGCTGATGCAATTCAAGCCCATCGAGGCGTTCACCGCCGAGGACTGGCTCAAGGTGCTCGGCGTGGACCTGCTCGGCGCGTTCTTCTTCATCCGCGAGGCGTTCGCGCACATGGGACGCGGCGGCGCCATCGTCAACGTGGCGAGCATCCATGCGGTGGAAACCACGCCGCACGTGGCCAGCTATGCCGCGGCGAAGGCGGCGCTGGTGTCGTTGAGCCGCTCCACGGCGATCGAGGGCAAGGCCCGGGGCATCCGCAGCAACGCCATCCTGCCCGGCGCGGTGGATACGCCGATGCTGCGCGAGAACCCCAACGTGAAGAGTGGCGTCGAGAAGCTCGACGAGCGCTTCGTCGGCCGGCCCGAGGACGTCGCCGCGGTGGTCGCCTACCTCGCCTCGGACGACGCCCGCTTCGTGCAGGGCGCCGCCCTCCGCGTGGATGGCGGCCGGCTCGACGGCCTGTAGGCGACGCGCCCGGAGGCGCGCCGCCCACGCGGTCAGCGTCCCTGTACCGAAACGTCGTCGACCAGGAACGACGTGGCCACCTGCGAGCCCTCGATGCCCTCGAAGTACACGCGCACGGTCTGGCCGCGGTAGGCCGACACGTCAAAGGTCTTCTGCACGTAGGTCGAACCCTTGTTGAGGTTCGAGTACGTCGCCAGCGTCGTCAGCACGGCATTGCTGCCGTTGCGCAGCTGCGCCTTGAGCGTGTCGTACGCGCTGGTCGTGGTGGTCTCGTCGCTGACCACGCGCAGCCAGAACGAGAGCGTCACCGTCGTCGCGGTCGAGGGGATGGTGATCGTCTGGTAGCCGTAATCGGTGCTGGCGCTGCCGTAGCCGTTGAGCCACAGCTTGTACGTGCCGCCGTGGGCCGCGTAGCTGCTGCTGTTGGTGATGTCGCCGCTGGTCGCGGTCCACGACGTGGTGCCCGATTCGAACCCGCCGTTCTTGATCAGCTCGGTCGCGGTCGTGCTGTTGCTCACCGAGAACGCCACGCTCGACGACGATCCGGCGTTGCCCGCCGCGTCGTAGGCCTTGGCGACGAGCGCGTGCGAGCCGTTGGCGAGCGTCGTGGAGTCCAGCGTGATCGAATACGGCGACGTGGTGTCGCTGCCTTTGAGCGTGCCGTCGACGTAGAACTCGACACGCGATACGCCGACGTTGTCCGAGGCGGTCGCCGACAGCGTGATGGTGCCGGCGCTGCCGGATTCGGACGCGCTGACGGTGGGCGCCTGCGTATCGCCGGTCGACGTCCCCTGCGTGACCCAGACCGGCGCCGACCACAGGCGCAGGCCGTTCGCCTGCGTGACCTGGGCGTAGTAGAAGTGCGCGCCGTTGGCGGGCGTGAGCGTGGTGCGGTCGCTGCCCTCGTACAGCTGCGTCACCGTTCCGTTGCGTCCGGGCACGCCTTCGAAGAACTGCACCCGCTGCGCGGTCTGGCCGCTGGTGCTGGCGTAGTTGGCGACGAGCGTGAGCGGCCCGGTGCTGGAGAACGTCTCGCCCATCACGTGGCCGTTCGCGGTCAGCACCAGCTGGCCGGTGCGGTCTTCGGTCGCGAAGACGCGGCGCGCGCGGATCGCGTCGTAGAAGCTGGTGGGGCCCAGCGCGGTGCCGCTCGGCATCAGCACGCCGGTGCGGTTGGTGAAGCTCAGGCCCCAGTTCGCGCAGTGGTTGTCCTGGTCGCTGGCGGGCGCGACCTTGTAGCCGCGCTCGAGCAGGATGTTCCAGGCCGCCTGGTAGCTGCTGCGGCCGGTTTCCGTTTCGCTCGTGTTGGTCGAGAACGCCGACGAATTCAGCACCTCGGCCAGCATCATCACCTGGGCGCCGTTCGCGTCGTAGCCGAGCGCCGTGCCGTTGACGAGGAACTGTCCGCTGGTGGCCGGGTGGTTGAACATGCCGATCCAGCCGCGCGCCTTCATCGTCGAATACAGCGCGGGATAGTCGCTCTTGGGCGTGTTGACCTCGCCGATCAGCTGGCCGGACGCGTTGGTCTCCCACTCGGCGAGCGCGTCGACATTGAGCAGGTTGAGGTGGCCGCCGTTGCTGATGACGCCCCATTCCAGCCCGTACAGGGCGAGGAAGCCGGGGTGCGCGCTGCGGTAGTTCGACGCCGCGGTCAGCCCGCTCTTGAACAGGTTGATCGCGGTGGTCGGGCTGGCACTCGTGTTCGTGCCGGTCGAGCCGTCGTACATGTGGTTGTGCTCGGACGTGAGCAGGAAATCGCCGCGCGCCTGGTTCTGCATCATTGTGTAGGCGTCGGTCGGGCCGTAGGCGCCGGCCTGCGGGTTCTCCGCGCCGCTGCAGGCGGCGAGCGCGGTGCCGCCGTCGCTGTGGTTGGTCTGGCTGTGCAGGTTGCCGTAGTAGACGGTGTAGTTCAGGCCGCCGGTGGACGGCACCGCCTGCGCGGTGAGCGTCGCGGCCTGCGTTGACGTGCGCAGCGGCTGTCGCGGCGTGACGCGCGCCGGGGCGACGTCGCCCACCTGCACGTCGTAGCCCTGCTCGACGACCTCGTCGGCGAAGAGCGCGAACGCCTCGTCGATGCGCGCCTGGATCGGGCGGGTGTCGCCGGCATCCACGACCGTCGGCACCGCGCGCAGGCGCAGCGTGTAATAGCCGGGCGGCGCCACGCCGCCGGTCTCGGTGCGGCCGTTCCACGAGGCCGGGGCGACCACGTGGCGACCGCCGAGCCGGGTGAGGCCGCGATCGCGCGCGACCACCCGGCCGTCCGGGGCGACCACCTCGAGCGTCCACGCCGCCGCGGTGCGATCGCCGGCGCCGGGGTAGTCGAAGTGCAGGCGCATGGGGAACCGCCCCGCCTCGGCGCGGAATGGCGCGGCGATCGAGGCGTCGAACTCGTAGTGGTCCGGGTGGGCGAACTCGGTGGCGGAGGCGACGCGGACGAGCGCCAGCGACAGGGCGACGGCGAGGACGGTACGGGGCATCGGGGGGAGTCCTAAAGGGCTCGCGTCCTTGCGCGGGGATCCTTCGCCCGCCATCGTCGCCCGCCCGCAGGCCCGTTTCGTGACAGGCGACCCGTATTTCCGATTAACGGTGGCCTGTTCTCCGCGTCGCCTGCGTTTTACGTGGCGCGGCCCGATGTCGCGACCGGCGCGTGCCGGGGAAGCCGCACGGTCATCACCACCTCGCCCTCGTGGTTCCGCGCCGACGACGAGCCGCCGTGCGCACGCACGAACTGGTCGACGATGTAGAGCCCGAGCCCCAGGCCGCTGCTGGCGTGCAGCACGCCCTTGAAGGGCTCGAACAGGCGCGGCAGCAGCGCCTCGTCGATGCGGCCCCGGTTGCTCACGGTCACCGACAGCGTGCCGCCCGACGCGCCGTCGAGCCCGACGCGCACTTTGCCGTCGTCGGCGTGCTGCGCGGCATTGGCCACCAGGTTCGACAGCACCTGCGCGATGCGGTCGGCGTCGAACGTGCCGGCGAGGTTGCCGGTCGACGTGGCCTGGATCGACGTACCGGGATGCGCCTGCCGTGCCTCGTCGATCACCTGCTGCGCGACGACCGCGAGATCGGTCGGCGCCGGCTCGATGTGCAGCACGCCCGAGCGGATGCGCGAGAAGTCGAGCAGCTGGCTGATCATCCGGCTCATGCGCAGCGCGCTGCGCTGGATGCGCTGGCCGATCACGCGCGTTTCCGGCGACACCGGCATGCGCTCGATCGCATCCGCGCACAGCGTCACCACCGACAGCGGCGTGCGCAGGTCGTGCGTCATCACCGCCAGCATCGTTTCGTTGAGCGAGAGCGCGTGCTCGAGCCGCTGCGCGTGGAGCGCGAGCAGCTGGCGCTGGCGGTGCAACTCGACGAATACCTTGACCTTGCCGCCGATCACGTGCGGCTCGATCGGCTTGTGCAGGAAATCCACCGCGCCGGCGTCGTAGCCCTGGAAGGCGTGCACCGGATCCTGCGGCGAGGCGGTGAGGAAGATGATCGGGATGCCGGCGGTGCGTGGCGATCCGCGCATCAGCTCGGCGAGCGCGAAGCCGTTCATGTCCGGCATGTGCACGTCGAGCAGCGCCACGGCGACGTCGTGCAGCAGCAGCAGCTCGAGCGCCTGCGCGCCCGAGGAGGCAGTCAGCACGTTGACCTGGTCGCTGCGCAGCAGCGCCTCCATCGCGACGAGGTTCTGCGGCACGTCGTCGACGATCAGCACATTGGCCGGCGCCAGCGGTGCGTCCGCCGGGACGGCGCGATTCAGGGGGAAATCGATCATTTCAGGTCCGCCAACCGCCGGGTGATCCGGTCGAGGGTGAGCACCGCGTCCGCGCCCGCGTGGGCGATGGCGGACGCGGGCATGAAGGAGGCTTCGGCATCGCCCGGGTCCTGGATCCAGGCGCTGCCGCCGGCCGCGCGTATCGCCGCCACGCCGCGGCTGCCGTCGGCGCTGGCGCCGGTCAGCAGGATGGCCAGCACGTCGGCGCCGAACGCATCGGCGGCGGACTCGAACAGTACGTCGATCGACGGCCGCGAGAACAGCACCGGCTCGTCGACGGAGAGCGCGAGGCTGCCGCGGTCCTCGACCAGCAGGTGGTAATCCGGCGGCGCGACGTACACGCGGCCTGGCACGAGCGCCTGCTTGTCGACCGCCTCGGCGACGGGCAGCGCGCATACGCTGCGCAGCACGTCGACGAGCAGGCTCGGCCGGTCGCGCGGAAGGTGCAGCACGATCACCACCGGCGGCACGAAGTCGGCCGGCAGGGCACCGACCAGTTGCCGCAACGCGCTGACGCCGCCCGCGGACGCACCGACCACCACGAGTTCGACCTGCGCGGGCGTCGGATGGGTCATGCGCGCTTGCGGTAGATGCGCTGCGCGCGGTCGCAGGCCTCGAAGGCCACCGCATGCGCGCCGAACTGCAGCGACTCGCGGCCGCCGAGGCCGAGGAAGCCGCGATGCACGAGCGCGTCGCGGAACAGGCCGACGGCGCGGTCCTGCAGGTCGCGGTTGAAGTAGATCAGCACGTTGCGACAGGACACGAACTGCACTTCCGAGAACACCGCGTCGGTGGCCAGGCTGTGGTCGGCGAAGACCATGTGCCGGCGCAGGCCGCGATCGAAGGTCGCGCCGGCATAGGCGCTGGTGTAGTAGTCCGAGAGCGACGCCCGCCCGCCCGCGGCCAGGTAGTTGCGGCTGAATCCGGCGATGCGCTCGACGTCGTACGTGCCCGCCTCGGCCTTGCGCAGCGCTTCGGGATTGATGTCCGTCGCGTAGATCAGGGTGCGGTCGAGCAGCCCGGCCTCCTGCAACAGGATCGCCAGCGACCACACCTCCTCCCCCGCGCTGCAGCCGGCCACCCAGACCTTGATCGACGGATACGTCGCGAGGAACGGGAACACAGTTTCCTGCAGGCCACGGAAATACTCCGGATCGCGGAACATCTCGGAGACCTGCACCGTGAGGTAGCGCATCGCCTGCGCGAACACGTCGGGCTCGTGCAGCAGGCGGTGCTGCAGGTCGCTCACCCGCTCGCAGTGGAAGTGCGCCATCGCCTGGCGCACGCGCCGCCGCACGGACGACAGCGCGTAGCCGCGGAAGTCCTGCTGGTAGCGCAGGTAGATCGCTTCCAGCAGGAGCTTCAGCTCGACGTCGAACAGCGCGTCGTCGCCGCTCATCGGCGGGAACACCACACGCGGCAGAGCGAGACGAGCTTGTCGACGTCGATGGGCTTGGCGATGTAGTCGTTCGCGCCGGCCTCCAGGCACAGCGCGCGGTCGTCGCTCATCGCCTTGGCGGTGAGCGCGATGATCGGCAGGTCGCGGAATCGGCCGTCGGCGCGGATGCGGCGCATGGCTTCGAGGCCGTCCATCTCCGGCATCATCACGTCCATCAGCACCAGGTCGGGCGTCGCGCGGTCCAGCGCCTCCAGCGCCTCGCGCCCGTTGCGCGCGATCTCCAGCTTCACGCCCAGCGGCTCGAGGATGCTCGACAGCGCGAAGATGTTGCGCACGTCGTCCTCGGCCAGCAGCACCGTGCGGCCGTCGAGCACCTCGTCCCGGCGCCGCGCCTCTTCCAGCATGCGCTGCTGGCTCGACGGCAGCGATGCCTCGACGCTGTGCAGGAACAGCGTGACCTCGTCGAGCAGTCGCTCCGGCGAGCGCGCGCCCTTGATGATGATGCTCTGCGAGTGGCGGCGGAGCCGCTGCTCCTCGTCGCGCGTCAGCGCGCGGCCGGTGTACACGATCACCGGCGGCGAAGAGGCGCCTTCGCCCGACGCCACGAACGCGAGCAGGTCGTCGCCGGAGCCGTCGTCGAGCGCGAGGTCGGTGACCACGCAGTCGAACGGCGTGGCACGCAGCGCCGCGCGCGCGTCATGGACGCTGCCGGCGGTGACGATCTCCAGGCCGTCGCGGCGCAGCAGCGCCTCGAGGTTCCCGCGCAGCGCGGCGTCGTCCTCGACGATCAGCAGGCGCTGCAGCGTGCGCCGTCCGCGCGATTCCAGTTCGCCGATCGCCGACATCAGCAGGTCGCGCGTCGCCGGCTTGGTGAGGTAGCCCACCGCGCCGAGTTCCAGCGCGAGCTGGCTTCGGTCGGACGCCGACACCACGTGCACCGGGATGTGGCGTGTGGCCGGGCTGCGCTTGAGGCGCTCCAGCACCGTGAGGCCGGACGCATCCGGCAGGCCGATGTCGAGCAGGACGCCGCAGGGCGCGAACTGCGCCACCAGCGCCATCGCGTCGTCCGCGTTGCCGGCGACGATGCAGTCGAAGTCCATTTCGTGCGCGACGGCCACCAGCGCCTCGGCGAACGCCGGCTCGTCCTCGACCGCGAGGATCAGGCGACCGGGCCGGGACAGCCGCTCGCGGTCGTCCTCGACCGTCGCCTGCGGCAGCCGCGTTGCCGCTGCCGGGGTAACGGCGACGGGCGCCGCGGGCCGCGCGACCGGCGCCGGCCTCGGGGCGGGCAACGCCGGACGCGCGGGCGCCGGTGCGGCTTCGCGCACGAACGGCGACATGTCCTCCGGCACCTCGAGCGTGACGCAGCTGCCCTCGCCCGGCGTGCTGTCGACCTGGATCTCGCCGCCCATGCGCCGCGCGAGGTCGCGCGAGATCGACAGGCCCAGGCCGGTGCCGCCGAAGCGTCGGCTGGTGCTGCCGTCGGCCTGGCGGAACGCCTCGAAGATCACCGCCTGCTGCTCCGGCGCGATGCCGATGCCGGTGTCGCAGACCACGAAGGCCACGCCGTGGTGCGGACGCGGCTCCGCGCGCAGCGACACCTTGCCGGCGCTGGTGAACTTGATCGCGTTGGCGAGCAGGTTGGTGAGCACCTGCTGCAGGCGCTGCGCGTCGCCGACCAACTTCGCCGGCGCACCCGCGGTATCGATGTCGAGCGCGAGGTTCTTCTGCGCGGCGAGCGGCGTGAACGTGTCGCGCAGGCGCCCCACCAGCGACGACAGCTCGATCGGCTCCGCGGCCAGCTCGACCTGCCCCGATTCGATGCGCGCGAGGTCGAGGATGTCGTTGATCAGCGTCAACAGGTCGTTGTTGGACGCGTAGATCGCTTCGGCGAAGCGCACCTGCTCCTCGGTCAGCGTGCCCGGCTTGTTGTCGGCGAGCAGCTTGGCGAGGATCAGCGCGCTGTTGAGCGGCGTGCGCAGCTCGTGCGACATGTTGGCGAGGAATTCCGACTTGTAGCGGTTCGCCGTGGTGAGTTCGTTCGTGTGCCGCACCAGCTCGGCCTGCGCGATCAGCAGCGCCTGGCGCTGGCTCTCGAGCTCGTGCGTGCGCTCCTCCAGCTGCACGTTGCTCTGCTCGAGTTCGGCCTGCTGCACTTCGAGCGACGCCTGCGACTGCTGCAGGCTGCGGCTCTGTTCCTCGAGTTCCTCGTTGGCGACGCGCAGCTCCTCCTGCTGCGCCTGCAGTTCCTCGCTCTGCTGCTGCGTCTCCTCCAGCAGTTCCTGCAGCTGCTGGCGCAGGATGGCGGTGCGCAGCGCGATGCCGACCGTCTCGCCGCAGATCTGCAGCAGTGCATCGGCCTGCGCGTCGGCGACCGGCGACGCGCCGATGCGCCCGAGTTCCATCGCGCCCACCACCTCGCCGTCGGCGGTGAGCGGGGCGAGCAACAGCTCGACCGGACGGCTCTCGCCCAGCGTCGAACGGATCGTCAGGTGGCTGCCCTCGAGCGGCGCGACGCGGCGCGGGACCTTGAGCTGCACCGTCTCGCCCAGCAGCCCGGCGCCGACGGGCAAGGCCTGCGGCTGCTGTTCCGCCAGCGCGATGCCGCCGACGAGGCGCAGCGTCTGGCCTTCGAGCCGATACACGGCGCCGGCCGGGGCGCCGAGGCGGTCGCCGATCGTGCGCAGCGCCTGCGCCGCCACTACGTCCACGGACGGATCGCCCTGCAGCGCGGTGCGCAGTGCGTTCTGGCTTTCCTGCAGCCACAGCATTGCCTGCGCACGCTGGCGGGTGCGGATGGCGCTGGACACGACCACCGCCATCGCCCAGAACGAAAGCAGACCGATGCCGCGGTTGATGAGCGCGAAATGCATGTTCGCGCCCGGGGGCGAGATCAGTGCGCCGACCGCCAGCAGGATCGTCGCGATGGCAGCCACGATGTACGGCATTTCCGCGCGCGACTGGTACAGGGTCGCGCCCACGGCGATGAAGTAGAGGCACCACTCGGCATAGCCCAGCGGCGTCGCCGCGTCGATGGCCAGCGTGGTCACGAGGATGGCGCCCACCGTCGACATCACGGCGGTCACGCGTTTCTGCGAGGAATACATTGAACAGCCCCCTGAGCAACCGGGCATGGTCCGGGGCGCGGCGTGAAAGCGGCGTTAGGGGAGTGTGGGCCCACCAGGATTCGAACCTGGAACCAAGGGATTCGCGTCATCCGGCGGTTTCCCGCCGGCGCGGACTATCTCTTCACCCTGCGCCTTGGCGCGTGGGGTGCGGGACGCTCGAGCCTGTCATCAAGGGCACTCGAAGCCCTCAGGTAGTCTCTGCACCTTCCAGCGGTGCACCGCTGGCTTGGCTCAGGGTTGCCACCGTCTGCGCGTCGCGCTCCGCTGCGGTTTCCCTGAATTCATCCCGTTCCCGTCCGTGCATTCCTGCACGGCGGCACCTTTTCGATGAGTCCCCTGCTCTAACCGTTGAGCTATAGGCCCGTGGGTGCATGGTACGCAGTTGGACCCCGGCGCCCAAGTGCGCCGATGGGTCGGCTGCTTCGATGCACGCTGGTCCGGACCGCATGCGGCGCTGGGTTGCCGGGGCATTGCACGCGGTTCTGCTCGCGCTACAAGAGGAACGGCGACGTCAGCGGCAGGCTGCGGCCGTACTGGCGCGCGGCGCAGGGAGTCGCAGAAAACTGCGCTCGCAAGCGCCAACGGAAGCCGCTGCGCTGGCTGCGTCTGCGTGTGCGTCTGCGTCTGCGTCTGCGTGCGCGATGCTGCGGCACCCGCGTTGCACCGCGGCGGTCCCGTAAACAGGCGTTCCGCTCGGGTCTTCGCAGCCGACTTCTTTCAGCACGTCCGGACGCCACTGCGGACTTCGCAGTCGCGTGCTGTCATGAGGCGAACGCAATCCACTGCCGGCCTTGGACAGCAACTGAGCTGCCTTCGCCATTTCGCTGCGATCAGCGGCCGCGGAAACGACGAGCCCGCCATGGCGGCGGGCTCGTGCTTGAAGCGATGTCGCGATCGATCAGTCGATGTCGAGGAACGAACGCAGCTGCTCCGACCGGCTCGGATGACGCAGCTTGCGCAGCGCCTTTGCCTCGATCTGGCGGATGCGCTCGCGGGTGACATCGAACTGCTTGCCGACCTCTTCCAGCGTGTGATCGGTGTTCATGTCGATGCCGAAGCGCATGCGCAACACCTTCGCCTCGCGCGGCGTCAGGCTGGCGAGCACGTCGCGCACCGTCTCCGAGAGGTTGATGTCGGTCGTCGCGTCGATCGGGGACATGACGTTCGTGTCCTCGATGAAGTCGCCGAGGTGCGAATCCTCGTCGTCGCCGATCGGCGTCTCCATGGAGATCGGCTCCTTCGCGATCTTCATGACCTTCCGGATCTTGTCCTCCGGCATGTCCATTTCCTTGGCCAGCTCCTCCGGCGTCGGCTCGCGGCCGTACTGCTGGAGCATCTGGCGGGAAATGCGGTTGAGCTTGTTGATCGTCTCGATCATGTGCACCGGGATGCGGATGGTGCGTGCCTGGTCGGCGATCGAGCGCGTGATGGCCTGGCGGATCCACCACGTGGCGTAGGTCGAGAACTTGTAGCCGCGACGGTATTCGAACTTGTCGACCGCCTTCATCAGGCCGATGTTGCCTTCCTGGATGAGGTCGAGGAACTGCAGGCCGCGGTTGGTGTACTTCTTGGCGATCGAGATGACCAGGCGCAGGTTCGCCTCGACCATTTCCTTCTTCGCCTTGCGCGCCTTCGCCTCGCCGTAGGCCATCGCCCGCGAGATCTCGCGCAGCTCGGCCAGCGTGACCTTCATGCGCTGCTCTTCGTCGATCGTCGCCTGCTGCTCGAAGACGATGCGGTCCTTGACCTCGCGCAGCGCGCTCGCCCACTTCTGCTTGCGCTTGAGCAGCTCGTCGACCCACTCGAGGTTGGTCTGGTTGCCGTCCCACGCACGGATGAAGTCCTTGCGCGGCATCTTGGCGACGCGCACGGAAAGATCGAGGATGCGGCGCTCGTGCTCCTTCACCTTGGCGACGGACTCGCGCAGGTTGCGCACCAGCGCGTCGGTGAGGTTCAGCGGCAGCTTGAGCGTGACGAAGATTTCCGCCATCTCCTCGCGGATCTTCTTGGTCGTCTTGTGGTCCGGGCCGTTCTTGGCGTGCGACTTCTCGAACTTCGCGTACAGCTCGCCGAGCGCGCCCATGCGGCTCGCGACCTCGAGCGGATCCGGACCGGTCGGGCCGGCCTCTTCGGCCTCGTCGGCGGCCTCGACCTCGGCGTCGTCGTCCTCCGCGTCGACATCGACGTCGGCGGCCGGCGCCGGGGTCGGTTCGGGCACGTCGTCGATCTGGTCGAGGAAGCCCACGACCACCTCGGCGAGGCGCTTCTTGCCGCCCTTGTGCAGCTCGTAGTCGCCGAGGATCTGCGCGATCGTGCCGGGGAAGGAGGCGAGCGAGGCCTGGACCTGCGTGAGGCCCTCCTCGATGCGCTTGGCGATGGCGATCTCGCCCTCGCGGGTCAGCAGCTCGACCGTGCCCATCTCGCGCATGTACATGCGCACGGGGTCGGTGGTGCGGCCGCCCTCGGAATCGAGCGAGACCAGCGCGGCCGCGGCTTCCTCGGCGGCGGTGTCGTCGACGTCGCGGCCGCCGGCCTGCTGGCCGGCGAGCAGCAGCGTCTCGGCATCGGGTGCAACCTCATGCACCTCGATGCCCATGCCGTTGATCATGCCGATGATGTCTTCGATCTGTTCCGGATCGACGACGTCGTCGGGCAGGTGGTCGTTCACCTCGGCATAGGTGAGGTAGCCCTGCTCCAGACCCTTGCTGATCAGTTGTTTGATGTCCGACTGCGGGGTCTGACGTTCGTTGGCCATGGGCTGCGCCACCAGGGAAAGGGGTCAAGGGAACCGTGCATTATACCAGCGCCCGCGCGGGGCCTGGTCCGGCACGGGGCCGGAAGCTGAGCGGGTCAGGCCCGCAGCAGGAAGGTGACCGGGCCGTCATTGACCAGGCTCACGACCATATGGGCGCCGAACCGCCCCGTTTCCACCACCGGATGGGCCGCGCGACAGCGATCCACGAGCCGGTTGAAGAGGGGTTCAGCGAGGTCCGGCGGGGCCGCGGTCTGGAAGCCCGGCCGCATGCCGGAGGCCGTGTCGGCCGCGAGGGTGAACTGGCTGACGAGAAGCAGCCCGCCGCCGGCCTGCCCCAGCCCGAGGTTCATGCGCCCGGCGGCGTCCGCGAATACCCGGTAGCCCAGCAGCCGCTCGGCCATGCGCGCGACCTGCGCCTCGCCATCGCCCGGCTCGACGCCCACCAGCGCGAGCAACCCCGGCCCGATCGCCCCGACGGTGGCGTCGTCGACCGTCACCTCGGCGCGGGTGACGCGCTGGATCAGGGCGAGCATGGCGGACGCGTCCGGGGCATCGCGGAAGGCTAGCAGAGCCCGCCCACGCGGCCGCCCCGGGCCCCCCGTTTAGACTGGCGCGATGCCCCGCGTCGCCGCCGTCCTGCTGTACGCCCTCGCCTGGTCCCTCGCCCGCCTGCCGTGGCGGTGGCTGGCGCGCCTGGGCGACGCGATCGCCGACCGGGAAGTGCGCCGCGGCAGCCGCGAGTCGCGCATCGCCGCCCGCAATCTCGAGCTCGCCTACCCCGACCTGCCGCCGGATCGCCGCGAGGCCCTGCGCCACGACATCCTGCGCGTCACCGCGCGCCAGATGCTGGAGACGCTCCGCTTCTGGACGCATCCGCACGACCGCAACCTCGGGCGCATCGTCGAGGACCACGGCGCACAGCGGCTGGACGCGGCGATCGCGGCGGGGCACGGCGTCATCGTGGCCGCGCCGCATTACGGCAACTGGGAGCTGCTGAACCAGTGGCTGGCCTCGCGCACGCCGCTGGCGATCCTGTACGCGCCGCCGGAATCGCCGGTGGGCGACGCCTTCCTCAACCGCGTGCGCGCCGCCCATGGCGACGCGGGCCGCGTCACCCAGATCCGCGCCGAGGCGGCCGGCGCGCGCCAGCTGTTCAAGTGGCTGCAAGGCGGCGGTGTCGTCGGCATCCTCCCCGACCAGCAGCCCAAGCAGGGCGACGGCGAATTCGCGCCGTTCTTCGGCCGGCCGGCACTGACGATGAGCCTGCTCGGCCGTCTCGCCGCGCGCACCGGCGCGACGGTGCTGGTGGCCTGGTGCGAGCGCATCGGCGAGGACGCGGCCGGGCCGCGATTCGCGCTGCACGTCGAGCCCGCGCCCGCGGAGGTCGCCAGCCGCGACGTCGCCGCCTCCGTGGCCGCGCTGAATGCGGCCTTCGAGTCGGTCGCACGGCGCGATCCCGCGCAGTACCAGTGGACCTACAAGCGGTTCTCGCTTCAGCCCGACGGCGGCAACCCGTACTGGCCGGACTGCTACTGACCCTTCAGCGCGGCGCCGGCGGCGCGTCGAGGTCGACGCCCGCCTCGCCCGCGACCGCCTGCAGCATCGTTTCGTAATCCCGGGCCATGCGTTCGCGGCTGTAGCGCGCCAGCGCGGACTCGCGAGCCGCGCTCGCGAGCCGCGCCGCGTCCGCGTCGTCCCGCAGCAGGTGGGCGAGCACGTCGGCGAGCGCGGCGGGGTCGTTCTCCGGCACCAGCCGGCCATCGACGCCGTCGCGCAGCGTCTCCCGCACGCCCGGCACCGCGCTGCCGACCACGGCGCAGCCGGCGGCCATGCCCTCGATCAGCGCCAGCGGCATGCCTTCGTAGTGCGTCGACAGCACGCACAGCCGATGGCGCATCAGCAGGCCCGGCACGTCGCGATGCAGGCCGAGGAACGTCACCTGGCCGTCGAGGCCGAGCTCGCGCACCAGCCGTTCGACCGGCTCGCGATGCGCGCGCTTGCCGGCGCCGGCGAACAGCAGCGGCGGCGCGAGACCGCGCTCGCGCAGCGATGCGACGGCGCGCACCAGCGTGGCGTGGTCCTTCTGCTTCGAGAAGCGCGCAACCATCACGATGCCCGGCACGCGGGCCGCGAGCGAATGCGCATCGGCCTCGGCAAACGGTGCGGTGCGGATGCCGTTGGGAATCGCGATAGTGCGATCGGCCGGCATGCCCATGTCGAGCAGCACCTGCCGCACGCCTTCGGAGCAACCGATGACGCGCGCGGTGCGCCGCGCCAGCCAGCGCGCCTGCGTGAGCCGCCAGCGCGTGTAACGCTCGCGCGTGTTGTGCTCGACATGCACGAGCGCGGGCACGCCCGCGAGCAGGCCGGCGTAGCGGCCCCAGAGGTGTTCGGAAAAGCCGTGCGCGACCAGGACGTCGGGCTTCCAGCGCCGGCACAGCGCGACCAGCGACGCGACCGTCGCGACGTGCGCGCCGCCCGCCACCACCTCGAGCGGCACGCCGGCCGCGCGCAGTTCCTCGATGCGGGCCGGATCGCCGCGCCGCTTGCGTCGCAGCACCAGCAACGGCTCGATCGCATCGCCCGCCCGATGCGCGTTCACGAGGGCGATCGCCACCTGGGTCGCGCCACCGGAAAAACCGCCGGTGACGAAGTGGATCACCCGCAGCCGCCTCACGATTGCAGCCAGCCCACCCTGGAGAGCGAACGGCGTGCCCGGCGCGCGCGCAGCCACCAGCCACGTCGCCGGTACTCCGCCAGCACGCCCGCCACGCCGCTGGGGAACAGCTCACCGATGCGGGCCGTCATCGCCTCGTGCAACGCCGCCTGCGCCGCGATGTCGCCACGGCCCAGCCGGCGCGCCAGCGACGCACAGGTCTTGATGCAGAAATGCTCGAGCGCGAACGACGCATCGGGCGAGAGCGCGAGGCGCGACGCGAGTCCGGCGTGCAACTCGGTCAGCGATTGCACGAGGTCGGCGTTCTTGCGTGCATCGAGGCACTTCATGATGCTGCCTTCGCGCTGCCGGTATGCGATCCAGGTCTCGGGCACGTAGTACGCACTGCGGGTCGCGGCGAGCAGCGGCGCGACCACCGCGATGTCCTCGAAATAGCGATGCTCCGGGAACGGCGCCGCCTGCCAGACCTCCCGGCGCGCGATCTTCGTCCAGCTATGCAGCTGGCCCTGGCGCAGCAGCCCGGTGGCGAGCTGCGACCGGTCGTCCAGACAACGTCGCGCCGGACCGTCGAAGGTGCGCCGGTGCAGTTCGCCGCGCAGCCGATGCTTGAGCGCCATGTGCTCGCGATGCACGCGGTAGTCGCAGAGCACCAGGTCCGGCGCTGATTGTTCGACCACGCGGCCCAGCGACGACAGCGCGCCGGGCAGCAGCAAATCGTCCGAATCGACGAACCAGACGTACTCGCCGCGCGCGTGGCGCAGCAGCGTGTTGCGTGCGGCCGACAGTCCGCCGTTGCGCTCGTGTGCGAGCACCCGCACCTGTGGGTGGCGGCGCGCGAGGTCGTCGAGCACGCGGCGCGAGCCGTCCGTGGAGCAGTCGTCGAGCAGCAGGATCTCGATGCCGTCCATCGACTGGGCGGCGATCGATTCCACGCAGGCCCCGACATAGGCCTCGACGTTGTAGACCGGCAACAGCAGGCTGAGCCAGGGGGTCGCGCGGGTCGGATCGGTGGCGGTCACGCGGGCGTCCTGCCGGGAGGCGACCGCAGTCTACCGGGCCGCGACGGCGGCGCAGGCGGCCGAGGCGACGGGCGGCAGCAGCCACCATTCGCGGCGGTTGCTGTGGCCGACGAAGATCGCCGCGCGGCGGTCGATGCACGGCACGAGCGCGTCGTCCTCGAGCATCAGCCAGCGCCGCGACGGCGCCTCGCGCTGCCAGGCCAGCGCATCGGCGAACTGCGCGGCGACGTCGCGGGTGAAGCCGAACGTGCGCGCCGGGCGGTCGGCCATCAGCAGGTTCTGCTCCTTCCAGGCGACCAGCGCGAGCTCGTCGGTCGGAGCGAGGTGGGCGGCGGCGCGTGTCATGACGCCGCGCGCGGAGCTGGCGTCGTTCAGCAGCGGCTGCGCGGCCAGGCCGATCAGCAGCCACAGCCCGGTGAGCGTGGCGACCAACGCGGCGACGCCGCGGCGCACGCCGAACAGCAGTAGCGCGCCGATGCCCCAGACCCCGATCGCGAGCAGCACGCGGCCGAGCGCGTCGGCGCCGCCGACGAGTCCACGCGTCTCGTCCAGGCGCTGCTCGAAGCCCGGGTGGCCGACCACCACGAGCGCGCCCGCCACGGTCGCGGACAGCGCGAGCAGCGCGGCGAACGCGAACGCCAGCCGGCGCGCGCCCGGCCGCTCGAGCGCCGCGGCCAGCCACGGCCCGAGCGCGAGGCAGAACAGGGGCAACGCCGGCAGGATGTAGACCTCGCGCTTGCCCGCGCTGAGGCTGAAGAACAGCACGATCAGCGCGACGCCGCCGAGTAGCGTGGCCAGTCGCGCATCGCGCGTGCGCCACGCGCTGCGCCAGTCGCGCAAGACCCACGGCAGCGCGAGCACGGCGGGACGCCACTGCGTCGCGATGACGACGAGGAAGTACCAGGCGGGCTGGCGGTGGTGCCACGGATCGGCATACCGCTTCGCCGTCTGCCGCAGCAGGATGTTGTCGGCATAGCCGTGCAGCGCCGGATCGCTGCTGTGCGCCACCGCCCAGAGCATCGGCGCGAGCCAGAGCGCGATCGGCACCAGCAGCATGAGCGGGCCGAGCCATGTCGCCGGCCGTCGCCAGCCCATCGCGTTCACGCCGGCCCAGCCACGCGCATGCGCGATCGCCGCCGGCACCAGCACCAGCAGCGCGACGACGCCGACGCCCTTTGTGATCACGCCCAGCCCTGCCGCGAACCAGCCGACGTACCACCAGCGCAGGTCGGGCCCGCGCAGCGCGTGGCGCAGCAGGCCGTAGACCGACAGCGTCACCCAGAACACCAGCAGCGGATCGATCTGCGCGCGCCGCGCCTGGAAGGTGAAGGCGAAGGTGAACAGCAGCGCCCACGCCGCGAACGCGCCGGCGCGGCGGTCGTAGAGGCGCGCACCGAGGTCGCGCACGAGGCCGAGCGTGCCGAGCGCGGCGAGCAACGACGGCAGCAGGAACGCGACGCGAAGGTTCCCGGTGATCGACAGTGCGATCGCCTGCAGCCACATGAACAGCGGAGGCTTGTCGGCGTAGAGCTCGTCGCCGCGCATCGGGAACAGCCATTGCCCGCTCTCGACCATCTGTTTCGCGACCAGCGCGAAGCGCGGTTCGTCGGCGGGCCACGGGTCGCGAAGGCCGAGGCCGGCGCCGAGCACGAGCAGGGCGACGAGCCAGAACAGCCAGCGTTCGCGCGATTCGGGGGTCTTGAGCATCGCCCGATGATATCGGTCGCGACGCCACGCGGAGGCGGTGCCTGCGTGGCTCGCGTGTTCGCGCGAACCGGCTCGCCCGATCGCGGACGCGGTCAGCGCTTGCGCAGTCGTGCGTAGAAGAAGCCGTCGCGGCCGCGTTCGCCCGGCAGCACCTGGCGGCCCGCGCCGGACACGCGACCGAAGCGCGCGTCGAGCGGCTCGACCACGGCGTCGGGCGTGCGCGCCAGGAACGCGTCCACCTGGCGCGCGTTCTCGTCGCGCAGGATCGAGCAGGTCGCGTAGACGAACGTGCCGCCCGGCGCGAGCGTGGTCCACAGTGCGTCGAGCAGTCGCGCCTGCAACACGAGCAACGCATCGAGGTCGCGCTCGCGGCGATGCAGCACCACGTCCGGCTGGCGGCGCACGATGCCGGTGGCCGAGCACGGCGCGTCGAGCAGCACGGCGTCGAACGGCGTGCCGTCCCACCAGGCCGCGAGGTCGGCCGCGTCGGCGGCGACGAGCCGCGCCTCGCCGACGTCGAGCCGGCGCAGCGCGTCGCCGACCTGCGCGAGCCGCTTCGGCTCGATGTCGAGCGCGGTCATCGCGAGCGAAGGCTCGCGCTCCAGCAGGTGCGTGGTCTTGCCGCCCGGCGCGGCGCAAGCGTCGAGCACGCGTGCATCCGGCGACGGCGACAGCGCGTCGGCGACGGCCTGCGCGGAGGCGTCCTGCACGGTGACGAGCCCGGCGTCGAAACCGGGCAGCGTCGACACCGGCACCGCATGCGAAAGCCGCAGCGCATCCGGCAGGTCGTCGTCGACGAAGGCTTGGATGCCGGCGTCGGCAAGCTGCGCGAGGTAGGCGTCCCGCGTGACCCGCTGTCGGTTCACGCGCAGCCACATCGGCGGCATGCGCGCGCTCTGCTCGAAGATCGCGTCGACGTCGTCCGGCCAGTCGGCGGCAAGGCGCGCCTGCAGCCAAGCCGGCCAGTGCGCGCGCGGATCGCCCGGCGGCACGCCCTCGCGCGTCGCGCGTCGCAGCAGTGCATTGGCGAGGCCCGCACGATGTGCCTGCCCGCTCGCGCGCATCGCCTCGACCGTGGCACCGACCGCCGCATGCGCCGGCAATCCGAGCGGATCGATCTGCGCGAGCCCGGCCATCAGCAGTGCGCGCACCGCCCCGTCGCGCGCCGACAGCGGCTTGGGCATCCACGCGTCCAGCGTCGCGGCATAGCGCGCGGGCGCGCGCAGCACCGCGAGGCAGATCGCCTCGGCGAGCGCCCGGTCACGCGGATCGGGCAGCGTCGACAGCGCGGGACCGAGTTCGGCGCGCAGCGAACGGTGGCGGTGCAGCACGGCATCGAGCACGCGCGCGGCGACCAGGCGCGTGGCGACGCCGAGAGCCTGCGCGTGGTTCGACGGGGCGGCCACGTCAGGCGACGCGCAGGTCCTGCCGCGCGTTGAGGAAATCGGCGGCGGTGATCGCGCGGCCACCCTCGCGCTGCAGCACGCGCACGCGCAGCACGCCGTCGCCGCAGGCGATATCGAGGCCGTCGCGGCCGGCGCGCAGCAGCGTGCCCGGCGCGGCTGTCGTCGTGTCGTCCAGCGCCACCGCGCCGTGCAGGCGCACGCGCTCGCCGGCGATCACGGCTTCGGCCATCGGCCACGGATTGAACGCGCGCACCTTGTTGGCGAGCACGCGCGCCGGCTGCGACCAGTCGACGCGCGCCTCGGCCTTGTCGAGCTTGTGCGCGTAGGTCACGCCGATTTCGGGCTGCGGCTGCGGCACCGGGCGCATGCCGGCGCGCAGCAGGCCGAGGCCGTCGCGCAGCACCTGCGCGCCGAGTTCGGCGAGGCGGTCGTGCAACTGGCCGCCGGTCTCGGCATCGCCGATCGGGATCGACTGCGAGAGCAGCACCGGGCCGGTGTCGAGACCCTTCTCCATCTGCATCAGGCAGACGCCGGTCTCGGTATCGCCGGCTTCGATCGCGCGCTGGATCGGCGCGGCGCCGCGCCAGCGCGGCAGCAGCGAGGCGTGCACGTTCCAGCACCCGTACACCGGAATGTCGAGCACCGACTGCGGCAGGATCAGGCCGTACGCCACCACCACCATCACGTCCGCCTGCAGCGCGCGCAGGGCGTGCTTCGACACCGTCGCCTTGAAGTTCTCCGGCTGCAGCACGGGAATGCCGCGCAGCAGCGCCTCCTTCTTCACCGGCGACGGCGTCAGCCCGCGACCGCGGCCGGCGGGCCGGTCGGGCTGCGTGTAGACGGCGACGACCTCGTTGCGCTGCGCCGCGGCGCGCAGGCAGGGAACGGCGAAATCGGGCGTGCCGGCGAAGACGATTCTCATGGCGGATCCTGGGGAGCGGGACGGAGCGGATCGAGCGCCGCGGCGGGCGGCGTCAGCGCAGCAGCCGCATCGCCACGAGGGCGACGCCGACCGCCAGGAGCGCGAGCGTGATCAGCAGGCCGCGCCGCGCGACGCGCGCATTCGGATGCCCACAGCGCGGGCACGCGGCGGCGGCGCGCGACATGGCATCGCCGCAGGCCGCGCACGGCGTCAGCAGGCCGCGGCCCGCGGCCGCGCGAACGTCGCTCACGCGCGCTTCCGCTTCGCGAGCTTCTTGCGCACCATCTCGCGCTTGAGCGGCGAGAGGTAGTCGACGAACAGCTTGCCGGCGAGGTGATCCATCTCGTGCTGGATGCAGACCGCCAACAGGCCGTCGGCGGC
>NZ_SMRQ01000039.1 GCF_004359965.1 Cognatilysobacter segetis | reverse complement strand
CGCCGACCAGCGTCTTCGTCTCGAGGATGCCGAGCACGTCCTGGTCGCTGCCGCGATAGACGGGAAAGCGCGAGAACGGCGATGCCTGCAGCACCTCGAGGTTCTCCGCGGTGTCGGCGGCGCTATCGAGCCAGGCGATGCGCGTGCGCGGCGTCATCAGGCTGTCGGTCGTGCGATCGCCGAGGCTCAGCACGCGGTTCATCATCTTGCGTTCGTCCGCATCGATGACGCCCTGCTCGTGGCCTTCGCTCACCAGCATGCGGATCTCTTCCTCGGTCACCGCCTCACCCGAGCCGCCGCCCAGGCGCAGCACGCGCAGCAGCACGCGGGTCGACGCCGAGAGCAGGATCACGAACGGGGTCGCGATGCGCGCGAAGAAGTCCATCGGATACGCGACGAGCGCCGCGATCGCCTCCGGTCGCAGGGTGCCGATGCGCTTGGGCACGAGCTCGCCGATCAGGCCGAAGAAGAACAGCACCACCAGGAAGCCGGTCGCGCGCCCGATGTAGGCGGCGTAGGGCGCCAGCATCGGGAAATCGCGCAGCGGGTCGGCGATCTTCTCGCCCATCGATTCGCCGCCGAAATAGCCGGTCAGCAGGCTCAGCAGCGTGATCCACAGCTGCACGGCCGAGAGGAAGCTCTCGGGCTGCTCGGCGAGGTCCAGCGCCTTGCGCGCGCGACCGCTCGTGGCCGCCATGTGGCGCAGCCGGCTCTTGCGCGAGGTCATGACCGCCATCTCCGACATCGCGAAGAAGGCGTTGAACACGACGAGGACGAAGACGATCAGCAGGTCGCGCACGGATGCGGTTCCGGGTGCGGCGCGCAGGCGGCGCGGGTGGCGCGGCCGGGCCGCTCATCGCGAAGGCGCGCTATCGGTGCTCGTCGCGGGGGAGGGGGAAGGTCCAAGCGGGCGCGATCTTATCAGGACGCGAGACGCGGGCCACGTGAAGGCGGCATGAGGGGTGAAAGAAAAACGTCACATTCGCGCGTCATAATTCTGTAATCCGTTCGCCCCCTCTTCGAGGCACGCATGTTTTCCCTCCAGACGATCTTCGGCCAAGGCAAGCAGTTCTATTCGCTGCTCGGGGAGGCCGCGATCGCCGCCCACGACAGTACCAAGGCGCTCCACGCGATGCTGCGCGAGCCGGTGACCGGCCAGCCGGCGCTGGATGCCTTCAAGCTCGCCCGCCAGCGCGAGCGCGCCGCCTCCGACAAGATCCGTCAGGAACTGGTCAACAGCTTCATCACGCCGATCGAGCGCGAGGACATCGAGGCCCTCGGGTCCGCGCTCTACAAGATTCCCAAGCAGGTCGAGAAGTTCGCCGACCGCTATTCGCTCGCGCTGACCCACCTGCAGGGCATCGACTTCGCGCCGCGCGCCGCGATGCTCGAGAAGGCCGCCGGCGTGGTGGTCGAGATGGTGCAGGCGCTGCCGTCGATGAAGCTCGAGACGATGAAGGGGCTCAGCGACCGACTGCGTTCGATCGAGAACGAGGCCGACCGCCTGATGCTCGAGCTCTACCGCGACATCTATTCCGGCCGCCTCGACCCGCTGCAGATGTTCCTGCTCAAGGAATTCTTCGAGATCCTCGAGAAGGCCATCGACCGCTGCCAGGAAGCCGGCGTCGTCGCCTACGAAATCGTGCTGAAGAACTCCTGAGGCGACGCCGATGCTGACCCTCGTGCTGGTGGTCGTGATCGCCGCGCTCGTCTTCGAGTACATCAACGGCTTCCACGACACCGCCAATTCCATCGCGACCGTGGTCGCGACGAAGACGCTCTCGCCCATGCAGGCGGTGCTGCTCGCGGCCGGTACCAACCTGGTCGGCGCGCTGTGGGGCACCGCGGTCGCCAAGACGATCGCCTCCGGGATCATCGACACGCACGTCGTCGAGGTGAGCTCGCAGCTGGTGCTCTGCGCCCTGATCGGCGGCATCGTCTGGAACCTGATCACGTGGGCGGTCGGGCTGCCGTCGTCCTCGTCGCATGCGCTCATCGGCGGCCTATGCGGCGCGGGCCTCGCGGCGGCGCGCGGCAACTGGCAGGCGATCATCTGGGCGCAGCCCAAGGACCCGTGGTTCAAGAGCGGCGGCGTGCTGTGGAAGGTGATCGTGCCGATGGTCAGCTCGCCGCTGATCGGCTTCCTGGTCGGCTTCATCGTCATGGGCATCCTGTTCGCGATCATCTCGGGCATGGCCGCGAGCGGCGGCATCCTGCGCCGCGCGGCGCGCCCGCGTTCGGTGAACAGCTTCTTCGGCAAGGCGCAGGTGGTGAGCGCCGCGGCGATGGGCTTCGCCCACGGCTCGAACGACGCGCAGAAGACGATGGGCATCATCGCGATCGCGCTGGTGGGCGCGCAGGCGGCGGGCACGCTGGATTCGCTGCCGCCGTGGCTGGCCTTCCTGCACCCGTCGCCGAACGCGCTCGCGCACAACGACATCGACACCTGGATCAAGATCGCCTGCGCGCTGGTGATGGCAGCCGGTACCGCCGCCGGCGGCTGGCGGATCATCAAGACGCTCGGCCACAAGCTGGTGAAGCTGCAGCCCATCAACGGGTTCGCGGCGGAAGCCAGCGCCGCGTCGGTGATCCTGGGCGCGTCCGCATTGGGCATCCCCGTGTCGACCACCCACAACATCAGCGCCACGATCATGGGCGTGGGCACCGCCAAGCGCTCGAACGCCATCCGCTGGACGATCGTCGAGCGCATGGTCTGGGCATGGGTGCTGACGATCCCGGCCGCAGGCGGGATCGCATGGCTGTCCTACGAGGTGATGCTCCGCTTCGGCTGGGTGTGACGCAAAAAGAACCCCGGTGGGGCTCCATCCACCGGGGTTCCTCCTCCCGAGCGGGAGATGCACTCGCTTCGAAGAGTGCGCGACGTTGCCGTCGCAGGATCGACGATCCGCCCGGGCCGGTTAGGCAGGTGTCAACGGTACGTTAGACCCCGCGACGCGGTTCATTCGCGTCAGAACAGGTCGCCACCGGCGGAGAGCGAGCGTTCCATGCGGTCGCCGAGACCGCCGATCTCGAGCACGAGGCGATGCACTTCGGCGAGGTCCAGCGCGTCGAACGGGCGGTTCTCGCAGAGCTGCAGGTGCGGCACGCCGTCGAGGTCGCCGATCGCGAGATGGCCGACCTGGCTGTCCCAGTTGAACGCCAGCGCACGACGCGCATCCACACCCGTCATCGGCGCGACCACGGTGCTCACGCGCAGGTAGGCACGGTCGTCCTCGTCGGCGATGCGGGTGAGGAAGATCGCTTGGTGGCGGCTGCCGTGCTCAAGCGACAGTTCGACGCACATCAGATCGTCGTCGTGAACGGTGACGTCGTGGCCGGTCCCGTCGAGATACTCGCGGATGTCGTCGAAATCGCGCATTCGGAAAGCTCCTTGATGGGCCCTATGCTACCCCGATGGCCGGTGATGACACGAACGACGGCGCGCGCCGTATCCATGCCGCGATCCGCGCGGTGCCGCCGGGCGAAGTCGCGGGCTACGGCGAGATCGCGCGGCGCGCGGGCCTGCCGGGCCGTGCGCGCCTGGTCGCGCGGCTGCTGAGCACCAACGACGATCCGAACCTCCCGTGGCATCGGGTGTTGCGCTCGGACGGGCGCATCGCATTCCCTGCCGGCAGCGACGGCTTCGTCGAACAAACCGCACGCCTGCGTGCCGAAGGCGTCGAGGTCGTGCACGGTCGCGTGGTCGGGCGCACGCCGCGCCCGCGGTCGCTCGACGAGGCGCTCTGGGGCCCGCCGGGCTGACGCGGCGGTATACGTCGTCCTGCGCGGTGCATGCGCTTACTGCACTGCAGCAGCTACCATGGCGGCTCCCGAGGAGCGCCGATGTTCGCCAAATTGCCGCCCGTGACGCGGGCCCTGCTGATCGCCAACGGGCTGATCTTCCTGCTGCAGTGGCTCGCGGGCGAGTCGGCGCTCGGCACGTGGCTGCTGTACATGGAGCTGTGGCCGATCGGCGCGTCGGAGCTGGGCGCACCGCCGTTCATGCCGTGGCAGCTCGTCACGTACGGCTTCATGCACGGAAGCCCGCAGCACCTGTTCTTCAACATGCTCGCGCTCGTGATGTTCGGCGCGCAGGTCGAGCACGTGTGGGGCGCGCGCCGCTACCTCACGTACTACCTGACGTGCATCGCCGGCGCGGCGGTATTCCAGCTGATCGTCAGCTACGTGGCGCTGCGATCGGGTGGCGACGTGTACGAGACGGTCGGCGCGTCCGGCGGCGTGTTCGGCCTGCTGCTGGCCTACGGCATGCTGTTCCCGAACCAGCGCGTGATGCTGCTGATTCCGCCGGTACCGATGAAGGCGCGCACGCTCGTCATCGTCTACGGCGTGATCGAGCTGCTGTTCGGCATCACGGGCACCATGCCGGGCGTGGCGCATTTCGCGCACCTCGGCGGCATGCTGTTCGGCTGGTTGCTGATCCGGCACTGGCGGCGCCGGCCGCCGTCGCGCGGCCCGCGTCCGCGACCGCCGCACGTACGCATCGTCCGCTGAAACCGGAACGCCCGCCGAAGCGGGCGTTCCGATGGCTGCAGTGGCATAGCGTCAGGGCCAGAGGCGGACCTGCTGCTCGGGCTTGGGCTGCATCGGCGTTCCCGCCTTGCAGGTGTACGCGGTGCCGAACGCGGGCTGGTTCGCGAGCGGCAGGTTGGTGCGGACGCGCCCGGGCGGATATGTGCTCGACGCCGCGCGCGCGGTGGCGGCGTCCACCGACAGCTGCTCCGGCCAGAGGTGCGCCCAGCCCGTGTAGAACGCCTGCAGCGTTTCCTTCGCCGCACCCGGTTGCGCGGCCTGGAGCGCCGCCTGCGCGAGTTCCACGCCCGCCTGGTCGGCAACGAGCACGTCCTGCACCAGCGCGCCGTTGACGCGCACGGTCTCGAGCTGCGGATAGGGCATCGCGCCGGCCTGGACCGCGATGCGGTTGTCGAGCGACGTCCATGCGGCCGTCTCGACCGGCGTCCACCAATCGCGGGCGACGCCGTGCGAATCGATCATCCGGCCTCGCGCGTCGATCGCATGGCTCAACTCGTGTCCGACCAGCGCCCCGTACGCGCCGTACAGCGCGGCCGCTGGCTGCGACGCGTCGAACACCGGCGACTGCAGCATCGCCGCGGTCACGATCAGGCGGTTCTGGGGCACGTCGTACGCCAGCGCCGGCTGCTGCGGCAGCACGTCCCAGCGGCGGTCGGCATTGCCGCGGCCGATGCGACGCATCTCCTCGCGGTGGCGCCAGGTCGAGGCGATCAGCATGTTGCTGCCGAAGCTGCCGCGGCCCATCGGCTGCACGGTGAAGTCCAGGTCCCGCTTGGGGGCACCCACTTCGATTTTCAGCGCGGCGAGCTTCGCCTTGGCCTCGGCCCTAGCGGCATCGCCGAGCCGCGGGTCGCGATCGACCATCGACGACAGCGCGTCTCGCACCTGGGTGGCGATCTGCTCGGCCTGCGCGCGCGACGCGGCGGGCAGGTAGCGCGCGACGTATTCGCGGCCGAGCATCGGGCCGGCGGCGAGGTTGATCGCGTCGAGCACCGCTTCCGGGCGCGGCTGCGGCGAGAGTTGCGCGCCGAGCACCTTGCCACGGAAGTCGAAGCTCGCGTCGCGCCACGACTTGCTGAGGTAGGGCGCCATCGCATCGCCCACGCGCCAGCGCAGGAACGTCTTCCACTGCTCCGGGCTGATCGCGGCGACGTAGTTGTCGAGCGCCGCGAAGAGCGCGGGGTTCGGCATCGACACCTGGTCGTCGGCGACGCCTTGCGCCTTCAGGAAGTCGGCGAGCTGCAGGCGCTTGTAGGTCTTCGCGAGGTTCGCGGTCGGGGTGACCGCGTAGTTCGCACGCGGATCGCGCAGCGCCACGAGCGGGCGGTCGGACTGCGCGATGCGCGTCTCGAGGTCGATCACCTGCTGCGCCTGCGTGGCCAGTTCGGCCTGCGGCGTGCCGGTCAGCGCGAGGATCTTCTGCACGTACGCGCGATAACGGTCCATCACCTCGCGGGTTTCGGCGTCGGTGCGGCTGTAGAACGCGGGGTCGGGCAGGCCGATGCCGCCTTCGGTGAAATAGCCGACGTGGCGGTTGGTGTCCGCGAGGTCGACGTCGGCGCTGAAGTTGAAGGCCACGGGGATGCCGACCTGGTGCAACGCGGCGATCGCCGGCGGAATGTCCTTCGCGCGCTTGATCGCGTTGATGCGCGTGAGCAGCGGTGCGATCGGATTGGCGCCATCGCGTTCGACCGCCGCCTCGTCGAGGCCGCTCGCCCAGAAGTCGCCGAGCAGCTTCTGCACGTCGCCCTGCGGCGCGCTCATCGCGCCGTTCAGCAGGTCGATCTGCTGCTGGTGCGCGCGCTGGCGCAGCTGGTCCAGCGCGGACACCGAGGCGATGCCCGGCGTGGGCGGATTAGCGGCGAGCCATGCGGCGTTCGCGAAGGCATAGAAGTCCGTGCAGGCCGTCGGTGCGGTCACCTTCGCCGTCTTCGGCGCCGCCTTCTTCTTCGTCGCGGCCCCCGCGTCGGGCGTGGTCGACAGGGCGAGCAGGGCGAGTGCGAGTGCAGCGGCGATCGGGCGTGCGGTCATTGCATCGGAGTCCGTGGGGGAGCCGACGGGAGTCTAGCAACGGGCGCCCGGTGCCGATGAACGCTTTCGTCACGGCGCGCATGCAACGACGCGCAAAAAAGAAGGCCCGGGTCGCCCCGGGCCTTCGCGCATCACGCAATCGCGGACGCAGTTACCAGATCACGACCTGCTGGTCGCCCGCGCGCATCATCGGGCTGCCGGCCTTGCACTGGAACGCCTGCGTGAACGCGGGCATGTTCGACGGCGCGCCGATCGCGCGGAAGTTCGCGGGCGCATGCGGGTCTGTGGTCAGGCGCACCTTCAGTTCTTCCGGCTTGAAGTTGCGGCGCCACACGGTGGCCCAGTTGGCGAAGAAGCGCTGGTCGCGCGTCATGCCGTCGATCATCGGATCGGGCGTGTTGCCGACGGCCTTCTTCATCGCGTCGTAGGCGGTGTTGATGCCGCCGAGGTCCGCGATGTTCTCGCCGAGCGTGAGCTTGCCGTTGACCTTCGCCCCCGGCGCGGCCTCGTACGCGTTGAACTGGCTGATCAGCTTGTCGGTGAGGCCCGCGAAGCCCTTGGCGTCGGCCGGCGTCCACCAGTTCTCGAAGTTGCCGCTCGGCCCGAAGCGGCTGCCCTGGTCGTCGTAGCCGTGCGTCATCTCATGCCCGATCACCGCGCCGATGCCGCCGTAGTTCAGCGGATCGTCGGCCTTCGGGTCGAAGAACGGCGGCTGCAGGATCGCGGCCGGGAAGACGATCTCGTTCTGCTGCGGGTTGTAGTACGCGTTGACCGTCTGCGGGCTCATGCCCCACTCGGTCTTGTCGACCGGCTTGCCGATCTTCGACAGCTCGAACCTGTAGTTGAACTCGTTGGCCGCCAGCACGTTGCCGATGTAGCTGTCACGCGTGGTGGACAGGCCCGACCAGTCGCGCCACTTGTCCGGGTAGCCGATCTTCGGCGTGAACGAGGCCCACTTCTCGATCGCCTTCTTCTTGGTGTCGGCGCTCATCCACGACAGGTTCTCGATGCGCGCCTTCAGCGCCTCGCGCAGGTTCGTGACGAGCTCCTGCATGCGCGCCTTCGACTCGGCCGGGAACGCGACCTTGACGTACAACTGGCCGAGCGCTTCGCCGGCCTGGCCGCCGATGGTCTGCAGGACGCGCTTGCTGCGCTCCTTCATCTGCTCCTGGCCGCGCAGCGTCTTGTTGTAGAAGTTGAAGTTCTCCTGCACGAACGCGTCGGAAAGGAACGGCGCCGCGTCGTCCACCATGTGGAAGCGCAGGTAGCTCTGCCACGTCGTCGCCGGCGTGTCCGCGAGCATCTTGTCGACCTCGGCATGGAACGCCGGGATCGCGAGCGAGAACATCTGCGGCTTGGCGATGCCCTGCGAATCGAAGAACTTCGACCACGGGAAGTTCGGCGTCTTCTTGTCGGCGTCGGCCAGGCTCACCGGGTTGTAGGCGAGCGACGCGTCGCGCGACATCTCCTCGCTCGACTTCGACACCTTCGCCAGGCGCGTCTCGAACGCGACCACGTCCTTCGCCTGCTTCGCGGCGTCGCCCGCCGGCACGCCGGAGAGCTCGAGCGTCTTCGCGACGTGCTGTTCGTAGGCCGCGAGCACCGGCTTCTTGTCGGCGTCGAAGTAGTAGGCCTTGTCCGGCAGGCCGAGGCCGCCCTGCATCGCGACCGCGATGTTGGTGGTCGAGTTCTTGAAGTCCGGCATCGGGCCGAAGTAGAAGAGCGTGTTCTCGCCCTTCGCGGCCGTCGAGCGGATGTAGTCGGCGATCTTGTCCTTGCCGTCGAGCGCGGCGATGGCGTCGAGGCGCGACTTCAGTGGCGTGATCCCGGCGGCGTTGATCTTGGCTTCGTCCATGCCGGTCGCATAGAAGTCGCCGACGATCTTGGTGACGCCCGTCGCCGTGCCCAGGCCGGCAGCCTGTTCGGCGAGCTGGCGCTGCACCGCGTTGCTGCGCTCGTCGAGCATTTCGAACGCGCCCCACGACGTGCGGTCGGCCGGGATCGCATTGGCGGCGAGCCACTTGCCGTTGACGTAGCCGCCGAAGTCGGCGCACGCGTCCTTGCTGGTGTCGAGGTCGGACTTGGCGAAGCGGTTGACCGGCGGGAGCTTGCTCTCGTCGATCTTGAACTGGGCGTCGGCCGTTGCGGTCGGCGTCACCGTGGTGGCGGCTGCCTTGTCGGCATCGTTCTGCGGGCAGCCGGTCAGCGCCGCGGCGATGGCGAGCGGGAGCAGCAATTGCGGTTTCTTGAAGGTCACGTTGGGCTCCAGGGCCTGGTGGGACGCGCGTGCCGCGAAGCGGCGCTCGACACGCCGGTGGGCATGTGCGGCGGACATTAGCCGCAAGCGACGGGGGGCGGGGGTGTCGAAGGTCATGCCCGGCCGGTCCGGCTGAACGATCGGCGCCGGCGGCAGGAGCAGTCCGGCACGTTTTCACGTAGCATTAGCATCGTTCAGCGCCTGGCGACCGCCCTCGGGCCCGTTTTCCAGGTTTCTCGCAGGCCCGCATGGGTCGCCGCATTCGCGGCAGCGCGACGTCTCCGCACGCATTTCTCGGCGCCGACACCGCACCGGATACCTCCGGCGCGTCATCCCCAGCTCGCAGCGCGGTCAGGAAAGCTTCGAGTCGATCCGCGGAATTCGTCCGCGGCATCCCCGTATCCGGAGTTTCCATGATCCACCAGACGTTCGAGGCCCTCGGCCTCCCGCCGGCCGTGCTGCGCGCACTCGCCGACAAGAACTACACCACCCCGACGCCGATCCAGACGCAGGCGATTCCGCTCGTGCTGGCCGGCCGCGACGTGCTCGGCGGCGCCCAGACCGGCACCGGCAAGACGGCGGCCTTCGGCCTGCCGCTGCTCGGCCGCCTCTCCGGCACCACCGCACCGGCGGGCCCGCGCAAGCCGCGCGCGCTCATCCTGGTGCCGACCCGTGAGCTGGCGGTGCAGGTCGCCGACAGCCTGCGCGGCTACGGCAAGCACCTGCGCCTGTTCACCGGCACGATCTTCGGCGGCGCCGGCATGAACCCGCAGATCGACATGCTGCGTCGCGGCGTCGACATCCTTGTCGCCACGCCCGGCCGCCTGATCGACCACCTCGAGCAGGGCACCGTGAAGCTCGATGCCGTCGAGATCCTCGTGCTCGACGAAGCCGACCGCATGCTGGACATGGGCTTCCTGCCCGCGATCAAGCGCATCGTCGCCAAGGTGCCCACCAAGCGCCAGACGCTGCTGTTCTCGGCGACGTTCGAGTCGCGCATCCGCGGGCTCGCGATGGAGTTCATGCGCAACCCGGCCGAAGTGGAAGTCGCGGCGCGCAACACGATCGCCTCGACGATCCAGCACATCGCGCACCCGGTCGACAATTCGAAGAAGCGCGACCTGCTCACGCACCTGCTGGCCACGCGCTTCCAGGACCGCATCCTGGTGTTCGGCAAGACCAAGCACGGCTGCAACCGCCTCGCCGAGCAGCTGGAGGAGTCGGGCATCAAGGCCGTCGCCATCCACGGCAACAAGAGCCAGGCGCAGCGGCAGAAGGCGCTCAACGAGTTCAAGGCCGGTCGCTGCCGCGTGCTCGTGGCGACCGACGTGGCCGCGCGCGGGCTGGACATCCCGGATCTGCCGCTGGTCATCAACTACGACCTGCCGCTGATTCCCGAGGACTACGTGCACCGCATCGGCCGCACCGGCCGCAACGGCGCGACCGGCGAAGCGATCTCGCTGGTGGCGATCGACGAGGGCGGCCTGCTCTCGCAGGTGCAGAAGCTGCTGGGCATGAACGTGAAGCAGGTCGTCGTCGAAGGCTTCGAGCCGACGCAGGCGCTGCGCATGGATGCCAAGCCGCCGGTGGGCAAGCGCACGCCGCGGCCGTCGCACCGTCCCCACGGCAAGCCGGCGACGCGCCATGCGCACGCGCAGGCACCGAAGGGTCGCGGTACCGCGGGCGCTGCGCGGAGCCGTAGCGCCCGCTGAGTTCGCCTAGCCCGTGTCGCGGCCCCCGCCGCGACGCTTACGCTGCGATGACGAAACGCCGTCGGCCCTGGGCCGGCGGCGTTTCGCTTTCTGCCGCGCGGAAAACGGGCCGGCGGCGTCAGCCGACGAGATCGCGCATGGCGCCGACCGCGACGCTGTCGGGGAACACGCGGGCCTCGACGGCGCGCAGCGGCAGCCGCAGGTGGTCGACCAGCAGGCCCTTGAACATGGCACGCAGATCGGCGGTGGCCCGCAGGTCGCGGCCTTCGAAGAGGGCATTCGGCGACAGGCCGGGCCAGTCGCCCGCGATGCGGCCGCCGCGCACCGCCCCGCCGGCCAGGAAGGCGATCCCGCCGGTGCCGTGGTCGGTGCCGCCGGTGCCGTTGGCGGCCGCGGTGCGGCCGAATTCGGTCACGACCGCGATCGCGCTGCGCGCCCAGACCGATCCGCCGGACGCGTGGAACGCGGACAACCCGGCGTCCAGCTCGGCCAGCTTGCGACGCAACTGCAGCGCCTGCCCGCCGTGGCTGTCCCATCCCGTGTCCTCGATGAACGCGAGCCGTGCACCGTCGGGCCTCGACATGAAGTCACCGGCCGCGCGCATCGCGTCCGGCAGGCGCAGCACGGCGCGTCCCGTCGCATCGGCGCTGCGCTGCATCGCGTCGGCAAAGGCGGGCGCGAGGGCCGCGTCGGCGGCGTAGAGCATCTGCAGGCGCTCCAGCAGCATCGGCTCGACCTCGTCGGCGAAGGGCGGCGACCATGTGCGCACCCGGCCAGGCCCGCGCGCGGACAATGGCGCGACGGCGGCGATCGCCAGCGCGTCCGGCCCCGCCATCACGCCGGCCGCGCGACTGAGCCAGCCGGTCGGAAGGTGTGTCGCGGCGTCGCTGCCGCTCTCGACGTTGTCCTGCGCTTCGAAATGCGAGCGGCCGCGATACGGCGGCGCGATGGCCACGACCGGCAGCAATTGGCGCGAGGCAAACAGCGTCGACGCGAAGGCGAGCGACGGATGCAAACCGAAGCCGCCGTTCGCCGGCAGCGCATCGGGGACGGCCAGCGCGCCCCGCAGCCGCCGGTAGTCGGGGTCGTCGACCGGCGGCAGCGCATGCAGGCCGTCGAGGCCACCGCGCAGCAGCACGACGAGCAGGCGGGTGTCGTCGTCGCGCGACGCGCCCAGCGCCGGCAGGCGCGGCCATGCAGCGAGTGTCGCGCTCGCACCGGCGAAGGCGAGGACTCGACGTCGGCTCGGGTCCATCAGGTCCTCCACTGGAACGCCGGGCTCGCGAACAGCAGCGCGAGCCCGCTGCGTGCGGATTCGGCGCGGCGCAGCACGCTGGCGGTCGACGCGTCGAGCTGCGCGCCGAGCGCGCCGCGCGCGACGGCGATCGGATCGGGCGTGGGTCCGATTTGCGCGAGGCGCTGCGCCGCCTGGATGCGCTTGAACAGCGCGTCGCCGCCGCTCCACGCGGCGGTGGTGTCCGGAAAGCCGGCTGGCGACCTCGGCGTGAAGGCGGGTTCGCCGAGCTGCGCAAGCACCGGCTGCAGGCGCGCGATCGGAAGCGGGGCATCGAGCGCGCGCAGCGCCGAGACGAGGAAGTCGTCGGGCGCCTTGAAACTGCGCGCGTCGCCGGTCCAGGCCTCGGGGCCCTCGATCATCGTGCGGTAGACGTCGCCGAGGGCACCGCCGCTGCGCAGCCATGCCTCCGTCATGCGGTCGACCAGCGCGCGCGGCGGATCGTCGGCGACGAAATGGCGCGCGAGCTTGGTCGCCACATGGCGGGCGGTGGCCGGATGCACGGCGAGGTCCGCCAGGACGGCGCTCGCCTGGTCGACGCCATCCGCGGCGTAGCGGCGCCCCAGGACGGTGCGCGCGCCGCCTTCGTGCGCGTCCGGCCGGAACACGAAGGCCGATGCCGGTGCGGTATCGAGCGTCTCGCGCGGCAGCGGCGTGCTCCAGCCGGTGAGCGAACGCGCGAGTTCGGTCACGTCCGCCTGCGAGTAGCCGCCGTCGACGCCGAGGGTGTGGAGTTCGAGGATCTCGCGGGCGAGGTTCTCGTTGAGCCCGAGGCGCCGCTTGCCACGCTGGCGGTTCGCCAGGCGCGAGTCGTCGCCCACCGAACGCACGTTGTCGAGGTAACGCAGCATCGCGGGATGCTGCGCCACCGCGAGCAGCAGATCCGCGAAGCGGCCGGTCACGCGGGGACGGATCGCTTCGCGCTCCATCGGCGCGGCGTAGAGGAGGGCGGGGCGCTTGTCGATCGAGACCGCGAAATGATTCGACCAGAAACGCACGAGCCGCTCCGCGAAACCGTCGGGTGTCGTCACCGCATGGCAATAGCGTGCGTCGAGCTCGGCGCGCACGATCGACCGCAAGCCGTCGCGCATGCCGGCCGGCGCAGCACTGTCGTCCTCACGCTTCGCGCGACGCCGCCGGTCGCGCGCCACGGCTTCCCGATGCAGGTAGTCGGTGCTGCGCGGAAGCGCGGCGAACGCCGGTGGTGGCGAAGCGGCGGCGAGCTGGCGCATCAGGAGCGCGCGCGGCTCATCCGCCCGGTCGAGGTCGCCCGGGCGGGCACCGAGTCCGAACCGGTTGTGGGCACTGGCGAGTCGGGCGTCGGGCGTCATGGTCGGTCTCCATGTGCGCTAACGCATCGCGCTGCGCGCGGTTGACCGCAAGGCGCGATTCGCGACGGCGGGTCAGCGCGGCGGGCCGGATCGCAAAAGAAAAAGGGCCGCATGTGCGGCCCTTTTTCCGTGGTGTCGCGCGTGCGTCAGGACGCTTTCTTGGCCGCGATCCAGCGGTCGATCTTGGCGTCGAGCACGTCCAGCGGCACCGCGCCGTCCTTCAGCACTTCGGCGTGGAACTCGCGGACGTCGAACTTCGGACCGAGCGCCTGCTCGGCGCGCGCACGCAGCTCCTTGATCTTGAGTTCGCCGGACTTGTAGGCCAGCGCCTGGCTCGGCCACGCGATGTAGCGCTCGGCCTCGGCGGTCGCCTGCGTCTCGCTCTCGGCGGAGTTGTCGAGCATGTACTTGATCACCTGGTCGCGGCTCCAGCCCTTGCTGTGCAGGCCGGTATCCGTGACGAGGCGGATCGCGCGCCACAGCTCGTTCTGCAGGTAGCCGAAGTAGGAGTACGGATCCTGGTAGACGCCGAGGTCCTTGCCCAGCGACTCGGCGTAGAGGCCCCAGCCTTCGGCGAACGCAGTCTCACCGCCGAAGCGGCGGAACTTCGGCATCGACGTCAGTTCCTGCTGCAGCGCGATCTGGAAGTGGTGGCCCGGGATCGCCTCGTGCAGGTACAGATCCTCGGCATCCCACTGCTTGCGCGTGGGCAGGTCGTAGGTGTTGACGTAGAAGATGCCGGGGCGCTTGCCGTCCTCGCTCGGGCTCTGGTACTCGCCGCCCGCGGCGGACTTCGCGCGGAAGGCTTCCACCGGGCGGATCTCGAACGGCGACTTCGGCACCAGCGAGAACTGGTTGGGAATGCCGGCGTTCACCTTCTGCTCGAGGCTGCGGTAGTACGCGAGCAGTTCGTCCTCGGTCTTGAACGAGAACTTCGGCTCGGTGCGCATGTACTGGAAGAAGTCCTGCAGCGAGCCCTTGAAGCCGACCTCCTGCATCACTTTGCGGATCTCGCCGTGGATGCGCGCGACCTCGTCAAGGCCGAGCTGGTGGATCTCCGCCGGCGTGCGCGTGGTGGTGGTGCTGTTGCGCGCGGCGTACGCGTACCACGCCTGGCCGTTCGGCAGCGCGTCCAGGCCGACCGTTTCGCGCGTCTTCGGCAGGTACTCGTCGTTGATGTAGGCGCGCAGGCGCTTGTAGGCCGGGATCATCTGCCCGGTGATCATCGCGCGGTAGGCCTTCGTCAGGCGGTCGCGATCGCCGGCGCTGAAGTCCTTCGGCATGTTCGCGACCGGGCCCCAGAACAGCGTCTTGGTCGGGTCGTCATTGATCAGCGCGTCGAGCTGCGGCACGACCTTGACCATCAGCGCACGCGGCTGCACGACGCCCGCCTTCACGCCCTCGCGCATGTTCGCGATTGCGGTGTCGAAAAGCGTCGGCATCGCGGCGGCGCGCTTGAGCCAGTTGTCGTAGTCCTTGACGGTCTTGAACGGCTGCGGGCCCGTGCCCGAGCCGAACATCGCGGCATAGCTGGCGATGCTGCCCATCTGGTTGACCGGCATCATCCAGTCGGGGAACTGTTCGCCCTCGAGCGAGCGCTTGGCGCCGTCGACGAAGATCTCGTAGCTCAGCAGGTCCTGTCCGGTGAGGCCGTCGCTGCCGACCTTCTGCACCGCGTCGAGCCACTTGACGGTGAAGTCGTGCGACTGCTTGCGGAAGTCGGCCGACAGGAAGTTCGGCATGCGGTCGTTGAAGCGCGGATCGCCCTGGAACGTGGCCTGCACCGGATTCAGCCGGAGCAGCTCCTCCCAGTACTGGTCGTACATGGCGGCGAGCTTCTGGCCCTTGGACTGCGTAACGGCCGCCTTGGCGGGCGCGGCGGGCGCGGCGAGGGCGGGCAGGGCGGCGACGCCGAAGGCGAGCGCGACGGCGAGGGTGAGCGGACGCAGGGACATGGGAGGCTCCGGCTGGGGACCGGCGGAGCATGCGTCGACCCCGGTCCCGCTTCGCAGGCCGGAAGTCATGGTGCGGGTCAGTGCGCGGCTTCGGCCCGCAGCCGCTCGGCGCGCGCAGGCCCGAGGTAGCGCACCATCACGTCCTTCATCACGTAGATCAGCGGGATCATCGCGACCGCCGCGAGCATCTTGTAGACGTAGTTGACCGTGCTGACCGCGAGGAACAGTCCGATCGGCCAGTGCTGCGGGCCGAGCACGAACGCGATGTAGAGCACGACGAAGCTGTCGACGAGCTGCGAGACCGCGGTGGATCCGGTGGAACGCAGCCAGATCGCGCGATGCCCGGTGGCGCGACGGATGCGGTGGAACACCGCGACGTCGATGAACTGGCCGAGCAGGAACGCGACGAGCGAGCCGGCGATGGTCCACAGGCCCTGGCCGAACACGGCGGAGAACGCGGCCTGGTAGTCCGCCACGCCCTGCGCCTTCGCGGCGCCGACCCACCAGCCCGCAGGCGCGAGCGAGATCGCCGCGAATGCGAAGGCGAAGCCGTAGACGATCAGCCCGGCGGCGAGCAGCGAGATGATCCGCACGCCGCGTCGACCGTAGAACTCGTTGATGACGTCCGTCATCAGGAACACGATCGGCCACAGCAGCGTGCCCGCGGTGAAACTGAGCGAGCCGTTCTGGCCGAACAGGTGCCATTCGAACGGTCGGACGCCGAGCGTGTCCTCGAGCGCGAAGATCTTCACGCCGATGAATTCCGCCAGCACGGTGTTGACGCAGAACAGCGCCGCGAGCCCGATGAAGAGGCGCACGGCGCGATCGTCGAGTACGTGGGGCCGGCCATCGGCGGCGATCGCGTTCATCGAGGTTCCCCGAGCTGGAAGACGTTGCGTGCGCCTGCGGACGCTCTGCCACGTGCGGGCCATGGCGCCGGAGGCGCGCTGTGCGTCGTCGGGCCCGTTCCCGTGCTCACGCCGGGTCGCGCGGACCGACCGAGAACGGAATCGATTCGGGCGACACCGCGCCGCCGGAAATGATGAAGCTCATCG
This sequence comes from Cognatilysobacter segetis, assembly GCF_004359965.1. Classification (GTDB taxonomy): domain Bacteria; phylum Pseudomonadota; class Gammaproteobacteria; order Xanthomonadales; family Xanthomonadaceae; genus Cognatilysobacter; species Cognatilysobacter segetis. Next base: position 20,117 of record NZ_SMRQ01000039.1, on the reverse strand, counting down.
CCTGGTCGACGGTCCAGTCGGTCGGCGTGATCTTCTCGATCGGCACGATCTCGAGGTAGCCCGACGTCGGGTTCGGCGTCGTCGGCACGTACACCGCGGCGAGCTCGCGGCCCGTGCCCTGCTCGCGCAGGACGCGGGTCACGAAGCCGATCGACTTCATTTCCTTGTGCGGGAAGTCGACGAGCACCACGCGCTGCGTTCCGTCGGGCTTGGTCTGCAGGATGTCGAGCAGCTGGCGCGCGCTGCCATAGATGATGTTCGCGAAGGGGATGCGCTTGATCAGCGCTTCGAACCACCGAAGCATGCGTTGCCCGAACACCCGCCGCGCCATCATTCCCGACATCAGGATGACGGCGAGCGTGGCCAGCATCGCGAGCCCGTTCTGCACCCACGGGCCCGCCACCCAGGCGAGCGCCGGGGCCCCGGCCGCGAGGCTCTGCAGCCCCGGTCCGATGATGGGGCGGCTCATGTCCGACAGCAGCACGAACACGAACTTGACCACGACCCACGTGAGCCAGATCGGCAGCAGCGTGAGCAGGCCCGTGAGGAAGAGGCGTTGCAGGTTGGTCTTGCCCATGCGGCGATTGTATGTCGCCGCGGCCGGCCCGCTCAGCGCTCGCGCAGCAACCGGAAGCCGACGTCGTCGTAGCCGCGATTGGCGACGAGCGCCTCCGGCGCCTTGCGACCGCGCCACGACGTCCCGGTCACCACGCGCTGCAGGCATCCCGCGCCGCAGTCGCGAAGCCACAGGCTGATCGCGCGGCCGCCGGTGTCGGCCGGCGTGCGCGACGATTCCGCGGACGTGGGCAGGCGGAACTTGCCGCCGGCTTCTTCACCGAGCCAGAGCGCGTAGGCCTCCGCGTCCTGCAGCGAGACGCACACCACCGGATCGGCCGGACCCTGCGCGAAGCCCGGCGACTTCCACGAACGCGGCGACAGCACGCGCAGCAGCGAGGCGCGCTCGCGGCAAAGCGAGGGCGGACGGTGGGTGGCGTCGGCGAAGCGCTGGAACTCGGCGCGCGTGACCGGATGCGGCGAGACGCGGCCACGACCCAGGTCGGCCACTTCGTCGCCCGCGGCGGCGCGGGGGGCGCCCTTCACCGCGGCGACCTCGCGGGTCCAGCGCGCGGCGTCCGCGGCGGGCAGCGCGAGGTCGCGTGCCAGCGCCAGCGTCTGCTGCGCGCGCTTGGCGTCGTTGTGCTTGAGCGCGTCGTCGAGCCGGGTGCGCAGCGCCTTCCTGACGTCGGCGTCGAGCGTGGCCTTCGGCGTGACGCCCGGCGCGGCGGTCATCCGCGCGATGGGCACCTGGTGCGTCGCGAGGTCGCGTGCCTTGGCATCGTCGTTACCCCTCACCGCGGCGGCAATGCGCGACTGCAATGCGGACTCGAGGTCGCCAGCGACCGCACGCACGCGCGCGTCGGTCGGTTCCTCGTTCCACGCGCCGACGACGGTGGCGAGCGCGTTGTCGCCGTCGGGCGAGACCAGCGCGCCTCGCGCGATCTGGGCACGGGCGCGCGCGACCGCGACTTCGACGTTCGCGCCGGGCAGCGGCACCATCATGCGATCGGTCGGATCGGCCGCCACCTGCGGTGCCGGCGTCGTTGCGGCCTGCGCCGGCTGCGGTGCCGCGCGGAAGAAATCGTCGGCGCCGTCGGGCGCCAGCCGCCAGGCGGCCACGCCCAGCGCGATCACGGCGATGGCCGCCACGCCCCAGCGCACGGGGCGGCCGGTGAGCACGGTCCGGGCGCGCTCCCACGCGGGAAGCCAACGGGGCGGACGCACCGCCAGCATCGCGTCGCGCATCTCGGCCGCGTTCTGGAAGCGTGAGTCCGGGTACTTGGCGAGCGCGCGGTACATGAAGCGCTGCCAGTGACGCAGGTGCGGCGGCAGCTTCGGGATCGGTTGCTGCGCGTGCGCGATCGCCATGGAGAGCGCGTCGCCCGCCTCGTACGGCAGGCGGCCCGCCAGCATTTCCCACAGCACGACGCCAAGGCTGTACAGATCGACGCGGCCGTCGACTTCCTCGCCGCGCGCCTGCTCGGGCGCCATGTACGCGGTGCTGCCGACGGCGAGGCCCGCCGTGGTCACGCGCGGGCCGTAGCCGCGACGCAGCGCGATGCCGAAATCCGCGAGCAACGGGCGGCCGGCGTCGTCGAACAGCACGTTCTCGGGCTTGACGTCGCGATGCACGACCCCGCGCGAATGCGCGTACTCCAGCGCGGACAGCAGCGCGCGCGCGATGTCGACGGCGCCCGCCTCGTCGCGCGTGTAGTCGCGGTCGCCGAGGTGGCCGCGCGCCAGGTGCGGCATCGAGTAGTACGGCAACCCGTCCTTCGTGCGGCCCAGCTCGTGGATGCGCACGATGTGCGGATGCTCGAGCCTCGCGATGGTGCGAACCTCGTTCTCGAAGCGGCGGCGGCTGATCTCGTCCGACAGCGCCTGGGGCGCCATCACCTTGATCGCCACCTCGCGGCCGAGCGCGACCTGGTCGGCCAGGTACACGGTGGACATGCCGCCCTGGCCGAGCCGGCGCAGCATCCGGTAGCCCTCGATCTGCGGGAGCGATTCGGTGGCTGCGGTGGGGGGCGTGGGCTCATCCATGCGGCCGGAGCATATAGGCAGCGGCGAGCGCCGCGAAGGCGCGGTGGCAGCGAAGCGTGATCAGCGGCCCGGCTTGCGCCGCACGTACACCTGCTTGCGCACGAGCGCGACGGTGTCGCCCGCGGCGTCCAGCACGGGCGTCTCGAACCAGCGCAGATGCTTCGCGCCGTCCGCGGTCTCGGCGCGGATCGCGTCGAGCGTCGCGTCGTCGAGCCGGAACTCGGCGTGCACGATGCCGCGGCCGGGCTTGAGGAAATCGATCGTGCCCGCGCGATCCCAAACCACGTGATCAGCGCCGAGGCGGCGCATGACCAGCAACATCCAGAACGGATCGGTCATCGCGAACAGGCTGCCGCCGAAATGGGTGCCCACGGCGTTGCGGTTCCAGGGCCGCAGGCGCAGCTCCACGCGCGCGTGGCGGAAATCATCCGACAGCGCGGCCACGCGGATGCCCGCGAACAGGAACGGTGGCCACAGGTTCAGCAGGTGGCGCAGCGTGGCGGCGCCGACGCGGCGTGGGTTCAAGGCCGGCCCCGCGATGCGCGCCGCGGCACGGGTTGGTTCACGGGCGCCGGCTCAGAACAGCAGCGACGACATGCGCCGGCGGTAGCGGGAGACGAGATCCTCGTCGGCCACCACGCGGAACGCGTCGATGAGCGTGCGACGCGCGAGCCCGTCCTCGTATTGGCGATCGCGCGACAGCATGTCGATGAGCTGCTCGAAGCCATCGGCCTCGCGCCCGCCCAGCAGGCGTTGCACGGCCAGCAGGTGGCGCGCGCGCAGGTCGGACGGATCGGCGGCGATCGCCGCTTCCAGCACTTCGGGCGCCGGCGCGTCCTTCGACGCGGCCAGCAGCCGCAGGTGGGCGCGGGCGCGCTCGGTGCGATCGTCGGTGGCGAGGTTCGCGGGCAGCGCGTCGAGGAGGTGCTCGGCCTCGACCGTGGCGCCCACGGCGAGCAGCGCGAGCGCGAGGTCGAGCTTGAGCGCGTCGTCGTCCGGATTGGCCGCGACGTCCGCGCGCAGACGCACCACCGTCTCGTGCGGATCGGACGCGGGCAGCTCGGCGGCCGCGGGCTCTTCGGCGGCGGCGCGCGGCTCGATGCCGTGCGAGGCGAGGAATTCGCGCAATGCGCCTTCCGGCATCGCGCCCGGGAAACCGTCGACCAGCTGGCCGTCCTTCACGAGGAACACGGTCGGGATCGAGCGCACCTGGAACGCCGCGGCGAGCTGCTGCTCCTTGTCCACGTCGACCTTCGCCAGCAGGAACGCGCCGCCGTACTGGTCGGCGAGCTTCTCGAGGATCGGGCCGAGCGTCTTGCACGGGCCGCACCACTCCGCCCAGAAGTCGACCAGCACCGGCACCTGCAGCGAGCGCTGCAGGACATCGTCCTGGAAGCGGTCGGCGGTGGCGTCGAAGACATGCGGTTTCGCGTCGGCGGTCATGGCGGCTCCTGGAAGTCGGCGTTAACTGGGGGCGCGGCCCCGGCTGCGCAAGGCGGGCACGCTAGCATGGGGCGATGCAACGTCCCGTCAGCCTTCCGCGCATCGCCGCCGTATCGGCCGCCGCGCTGTTCGTCGCCTCGGTCGCCGGCTTCGGCGCCGCGTTCGATACGTTCTCGCACATGCAGCATCCGGTCGCCGCGCTCGGCGCGAGCGGGGTGCCGCGTGCGGGAGCATTCAACGTCGCGGGCTTCGTCGTGCCGGGGCTGCTCGCGGCGGTCGTCGCGCAGATGCTGCGTTCGCGGATGGCCGATACGCGCTTCGGTGCGCGGCTCGGCGTCCAGGTACTGACGCTCGCCGCGCTCGCGTTCGCGGCCCTGGGACTGCTGCCGCTGGATTCGTCGGACCTGATGTCGGCGGCCAGCCGACTGCATGCGGCCGCGTGGACGGCGTGGTGGGTCGCCTTCATGGCCGGCGCGCTGCTGCTGGCGGTCGGCATGCGCGGTACGCCTCACGCGCGTCGCTGCTGGCAGGTCGTCGCATGCGCGGTGGCGACGCTGGCGTTCGCGCTCCTGCTGCCCGGCCTGCTGCCGGTGGGCCTCGCGCAGCGCGTCGCGTTCGCGGCGTGGTTCGCCGGCGTGATCCTGCTGGCGCCTAGCGGTAGCGCAGCTTCATCGCGAGGATCGTCGCCGACGGGCCCAGCGTGACCAGGTTGGACACGATCATCGGCCATGAGCCGAGCACGACGCCGTAGAAGAACCAGCAGGCGACGCCGAGGGTGAACACGACGTACATCCCCAGCGAGATCCCGCGGGTATCCCGCGTGCGGATCGTATGGACGGCCTGCGGAAGGAACGAGAGCGTCGTCATCGCGGCGGCGACGTAGCCGATCCAGTCGCCTGTCATCGAGCGGGTCTCCGGCCGCCAGCGGTGGCGACGCGTACGGCGATGCGGCGGAGGGGGCGTTGCGGCATGAGGTGTCCTCGCAGGACGCGCGATTGAATCATGCGCCCTGCGATTCCGACAGCACGGCGCGTGCCTGCGGAAGGTGGCAGACCACGCGGTTCCGGCCCTCTGCCTTCGCCGAATACAGCGCCCGGTCGGCGTCCGCCATCAGCGTCTCCGGGCTGTCCATGCCGGCCCGCAGCTGGCTCAGGCCGATGGACACGGACACGGGCCCGAGTTCGCGGCGCATGTAACTGACGGTGGCGCCCGCGACCGCCTCGCGGATCTGCTCGGCGCGCGCGCAGGCCTGCTCCGTGCTCGCCTCGGGCATGACGACGGTGAATTCCTCGCCCCCGTAGCGGCAGGCGATGTCCTCGCCACGCGTGACCGCCGCGAGCACCTGGCCGATGCGCGTGAGCAACGCGTCGCCCGCGCCGTGGCCATGTTCGTCGTTGAAGCGCTTGAAGTGGTCGACGTCGAGCATGAGCACCGACAGCGGGCGATCGCGGCGTTCGCAGCGCTCGATCTCCCGCGGCAGGCTCTCTTCCAGGTAGCGGCGATTGTAGAGCCCGGTAAGCGGGTCCCGCAGCGACTGCACGCGCAGGCTCTCCCGCAGGCCGAGGCTGTACAGCACCAGGGCGAGGTGCTCGGCCACCGACTCGACTGCCGCGCGCTCCAGTTCGCTCAGAATGCGGCCGTGGCGCGCGCTCACGTGCAGCAGGCCGAGCACGTTGCCCTGGGAGGTCAGCGGAACGCAGGCCCCGCAGGCATGCGCCGGGTCGAGCCCGCGCAGGTGCTCGCACAGCGCGGTCGGCCGCGCGGGGTCGTAGACGTGGGTCGCGCCCCGACGCAGGCCCCAGCACTGGTCCGGCCGGATCACGTCGTCGTATTCGGCGCCGTGCGTGCCGAAGAGCGGGTGCAACTCGAGCAGGTTCTGCGACGCCCGCATCGCGTAGCAGACGCCTGCGCCGTTCGGGACCAGCTGGGCGAGCGCGTTGCCCGCGACATCCAGGGCTTCCTCGACGCCCTGGCAGCTGTGCAGAAGGCTCGCGAAGGCACCCAGCACGCGGCGCTGCTCGGCGAGCAGCTCGCGTTGCGCGGCGGCGGCTTCGAGGGTGGCGAGCGCGTCGCGGGCTTCGGCTTCGAGCGCGAGCGCGCGCCGCGTCTCCCGGCCGAGCATGCGCAGCAGGGCCGCCAGCATCGCCAGCGCGATGACGAGCCCGAAAAGGACGATGGCCGCGAGCCACCAGGCGTGCCGGTTGCTCGACGCGCGACGGTCGTCGAGCAGCCCCTGCTCGGACGCCTCCAGGGCGTCCGCCGCCGCGTCGATCGCGTCGCCGGTCCGGGCGCCGACGGTCATCATCGTCCGGTTCGCCTCCGTGGCGCGGCCCGCCGCCTGCAGCTCGACCGTGCGTTCGATCTGCGCCAGCCGCTCGCGCACGAGTTCGCGCAGCACCCGTGCGCGTCGCTCCTGGGCCGGGTTGTCGGACACCAGCGCGACGAGGGCATCGGCCTGCGCCGGCGCGAGCAGGCGGTGGCCGATGTAGTCGGCTTGCAGGCGTTCGTCGCCGCTGAGCCGGAAACCGCGGGCCGCGGACTCGGTGCTGTCCAGCGCGGACCGTACCGACTCGATCTTCGCGAGCACCTCGTAGGTGTGGCTCACCCAGCGTGCGCTCGATGAAATGGCGCCGATGCCCGCGAGCATCGCCGCGGTGACGCCGACCAGCAGCGTCACGAGGCCGGTCAGGACGAACGGGCGGCGGCGATCGCGGAGTCGGGAAGCGGGCATGGAGGGCGCGGGAGTAGGCTGCTCGCGATTGTGCAAGAGCCATGCCCTGGGCGACGTCGTTCCCGCGATGCGTGACGCCGATTTGTGCACTGCGATAGGCTTTTCGACCGCCCCCCGTCCGGACTGCCCCCGTGGCCTCCTCCAACGCGACCGACGTCAACCCCGCCAGCGCCGACCCGCGCGCCTACGATCCCGCCGCGGTTGAAGCCGGTGCCCAGGCCTTCTGGGACGGCACGCGTGCCTTCCAGGTCGACGAGTCGTCGCCCAAGCCCAAGTATTTCTGCCTGTCCATGCTGCCGTACCCGTCGGGCGCGCTGCACATGGGCCACGTGCGCAACTACACGATCGGCGACGTCATCAGCCGCTACAAGCGCATGACCGGCCACAACGTGCTGCAGCCGATGGGTTGGGACGCCTTCGGCCTGCCGGCCGAGAACGCCGCGATCAAGAACCGCACGGCGCCGGCGAAGTGGACCTACGCCAACATCGCGCACATGAAGGCCCAGTTGCAGCAGATGGGCTATGCGATCGACTGGTCGCGCGAGTTCGCCACCTGCCAGCCGTCGTACTACGTGCACGAACAGCGCATGTTCGTGCGCCTGATGAAGAAGGGACTCGCGTACCGCCGCAATTCGGTCGTGAACTGGGATCCGGTCGACCAGACCGTGCTCGCCAACGAGCAGGTGATCGACGGCCGCGGCTGGCGAACCGGCGCGGTGGTCGAGAAGCGCGAGATCCCGCAGTGGTTCCTCAAGATCACCGATTACGCGCAGGAGCTGCTCGACGGCCTCGACACGCTGCCGGGCTGGCCGGACGCGGTGAAGACCATGCAGCGGAACTGGATCGGGCGCTCGGAAGGCCTCGAGATCCGCTTCGACGTGCGCTCGCCGGCCGGCAATGCGGTCGAGCCGGTGACCGTGTTCACCACGCGGCCGGACACGCTCATGGGCGTGACCTTCCTGTCGATCGCCGCCGAGCACCCGCTCGCGCTGGCGGCCGCGGAGTCCGATCCGTCGCTGGCCGAGTTCATCGCCGGGCTGCGGCAGGGCGGCGTATCGGAAGCGGAACTGGAGACGCAGGAAAAGCGCGGCATGGACACCGGCCTGCGCGCCATCCATCCGCTGAGCGGCGAAGAGCTGCCGGTCTTCGTCGCCAACTTCGTGCTGATGAACTACGGCACGGGCGCGGTGATGGGCGTGCCGGGCCATGACGAGCGCGACTGGGCGTTCGCGAAGACGTACGACCTCCCGATCCGCATGGTCATCGCGCCGACGGAGATCCGCGACGCGATCCTCGAGGCCGCCAAGCACCTCGCGCGCCACGACGATCCGATGACCGTCGCGCTCGGCGAATCCGCGGCCGGCGATCCGTACGAGACGCGCGCGGCGGTCGAAGTCGTCGACGCGTTCGAGCGGAAGATCCTCGACGAAGGCGCGTGGACCGAGAAGGGCTGGATCGTCAATTCCGACGAGCTCGACGGCATGGAATACGCCGAGGCGTTCGAGCATCTCGCGCGCAGGTTCGAGGCCGAGGGCCGCGGGCGGCGCCGCGTCAACTTCCGGCTGCGCGACTGGGGCGTGAGTCGCCAGCGCTACTGGGGCTGCCCGATTCCGGTGATCTACTGCGACGCGTGCGGCGCGGTGCCGGTGCCCGAGGACCAGCTGCCGGTCGTGCTGCCGGAGGACGTCGAGTTCAGTGGCGTGTCGTCGCCGATCAAGTCCGACCCGGAGTGGCGGAAGACGACGTGCCCGTCCTGCGGCGCCGCTGCCGAGCGCGAGACCGATACGTTCGACACCTTCATGGAGTCGAGCTGGTACTACGCGCGCTACACCTCGCCGGGCGCGCCCGAGCAGGTCGACGCGCGCGCGAAGTACTGGCTGCCGGTCGACCAGTACATCGGCGGCATCGAGCACGCGATCCTGCACCTGCTGTACTTCCGCTTCTACCACCGGCTGCTGCGCGACGCCGGCCTGGTCGACGGCGACGAGCCGGCCACGCACCTGCTCACGCAGGGCATGGTCATCGCCGACACCTTCTACCGCGAGCTCGACAACGGCGCGAAGGACTGGATCAACCCGGCGGACGTCGAGATCGACCGCGACGAGCGCGGCAAGATCATCGGCGCGCACAGCAAGGTCGATGGCGGGCGCGTTCAGATCGGCGGCACCGAGAAGATGTCGAAGTCGAAGAACAACGGCGTCGACCCGCAGATCATGGTCGGCAGGTACGGCGCCGACACGGTGCGCCTGTTCTCGATGTTCGCCGCGCCGCCGGAGCAATCGCTGGAGTGGAACGAGGCGGGCGTCGAAGGCATGGCGCGTTTCCTGCGCCGCTTCTGGCGCGAGGTGATCACGCACGTGTCGCAGCCGGATCATCCGGAGGTGGACGCGTCGCAGCTCACCGCCGCGCAGAAGACGCTGCGCCGCCAGCTGCACGAGACGATCCAGAAGGTGGGCGACGACTACGGCCGCCGCCACAGCTTCAACACCGCGATCGCCGCGCTGATGGAGCTGCTCAATGCCGTCTCGAAGTTCGACGACATGAGCGAGCAGGGCCGCGCGGTGCGCCACGAGGCGCTGCAGGCGATGGTGCTCCTGCTCAATCCGGTGACCCCGCACGTCTGCCACGCACTGTGGCAGGCCCTCGGCCATCCGGAGACCCTGCTGGAGGACGTGCCGTTCCCGCAGGCCGATCCCGCCGCGCTGATACGCGACGCCGTGACGCTCGCGGTGCAGGTCAACGGCAAGCTGCGCGGCACGATCGACGTGGCGGTCGACCTGCCGCGGGAGGCGGTGGAGGCCGCGGCTCTCGCGGAGCCGGCGGTGGCGAAGTTCCTCGAGGGCCAGTCGGTCCGCAAGGTGATCGTGGTGCCGGGGAAGATCGTCAACATCGTCGCCGGCTGACGGGACGCGTCCGCGTGCACGCCACGTGGACGCGCCGCCTGCCGCTATTGCCGCCCGTCGCCGCCTCGTCCAGACTGCCCGCATGATCCGACGCCTGCTTCCCGCCGTCCTCGTCCTGGCCCTGTCCGGCTGCGGCTTCCATCTCCGCGACCAGATCACGGTGCCGACGCAGCTGAGCCCGCTGCACGTGGTCTCCTCGGACCGCTACAGCCCGCTCGCCGAGTCGATCGCGCAGGCGCTCGAGCGCGGCGGCGTGACCGTCGTGCGCGAAGGCGGCGAAGGCGCGGTCCTCGACGTGCTCGCCGAGCAATGGGGCGACACGCCGATCAGCGTGGACGCGCTGGGCCGCTCGCAGGAGTTCAGCCTTCGCTACGCGGTGATCTTCGAACTGCGTGACGCCGCGGGCCAGGTGGTCGTGCCGCGGCAGAGCATCGAGCTCTCGCGCGACTACGTCTCCAACCCGACCAGCGCGATCGGCGCCGAAGGCGAGCGCGAGACGCTGGCGACGGAGTTGCGGCGCGAGATGTCGTTCTCGGTGCTGCGCCGGATCGACGCGGTCATGAAGTCCGGCCGCGTCAAGGAGCTGCAGCCGATCCCGCAGCCGGCGATCATGCCGAACCCCGCCGACGCCGCCGCAGGCAACCCGGCCGGCTGAGCCGGTCGTCGTGGACCTCACGCCCGAGCAACTCGTCGCGCAGCTCGCCTCCGGGCCGCTGCAACCCGCCTACCTGATTGCCGGCGCCGAGCCCCTGCTGGTGCTCGAGGCCGCGGACGCCGTGCGCGCGGCCGCACGCCGCGACGGCATCGGCGAGCGCGAAGTCTTCGAAGCCGGCGCCGGCCAGCGCGAGCCCGACTGGGACGCGATGTCCGCCACCTTCAACGCGCCGAGCCTGTTCGCCACGCGGCGGCTGGTCGAGTTGCGCCTGCCGACCGGCAAGCCGGGCAAGGAAGGCGCGAAAGTCATCGCCGATTTCTGCGCGAATCCGTCGCCGGACGTCGTGCTGCTGGTGACCTGCGAGGACTGGAGCCGCAGCCATGGCGGCGACTGGAGCCAGGCGATCGGCCGCATCGGTCGCATCGCCATCGCATGGCCGGTGAAGCCGCACGAGCTCGCCGGCTGGCTGGATCGGCGCCTTCGCAGCCGCGGCTTCTCGCCGGATCGCGACGCCGTGCTGCACCTCGCCGAGCGCGTGGAGGGCAACCTGCTCGCCGCGGCGCAGGAAGTCGAGAAGCTCGCGCTGCTGTTCAAGGACGCCGGCGAAACGCCGCGCGGCGGCCGCCCGTTGACGCTCGACACGCTGCAATCGCTCGTCGCCGACGCCTCGCGCTACGACGTATTCCGCCTGCTCGATGCTGCGATGAACGGCCAGCCCGTGCAGGCGGTCCGCATCCTCCATGGCCTGCGCGCCGAAGGCGACGCGGTGCCTGCGCTGCTCGGCATGATCGTCATGGAGTTGCAGCGCGGTGCGGCGCTCGCGCAGGTGCAGGCCAAGGGCGGCAACCTCGTCGCGGCGTTCAAGGCGCAGCGCGTCTGGGACGCCAAGCAGCCGATGTACCGGCGCGCGCTCCAGCGCCATTCGCCGCCGGCCTGGGAGGCGCTGCTGGTGCAGGCCGGCCTGGTCGATCGCATCGCCAAGGGGCGCGCGCAGGGCGATGCCTGGGTCGCGCTGGAGCGGCTGATGGTCGCGCTGGCCGAGCGTGGCGCGATGCGGCTGCTCGCCGCCGGCTGATGCGGGCCTGGGTCGGCTACGGCGGCACGTTCGATCCCATCCATTGCGGGCACATTGCCGTGGCGGGCGCGGTGCGCGACGCGCTCGACGTCACCGTGCATCTGCTGCCCGCGGCCGATCCGCCGCACAAGGATTCGACCCACGCCGACGCCTCGCAGCGCCTGCGCATGGTCGAGCTCGCCGTCGCGGGGGAACGCGGCCTGCGCGCGGATGCGCGCGAGCTGTCGCGCTCCGCGCCGTCCTACAGCATCGACACGCTGGCCGAGGTGCGCGCCGAGGTCGGCCCGGCGTGTCCGACCGCGTGGGTGATCGGTGCGGATTCGCTCGCGCAGCTGCACCGCTGGCACCGCTGGCACGCGCTGTTCGAGCTCGCGCACGTGATCGCCGTGGGGCGGCCCGGCTTCGGCCTCGACGTCGACGGGCTCGCGCGCGTCGACACCGAGCTCGCCGACACGATCCGCCGTCGCTTGCAGCCGCTCGACCGCCTGCTCGCGGCCCCGTGCGGCGGCCTGGCCGTGCTGCCGATGTCGCCGCCGCGTCCGGAATCGTCGACCGAGATCCGTCGGCGCATCGCCGCGCATGAATCGTGGATGTCGATGGTGCCGCCGCCCGTCGCCGCCTACATCGTCCGTCACCGGCTCTATGCACGGCCGGATCCAGCCTGATCCCTATACTTGGCGCCCTTCGCCCGGAGACATGCCCCCTTGAGTACCGAAGCCCACGTCATCAAGACCCGCCTGCCCAGCCCGCCGCCGTCGGTGGACGAACTGCTGCAGAACGTCCGCGAGGCCGTCGAGGAGCTGAAGGCGCGAGACGTGGTCGAGATCGACGTACGCGGGAAGAGCAGCGTCACCGACTACATGGTGATCGCGTCGGGCACGTCCACGCGGCACGTGAAGTCGATCGCGGACGAGGTGGTGAAGTTCGCCAAGAAGCTCGACGTCATGCCGCTCGGCGTGGAGGGCGAGCGCGAGGCGGAATGGGTGCTGGTCGACCTCGCCGACGTGATCGTGCACGTCATGCTGCCGCGCGTGCGCGAGTTCTACGCGCTCGAGCGCCTGTGGACGGTCGGCGACGAGCCGCCGCAGAAGGTCGACGAGTTCGCCCACGGTCACCTCGGCGACGATTTCCCGGACGAGGAACCGCTGAGCTTCGAGGACGACGCGGACGAATTCGACGTCGAGCCCCGCCCGCGTCCCGCGCTCTGATCGCAGGATGCGGCGGTGAAAGCGCGCCTCATCGCCGTCGGCGAGCGCGCGCCGGGCTGGGTGGCCGAAGGCTTCGCGGAATACCGCAAGCGCCTCTCGCACTGGCTGCCGTTCGAGCTCGTCGAAGTGGAGCCCGGCCTGCGCGGCAAGGGTCGTGATGCGGCGCGCGCGCAGTCGGACGAGGGCGCGCGGGTAGTCGCCGCGATTCCGCGCAATGCCTGGGTCGTGACGCTCGACGGCGGCGGCCGCGGCTACAGCTCCGAACAGCTCGCGCAGCGGCTCGAGCACTGGCGCGGGCAGGGGCGCGACCTCGCGTTCCTGATCGGCGGCCCGGAGGGTCATCCGCCCGACGTACTGCAGCGCGCGGACGAATCGTGGTCGCTCGGACCTTTGACGCTGCCGCACATGCTCGTGCGCCTCGTGGTCGCCGAACAGCTCTACCGCGCTGCCGCGCTGCTCGCGAACCACCCGTACCACCGGGCGTGAGACGACCGGCCGGGCGTTCCGTCGCCCGGCGCGGCGCCGACCTCACTGCAGCGAAAAGTCCACCGGCACCAGGCCGATCGCCTGCACCGGGCGGCCGTTGCGCATCGCCGGCTTGAATCGCCAGTGGGCGAGCACCTGGCGCTTGGCCGCGAGGTCGAGTTCGCGGTGACCGCTGCTGCGCGAGATCGTGACCTGCAACGGACGGCCGTCGACGTCCACCAGCACTTCCAGTAGCACCGTCCCCGTGTCGCCCTGGACGAGCGAGTCGCGCGGGTACGCGGGCGCCGGGTTCGCGGCGTATTCCAGATGCGCGCCCGCGAGCGGCTTGCCGTCGTCGGCGGGGGCGATGACCGCGTCGCCGCTGCCGCGCAACGCGAGGTCTTCGGTCATCGGGGGCACGACGAGGTCGTCGACCTGCGGCATGGGATCGGCCACGGGCGGCGGATCGACGGCCGGTGCCGCCTGCGCGGGCCGCGCGGGCGCGGAATGCGCCTGCTCGACCTTGGTGCGGATCGGCTCGGGCTTCGGCGGCGGTACGAGCTTGGGCTTCACTGGTGTGTAGAGCGTCATCGAATCGCGCACGGCCTGGACGACCACGGGCGAGGAGAACGGCGCGACCAGCAATGCGAACAACAGGCCGTTGACCGCGATCGCGCCGCTGATGGCGGCGATGCGGTTGGGGTCGAGCGGGGCGACGCGGGGTGCGTGGATGGTCTGCATGGCCGGCTCCTCGTGTGGACTGTGCCGGTGCAAACGCGCGGGATCGGCGCGTGGGGTTGAACCCGCGCGCGACGATGTCGATTCGCGACGACGGTCGCGCTGCGGGTGGCGCAAAAGCGAAGAGCCCGCAGGTGCGGGCTCTTCGGTCGATGCGAGAGGGAGCGCTCAGTCCGCGGCGGGGGCCGGCGAGTCGCCCTGCGGACGGTCCAGCGCGCCCGCCTCGGGGTTGGGCGCCTTGCAAGTGCGGGGATCGCGCGCGTCGGCCTTGTCGCGCGGCTGGTTCTCGGCGTAGCCGGGGTTGGCGCCGGGGCGCGGGTCGGCCACGGAAGCCGTATCGCGACCGCGCGGGATGTCGGGCGTGCTCATCTCATTTTCCCAGTTCGAAGACGACGTTTAGGTTGACCGACAGGACGTTCTCGCCGGGCGAAATCGGCGTGGCTTCGTCGCGCGCGGCCTTGGCCATCGAGTACATCGGAATGGGCCGCGGGATCGACGCGCCGCCGGTCTCGTCGATGCTCACGATGCGGCGGACGTGCAGGCCCAGCGCCTGCGCATACATGTCGGCGCGCTTGCGGGCCTTGTCGAGCGCCGCCCGGCGCGCCTCGTCGAGCACCGGCTCCTTCTGGTCGATGTCGAAGCTCGGGCCGTTCACCTGGTTCGCGCCCGTCGCCACGAGCGCGTCGAGGATCCGGCCGAGCTTGGCGATGTCGCGCACGGTGACGTTGACCGTGTTGCTGGCCTGGTAGCCGGTGATCGCCGGCGGCTGGTTCTCGGCGTAGCGGTACTGCGGATTGAGGTTCACCCCTGCGGTCTGCACGTCGCGTTCGGCGACGCCCGCGGCGCGGATCGCCGCGACCACCTTGGACATCTGGTCGGCGTTCTGGCGCAGCGCGGTGTTCGCGTCGGCGGCCTGCGTCACCACGCCGGCGGACACGGTGGCGATGTCGGGTGCGCGCCGGGCTTCGGCCTGGGCGGCGACCGACAGCAGCGTGCCGTCGAACGACACCGCCGGGGCGGGCACGGTTTGGGCATCGACGGACATGGCGAGGCTCCCGAAGGCGAGCGCGGTGGCGAGGGCGAGGTGGCGGAGGGCGGGGCGCATGGCGGTCATCGGAGCTCCTGTTGGATGCGAGGGTCGGTACGGACGGGTGAACGAGCGGTGAGACGCGACAGGGTCACGCCGCGATGGGAATCGTTCAGCCGGTGCATGCGCGAGCGCGGGTTATGCTTCGATCGATGCTCTATCTCGCCTCCAAATCCCCGCGCCGGCGCGAGCTGCTCGCTCGCCTCGGGATCGATCCCCGCCTGCTCGACATCGACATCCCCGAAGTCCGCCAGCCGGGGGAGCATGCCTTCGATTACGTGCGGCGGGTGTCGCGCGAGAAGGCCGGCGCCGGGCTTCTCGAGGTCGCGGGCGTGCCCGATGCCCGCGTGCTCGCCGCCGATACCGAGGTCGTGCTGGACGACGAGGTATTCGGCAAGCCCGTCGATGCCGACGATGCGGTGCGCATGCTGACCCGACTTTCCGGCCGCACGCACCAGGTGATCAGCGTGGTGTGGCTGCTCTCGGCGGCGCGCGAGGCGCAGGCGATCAGCGTGTCGGAGGTGACGTTCGCCGCGCTCACGCCGGCCCAGCTGGACGGCTACATCGCCTGCGGCGAATGGCAGGGCAAGGCCGGCGCCTACGCGATCCAGGGCCGTGCCGAGGCATTCGTCACCCGGCTGGACGGCAGCTACTCCGGCGTCATGGGCCTGCCCGTGCACGAGACCGCGAAACTGCTCGCCGAGTTCGGCATCGACATCTTCGCAGGCGCGACCGCATGAGCGAGGAAATCCTGGTCAACGTCACGCCGCGGGAAACGCGCGTGGCGGTCGTCGAGAACGGGATGCTGCAGGAGCTGCACATCGAGCGCGGCTGGCGTCGCGGGGTGGTGGGCAACATCTACAAGGGCCGCGTGCAGCGGATCATGCCGGGCATGCAGGCCGCCTTCATCGACATCGGCCTGGAGCGCGCGGCCTTCCTGCACGCGGGCGACATCGTCAAACCCGTCGCGGTGGCGGATGCCGGCGGCGACGAAGCGCCGCTGCCCCCGCAGCCCACGCGGCCGATCACGGAACTGCTGCGCGACGGGCAGGACATCATCGTGCAGGTGGTGAAGGATCCGATCGGCAGCAAGGGCGCGCGGCTGACCACGCAGCTCAGCATTCCATCGCGCTACCTCGTGCTGCTGCCGCGCACGCGCGTCGTCGGCGTGTCCGCGCGCATCGAGGACGAGGCCGAGCGCGCGCGCCTGAAGCAGATCGTGACGTCGCTGTCGCCCGCATCGGCGCAGCACGGCTACATCGTGCGCACCAATGCCGAGGGCCAGCCCGACGAGGCCATCGCCGAGGACGTCGCCTACCTGGGTCGCGTCTGGGCGTTGATCGAGGAGCGCTCGCAGAGCGCGAAGCTCGGCGAGCGCGTGTACGAGGACCTGTCGCTGCCGATGCGCGCCGTGCGCGACCTGCTGCGCCGCGACGTCGAGAAGGTGAAGGTCGACTCGCGCGAAACCTGCGACAGGCTCAAGGCGTTCGCGGCGCAGTACATGCCGGGGCTCAACGAGAAGATCGAGCACTACAGCGGTGCGCGTCCGATCTTCGACCTGTACGGCGTCGAGGACGAGATCCAGCGGGCGCTGGACAAGGAAGTGCCGCTCAAGTCGGGCGGCTACCTGGTGATCGACCAGACGGAAGCGATGACGACGGTGGACGTGAACACCGGTTCATTCCTCGGTCAGCGCAACCTCGAGGAAACCGTCTACCGGACCAATCTCGAGGCCGCCCAGTCGGTCGCGCGTCAGCTCCGGCTCCGTAACCTCGGCGGCATCATCATCATCGACTTCATCGACATGACGGACGCCGAGCACAAGCGGCAGGTGCTCCGCCAACTCGAGAAGGCGCTCGCCCGCGACCACGCCAAGACGACCGTGTACGACTTCTCCCCGCTGGGTCTCGTCGAGATGACCCGCAAGCGCACCACCGACAGCCTGCAGCGGCAGCTCTCCGAGCGCTGCCACGAATGCGGTGGGCGCGGTTCGTTGAAGACGCCGGAGACGGTGACGTACGAGATCTTCCGCGACGTGGTGCGGCAGGTGCGCCAGTTCGATGCGCAGCGGCTGCTGGTGATCGCCTCGCCGAAGGTGGTGGCGCGCATCACCGACGAGGACTCGGCCGCCGTCGCCGAGCTGGAGGAGTTCCTCGGCAAGTCGATCCGCTTCCAGGCGGACGAGCAGTACTCGCAGGAGCAGTTCGATGTCGTGCTGCTCTGATCCGGCGCCGCCGATCGCGCCGTGATCCTGCGCCATGCCAAGCGCGCGCACGTCGGCCTGGGCTACCTGGCCGCCGTCGCGGTCCTCGCGTTCGCCCTGCTGCTGGGCCTGGTCAGCCTCGCGCTGCCGGTGCTGGCGCAGCACCCGGCGCAGGTGCGCGCATGGCTCGAGCACCGCACGCAAAGGCCGGTCGCGTTTTCCGGGCTGCGCACGCACTGGACCCGGCTCGGTCCGCTGATCGAGCTGCAGGACCTGCGCATCGGCGATGGCGACCGCGCCGTCGCGATCGGTGACGCCGAGCTGCTGGCGTCGGTCTATCTCGGCCTGCTGCCGGGCCACGCCTTCACCGAGCTGCGCCTGCGCGGCCTGGACCTCACGCTCGAGCGCGGCGCCGACGGCCTCTGGCAGGTACGCGGCCTTCCGGGGCAGAAGCAGGACACCACCGGCGATCCGTTCGCGGTGGTCGAGCGGCTCGGCGAACTGCACGTGATCAACGGCCGCCTCGCGATCGTCGCACCCGCCTACGGTATCGACACCGCCATTCCCCGCGTCGACCTGCGCCTGCGCGTCGACGGCCCGCGGGTACGTGCCGGCCTGCGGGCGTGGCCGCGCGAAGGCGCGCCGCCTGTCGACGGCGTGCTCGATTTCGATCGCGACGAAGGCCGCGGCCGCGCCTACGCGGGCACCGCGAACGCCGACCTGCGCGACTGGGCCGACACGCTGCACGCGGGCGGCGTGCGCGTGAGCGGCGGTCGCGGCGCGGCGCGCGCCTGGGCGGAGCTGCGCGACGGACGCGTCGTGCAGGTCACCGGCGAGGGCATGCTGTCGGATGTCGCGCTGGACGGCGCGGCGCTGGATGGAACGACGCCGCGCGCCGTGTTCGATCGCGTGGAGGCGCTGGGCGTATGGCGGATGCAGCGCGGCACGTGGCAGGTTTCGCTCCCGACGCTGCGCGTGCAGCAGGGCGCGTCGAAGCAGGTGCTCGACGGCCTGTCGCTGGCCGGCGGCGGACACTTCGACCTCGATGCCCGCAAGGTCGACGTCGCACCGCTGCTGCAGGCCGCCGCGCTCACGGACCGGCTGCCGCAGTCGACGCGGCGCTGGATCCGCCACGCGCGGCCGGCCGGCCAGGTCGCGGGCCTGCAACTGCGCAGCCGCGGCGGGCGCACCGCGGTGGAGGCGACGCTCGCTTCGGTCGGCTTCGACCGCGTGGGCGGCGCGCCCGGCCTGCACGGGATCGCCGGTCGCCTGAGCGGCGACGCCGACGGCATGCAGCTCGACTTCGATCCCGCCAGCACGGTGAGTTTCAGCTGGCCCCAGGCCTTCGGTCCCGACCACCGGGTGCACCTGCGCGGTCGTGCCGGCGTGTGGCGCGAACAGGCGGGTTGGCGCGTCGGCACCGATGCGCTGCACGTGGCCGGGCAGGGCTATGCCGCCGACGTGCGCGGCGGCCTGCTCTGGCAGGGCGACGGCAGCCGGCCCTTCATCGACATGGCCGTCGGCATCGGCAGTGCGCAGGTGCAGGTGGCCCGCCGTTTCTGGGTCCGCAACCTGATGTCGCCGTCTCTGGTCCACTGGCTCGACGGCGCGCTGCTCGGCGGCCGCGTCGAGCAGGGGCGCGCGGTGGTCGTCGGCGACCTCGACGACTGGCCGTTCCGCCATCACGAAGGCACGTTCGAGGCACGCGGACGCGTCGTCGGCGGCGCGGTGAAGTTCCAGCCCGACTGGCCCGCGGCCGAGGACGTGGATGCGCAGCTCGTCTTCGACGGCACCGGCTTCGACATCGACGGCAGCGGCCGCATCGGGCAGGTCCGCCTGCCGGTGCTGAAGGCATCGATCGACGATTACGGCCACGGCGCGCTCGCCGTGCAGGCGCAAGGCGATACGGAAGCCGCGCGACTTCTCGACGTCGTGCGCGCCAGCGGCCTGCGGCGCATGCAGCCGGAGACGATCGACGCGCTGTCGGCGAGCGGGCCCGCGCACGTGGATTTCGCGCTCGGCATGCCGCTCGACCGGCCGGCCCCGATCACCATCGACGGCAGCGTCGACCTGCGCGGCGCGATGCTGGCGGACAGGCGCTGGAACCTGCGCTTCGACGACGTGCGTGGCCGCGCACGCTATGACCTGCGCGGCTTCACGGCGACCGACCTGGCCGCGCGGCACGAGGGCCAGCCCGGCAGCCTCTCGCTGCGCGCCGGCGACGGCCACGTGCGCGCCGCCGCCAACGCATTCGAGGGCGACGTCGACGGCAGCTTCGACATCGACGAGCTGCTCGCCCGCGCGCCGGAGATGGCGTGGCTGTCGCCCTACGTCGCGGGCCGCTCGGCGTGGACGGTCGGCGTGGTCGTACCGAAGGGCGCGGGCGCGAACGTGCCGGCGCGCCTGCAACTGCGCAGCAACCTCGCGGGCACGTCGCTCGAGCTGCCGGCCCCGCTGCGCAAGCCGGCCTCGCAGCCGCTCGCGGCCTTCGTCGACACACCGTTGCCGCTCGGCAGCGGGGAAGTGCGCGTCGGCCTCGGCAATCTCGTTGGCGTGCGCGCGCGCACCGAGCGCGGCCGCACCGGCGTGCGGGTCGTCCTCGGCGACGGCACGGTCGACGAGCCCGCGCCCGTGTCCGGGCTGGTGGCGACCGGCCGCGCCGCGCAGCTCGATGCCCTCGACTGGATCGCGTTCACGCGCGGCGGGGACGACGCCGGCGGCAGCGGCGGCGGTCTGTCGCTGCAGAAGATCGACGTCACGACGCCGCGCCTGGCGATGCTCGGCGGCCAGTTCGGCGAGTCGCGACTGCAGGTATCGCCGGTCGCGGGCGGCGCGCTCGCCGTGCGCGTCGACGGGGCGTCGCTGGCGGGCGGCGTGACGGTTCCCGCCGGTGCGGGCCCCATCGTCGGGCGCTTCGGTCGTGTGTACTGGAAAGGCGCGGCGATACCGTCGTCCCCGGGCGTGGCAGCCGCTCGCGCAGCGCCGCAGCCGGCGCCGCCGCGCGGCCG
>NZ_SMRQ01000038.1 GCF_004359965.1 Cognatilysobacter segetis | reverse complement strand
ATCTCGCCGCGCACGTCCACGGTGATCTTGCGCGAAAGGTCGCCGTTGGCGACCGCGATGGTCACCTCGGCGATGTTGCGCACCTGCGCCGTCAGGTTCGACGCCATCTGGTTGACCGAGTCGGTCAGGTCCTTCCAGACGCCCGACACGCCCTTGACCTGCGCCTGGCCACCGAGCAGGCCGGCGGTGCCGACCTCGAGCGCCACGCGCGTCACCTCGGACGAGAACTCGCCCATCTGCTCGATCATGCGATTGACGATCGTCGCCGAGCGCAGGAACTCGCCCTGCAGCGGGCGACCGTCGGCCTCGAGCGGAACGGTGCGCGACAGGTCGCCCTTGGCGACGCCCGCGATGGCCTCGGTCATCGTCTCGACCGGCCGCACGAGGTCGTCGATCAGTTCGTTGACCGAGCGCTCCATCTGCGCCCACTGGCCGCGGCGCGCGGCGGGAGCCACGCGCTGGCGCGTCTGGCCTTCACGCCCGACGGTCTGGCCGACGCGCGCCAGCTCCTGCGCCAGCAGGCGGTTCTGCGACACGATCTCGTTGAAGGCGGCGGCAAGCCGGCCCTCGATGCCGTCCCAGTGCCCGGGCACGCGGACGTCGAAATCGCCTTCGCCGACCGCCGTCATCGCGGCCAGCAGCGCCTGCAGCGGCTCGTCGTACACGGGCGGACGGGCCGCGTTCTTGGCAGCGGCGGATCGGCTGCGCCGCGCAGTGGCTTCAGTCACGGGAAATCTCGATGCGCCCATCCCCATGGGCAAGGTCGCGCGAGGATAGTGGCGGCCGTGTCGACGTGGCGTTCACATCATTGACCTCATTCACGTGGCGAAATAGACTTCGCACCGGCGTACCGTTCTGCGGGTGCGGTCTATCGGTTGGCGTGACCGCTGCCGCCTTCGCGCGACGACGACGGCACGCGGTTTGCATGAACCGGTTCATCGAGCCCGGCTGAACGCATCATGTCCGATACCCCGTCGTGGTCCATCGAAGGCGCGTTCCGGCACGCCGCGGGCGGGCTCGCGCTGATCGGACTGGACGGCCGCTGGCTGCAGGCCAATGCCGCCGCCTGCGCGCTGCTGGGTCGCGGGCAGGACGGGCTGGTCGGGCACAGCGTGCTGGCGACCTGCGAGACCGAGGACGCGGTCGCCCTGATGCAGAAGCTGGAGGCGGCGGTCGACGGCCGCCTGCGCGCGTTCCAGCTGGAACTGCGCGTGCCGCGGCTGGACGGCAGCCACAGCTGGTTGCGGATGGACGCCTCGGTGGTGCCGGACGGCGACGGCCGCGCGGCCTACCTGGGCGTGGGCCTGGTGGACGTCACCGAGCAGCATCGCGCGCGCAGCGAGCGCGATGCGTTCTTCGATCTCTGCCCCGACCTGCTCGCGATCGTGGCGCCGGACGGCACGTTCGAGCGCGTCAACGCCGCCTGGGCCACCGCGCTCGGCTGGCACTCCACCGACCTGCGGGGCCGTCCGTTCCTCGAGTTCGTGCATCCCGACGATGTCGCGCGCACCGTCGAGGAGGCCGAGCGCACCTGCGCGGGCCATCCGACGCCGCGCTTCCGGAACCGCTACCGGGTGCGGCGCGGCGGCCACCGCTGGCTCGAATGGCATTCGCGCACCGGCGACGACGGGCGCATCCACGCGATCGCGCGCGACGTCACCGAGCAGCAGCAGGCGCTGCTGATCTTCGAGGCGGAGATGACGCGCCGCCGCCAGCGGCTCGACGAGGCCGAGCAGCGCCTCGGCGTGCACGTCAACAACACCCCGCTCGCGGTGGTCGAGTTCGACGCGCGCCTGCGCGTGCGGCGCTGGTCGCCGCGCGCGGCCGCGCTGTTCGGCTGGAGCGAGGAGGCGGTGGTCGGCGACCGCCCGGACCAGTGGCGCTTCATCCACGAGGACGATGCCGACACCGTGGCGACGGCGATGCTGTCGCTGGTCACCGGCGAGTCGCCGAGCCAGGTCGTGCACTTCCGCAACTACACGCACGACGCGCGCGTGCTGCACTGCGAATGGTTCATGTCCGCGGTGTTCGACGAGGCCGGGCAACTGCTGTCCGTGCTGGCCTTCGCGCAGGACGTGACCGCGCGCGTGCAGGCCGAGGCCGAGGCCGCCGAACGCGAAGCGCTGTTCCGCGTGACCTTCGAACAAGCGCCGGTGGGCATCGCGCACGTCGGCCTGGACGGCCGCTGGCTGCGCGTGAACCGCACGCTGTGCGACTTCTTCGGCCGCTCGCAGGACGACCTGCTCGCGACGACGTTCCAGCAACTCACCCATCCCGACGACCTCGACAGCGACCTCAGCCTGCTCCGCCAGCTGCTGGCAGGCCGCATCGAACGCTACGAGCTGCGCAAGCGCTACCTGCATGCCGACGGCCGCGTGCTGTGGGCGCAGCTCACGGTATCGCTGCGTCGCGGCGCCGACGATGCGCCGCTGCACTTCATCTCGGTGGTGGAGGACATCGCCGCGACGGTCGAGGCCGAACAGGCGATCCGCCGCGCCAACGACGACCTCGAGCTCCGCGTCGGCGAGCGCACCCGCGAGCTCGAGGGTGCGAACCGCACGCTGGCCGTCGAGGTCGAGCAGCGCCGCGAGGCGGAGGCCGCGCTGCGCGAAAGCGAATCGCGCATCCGCACCATCCTCGAGAACTCGCACGACGCGTTCATCGCCTGCGACGAGGACGGCAACGTCACCGAATGGAACCGCTCGGCCGAAGTGATCTTCGGCTGGCGCCGCAGCGAGGCGATCGGGCGGCCGATGTCGACCCTGATCGTGCCCGAGCGCCTGCACGCCACGCACGACGCGGGCATGGCCCGCTATGCCGCCACCGGCCTGCCGCACGTGCTCGACCAGCGCCGCCAGCTCGTCGCGCGGCACCGCAGCGGGCGCGAGTTCCCGGTCGAGGTCACGGTGAGCCTGGTGCGCACCGGCGGGCGGCGGCTGTTCGCGGCGTTCCTGCACGACATCTCCGAACGCACCGCCGCGGAGCGGCAGCTGCGCGAGAGCGAGGCACGCCTGCGCACCATCACCGACAACGTGCCGGCGCTGATCGCCTTCGTCGACCGCGACCTGCACTACCGCTTCGCCAACGCCGCCTACCGCGACTGGTTCGGCGTCGACCCCGCCGCGCTGGTCGGCCGCACCATGCGCGACCTGGTCGGCGAACGCGTGTTCGCGCGCATCCAGCCCAACGCGCTGCGCGTGCTGGCCGGCGAGCAGATCGACTTCGACGTCGACTACGACTGCGTGGACGGCGTTCGCCACGCGCATGCCACGTGGACGCCGGCCTTCGACGCCGAGGGCCGCGTGGCGGGCTTCTACGTCACCACGCAGGACATCACCGCGCACCGGCGGCTCGCGCAGGTGCTCGAGCAGCGCGCGTTGCGCGACGAGCTCACCGGCCTGCCCAACCGCACGGCGCTGACGCAGGCGCTCGACGCCGGCCTCGCGCGCAGCGAGCGCGAGGCACTGGGCGCCGCCGTGATGTTCCTCGACCTCGACGGCTTCAAGCAGGTGAACGACACGCACGGGCACGACGTCGGCGACGAGGTGCTGCGCGAGTTCGCGCGCCGCCTGCGCGCGAGCGTGCGCGCCGGCGACGTGGTGGCACGACTGGCGGGCGATGAATTCGTGGTGCTGCTGGAGGGCGTGGCGGCGCCGGCGCAGGCCGCGGAATCGGTCGCGCGCTCGATCCTGCAGGCCCTGCAGGCACCGTTCGACGTCGGCGGGCATCGCCTCGCCATGGCCGGCAGCATCGGCATCGCGGTCCAGGCCGCGGGCCGGTTCGACCGCGAGCGCCTGCTGCGGCTGGCCGACGAGGCGATGTACACGGCCAAGCGCAACCGCACCGCGCACTTCGAGCTGGTCGAGGCCTAGCGCCGGCCGGCGCGCGCCGGCGCGCGAGCGGCCATCACGGGCGGCAGGCCGGCTGTGGCAATAATCGGCACCCCCTCCGATGCACGCCGCGATGATGGCTCCCGCCAACCTGCGTTTCATGGATGCGCCCGGCACCGTCGCCGAGCTCATGCGTGGGCACGACTGGCGCGATTCCCCGCTCGGCCCGCCGCAGCAGTGGCCGCAATCGCTGCGCAGCGTGGTCAGCCTGCTGCTGCGATCGAAGTTCCCGATGTTCGTGGCCTGGGGCCCGTCGCTGGGCTTCCTCTACAACGACCCGTACGCCGAAATCCTCGGCGCGAAGCATCCCGACGCACTGGGCCGGCCGTTCCAGCAGATCTGGTCGGAAATCTGGGACGACATCCAGCCGCTGATCGAGCGCGCCCTCGCCGGCGAGGCGACGTACGTCGAGAACCTGCCGCTGCGGATGCACCGCCGGGGTTTCGACGAGCAGACCTGGTTCACGTTCTCCTACTCGCCCGTGGTCGACGAGCAGGGCGACATCGCCGGCATGTACTGCGCCTGCACCGAGACCACCGCCAGCGTGCTCGCCGAGCGCGCGCGGCAGGCGCAGGTACAGCGCTTCGCCTCGCTGTTCGAGCAGTCGCCCGGCATGGTCGCGGTGACGCGCGGCCGCGACCACGTCTACGAGATCGCCAATCCCGCCTACCTCGACTTCGTCGGGCGCCGCGGCATCGTCGGGCTGTCGGTGCGCGAGGCGCTGCCCGAGCTCGACCAGAAGTTCATCGACCAGCTCGACGTCGCCTTCGCCACCGGCGAGGCCTACATCGGCCGCCGCATCGCGGTGGGCCTGCGGCGCGGACCGGACGACGCGATCGAGAACCGCATCGTCGACTTCGTGTTCCAGCCGATCGTCGGCGAGGACGGCCGCGTCGACGGCATCTTCGTGCAGGGCAGCGACATCACCGAGCAGGCGATCGCCGAGCGCGAGGCGCAGACCGAGCGCCGCCGCCTCGACGCGGTGATCGATTCGCTGCCCTCCGGCGTCGCGCTGGCCGACCCGAGCGGCACGATCACGCGCGTCAACGCCGCCAACCACGCGATCTGGGGCACGCATCCGATGTCGGCGACGATCGACGGCTACGGCGAATGGCAGGGCTGGTGGGCGGACGATTCGCCGCGCCGCGGCCAGCGCCTGCGCGGCGAGGACTGGGCGCTCGCGCGCGCGCTGCGTGGCGAGACGGTGCGCGACGACGTGGTGGAAATCCAGCCCTTCGACGGCCAGCCGCGCCGCACGCTGCTGCTGCAGGCCACGCCGGTGCGGCTCGATGACGGCACGGTGGCGGGCGCGGTCGTGGCGCAGACCGACATCAGCGACCGCATGCGCGCGCAGGCGGAGCTGCGCGCGAGCGAGTCGCGCTTCCGCACCATCGCCGATGCGATGCCGCAGATCGTGTGGTCCGCGCGAACCGACGGCTACTACGACTACTTCAACCGCCAGTGGTACGCGTACACCGGCGTGCCCGAGGGCGAGACCTTCGACGGCCGCTGGGGCGGCGTGGTGCATCCCGACGACCAGTCGGAAGCCTGGGTCCGCTGGCAGCACAGCCTCGACACCGGCGAGCCGTACGAGATGCAGTACCGCCTGCTGCACCGCTCCGGCGAGTACCGCTGGCTGCTGGAGCGCGCGGTGCCGGTACGCGACGACCGCGGCGAGGTGGTGCGCTGGCTCGGCACCTGCACCGACGTGCACGAGCAGCGCCTCCAGCAGCAGGCGCTGGAGCGCAGCGAGCGCGCGCTGCGCGAGACCGATCGCCGCAAGGACGAATTCCTCGCCATGCTGGCGCACGAGCTGCGCAACCCGCTCGCGCCGATCAGCACCGCCTCCCAGCTGCTGCTTCTGTCGGACGATCCGGCGCGCGTGCGCGCGGCCGGCGAGGTGATCGGCCGCCAGGTGCGGCACATGACCGAACTCGTCGACGACCTGCTCGACGTGTCGCGCGTCACGCGCGGCCTGGTGCAGCTCGACATGGAGACGGTGGACCTGCGCTCGGTGGTCAGCAGCGCGATCGAGCAGGTGCGTCCGCTGATCGACGCGCGCCGCCACGCGCTGCAGACGCAACTGCCGGCCGAGCCGCTGTGGGTGCACGGCGATCGCACGCGGCTGACGCAGATCGTCTCGAACCTGCTCAACAACGCGGCCAAGTACACGCCCGAATCGGGCCGCCTCGTGGTCGACGCACGCGCATCGGAGGGCCGCATCGTC
This sequence comes from Cognatilysobacter segetis, assembly GCF_004359965.1. Taxonomy (GTDB): domain Bacteria; phylum Pseudomonadota; class Gammaproteobacteria; order Xanthomonadales; family Xanthomonadaceae; genus Cognatilysobacter; species Cognatilysobacter segetis. The sequence continues at coordinate 20,781 of NZ_SMRQ01000038.1, read as the reverse complement.
GTGCACGTGCGCGACAACGGCCAGGGCATCGAGCCGGCGCTGCTGCCGCAGATCTTCGACCTGTTCACGCAGGCCGAGCGCTCGCCCGACCGCGCGCAGGGCGGGCTCGGCATCGGCCTGGCGCTGGTGCGCAGCCTCGTGACGCTGCACGGCGGCACGGTCACCGCGGCGAGCGACGGCCGCGGGCGCGGCGCGACGTTCACCGTCGCGCTGCCGTCCGCCACGGCGCCCCCGACGCGCGTGCGCACGCCGACCGGCGTCGACGCCGAACGCGCCGACGGCCCGCTCGACGTCGTCGTCGTGGACGACAACGTCGACGCGGCGCGGACGCTGCAGGTGCTGCTCGAAACGCTGGGGCACCGCGTGCGCGTGTTCCATCGCGCCGACGATGCCCTCGCCGGCCTGGTGAGCGTGCCGGCCGACCTCGCCTTCCTCGACATCGGCCTGCCGGACATGACCGGCGACGCGCTGGCGCGCCGCGTGCGCGAGCGTCTCGGCCCGCGCACCGGCATGCTCGTCGCGCTGTCGGGCTACGGGCAGCCGCAGGACCTGGCGGCGTCGAAGGCCGCCGGGCTCGAAGCGCATCTGGTCAAGCCGATCGACCGCGCGACGCTGTCCGCGGTGCTGCAACGCGCGCAGGCGGCGCAGCGGGCCGGCTGAGGCACGCGTGGCGACACGCGTCCAACGCGACCGCCAACGCGACCGCGAACGAAATCGCCCCGCCGGCAACCGGCGGGGCGTCCCGAGCCGCGGCCCGGAGGCCGCGGCGACGTCAGGCGAACGCGTCAGATCGCGTAGTACATCTGGTACTCGAGCGGGTGCGTCGCCGCGCGGAACGCGGTGACTTCCTTCATCTTCATCTGGATGTAGGCGTCGATGAAGTCGTCGGTGAACACGCCGCCGGCCTTGAGGAAGTCGCGATCCTTGTCGAGCGATTCCAGCGCCTGGTCGAGCGAATGGCAGACCGTCGGGATGTTCTTCTCCTCCTCCGGCGGCAGGTCGTAGAGATCCTTGTCGCTCGGCGCGCCCGGGTCGATCTGGTTCTTGATGCCGTCCAGGCCGGCCATCATCAGCGCGGCGAAGATCAGGTAGCCCGAGTTCATCGGATCGGGGAAGCGGATCTCGATGCGGCGCGCCTTCGGGTTCGCCACGTACGGGATGCGGCACGACGCCGAGCGGTTGCTCGCCGAGTACGCCAGCATCACCGGCGCTTCGTAACCCGGCACCAGGCGCTTGTACGAGTTGGTCGTCGAGTTGCAGAACGCGTTGAGCGCGCGCGCGTGCTTGAAGATGCCGCCGATGTACCACAGCGCCATCTGCGACAGGCCGCCGTAGCCGTCGCCGTTGAACAGGTTCTGGCCGCCCTTGGCCAGCGACTGGTGCACGTGCATGCCGCTGCCGTTGTCGCCGACGATCGGCTTGGGCATGAAGGTCGCGGTCTTGCCGTTACGATGCGCGACGTTCTTGATGATGTACTTCATCGTCAACAGCTCGTCGGCCTTCTGCGTGAGCGTGTTGAACTTGGTGCCGATCTCGCACTGGCCGGCGTTCGCCACCTCGTGGTGGTGCACCTCGACCTCGATGCCGACGGCCTGCAGCGTCTTGCACATCTCGGCGCGGATGTCGTGCAGCGAATCCAGCGGCGCGACCGGGAAGTAGCCGCCCTTGACCCCGGGGCGGTAGCCCGTGTTGCCGCCCGCGTATTCGCGGCCGGAGTTCCACGCCGCCTCTTCCGAGTCGATGTGGAAGAAGGTGTGGCCCATCTCGTTGGCATAGCGCACCGAGTCGAAGATGAAGAACTCGGGCTCCGGGCCGAAGAACGCGGTGTCGGCGATGCCGGACGACTTCAGGAACGCCTCGGCGCGCTTGGCGATGCCGCGCGGGTCGCGCGAGTAGGCCTGCATCGTGGTCGGGTCGAGGATGTCGCAGACCAGCACCAGCGTCGGGTCGGCGGTGAACGGGTCGAGGAAGGCGGTGCTCGGGTCGGGCAGCAGCACCATGTCGGACTGGTGGATGCCGCGCCAGCCGGTGATCGAGCTGCCGTCGAACATCTTGCCGTCCTCGAACAGCGACGGTTCGACGATCGAGGCCGGGAAGGTGACGTGGTGCTGCACGCCGCGCATGTCGGCGAAGCGCAGGTCGACGAATTCGACCTTGTGGTCGCGGATGAGCTTTTCGACGTTCTCGAGGGACATGAGGGCTCCGGAGGCGGGGCGCGGTTGCGCCGACGTCGCCTTCACAGCAAGGACGGTGCCAACCGCCGGAACCTCGCAACTCATTGAATCCACTGGCGGGCCGGCGCCGATCGCCGCGGGATGAGCACCTTCAAGGTGCAGCCGGAACGGCGTCGCACCAATAGCGTGCACACGCCGGCCGGCCGCGTTGCCGACGCGTCAGGCGTCGGCGATCGCCTCGGCGGCGGCGACCCGGTCGCGGCCCGCGCGCTTGGCGGCGTACAGGGCGCGGTCGGCGCGGGCCAGCAGGGCGTCGGCATCCTCGCCCGGACGGTGCACCGCGATGCCCGCCGACAGCGTGATCCGCCGCGACGGATAGGCGCCGGCCGTCACCGCCTCGCGGATGCGCGCGAGCGCGGCGGTCGCGGCATCGATGCTGCCGGGCATCACCAGCAGGAACTCCTCGCCGCCCCAGCGCCCCAGCACGTCCGTGGCGCGCAGCTCGGCATGCCCGAGCCGGCCGACCTCGCGCAGCACGGCGTCGCCGGCCGCGTGGCCGAGTTCGTCGTTCACCGTCTTGAAGTGGTCGATGTCGAGGATCGCGACGCAGAACGGCGCGACGCCGCGCGCGGACAGCGCGATGCTGCGGTCGAGCAGCGTCTGCATCGAGCGCCGGTTGGGCAGCCCGGTCAGCTCGTCGCTCACCGCCAGCCGCTCCACTTCCTCCAGCGCACGGGCCAGCGCCTCCCGCTGGTCGCGCAGCTTCTGGCGCAGGCCGGACAGGCGCGCGGCGATGACCGCCAGCGCCGGCAGCACCACGAGGATCATCAGCACGTTGTTGACGTCGACACGGAACGGGTCGACGGCGCCCTCCGCCGGTACCCAGTGCGGATACGCGGTGCGCAGCGCGACGGCGACCACGAGGCTCGCCACCGCCAGCGCCGTGAGCAGCGCGATCTGCCGCCAGCGCAGCGCGAACGCGGCGAAGGCGAAGATCACCATCAGCGGAAACAGCGCGGACGTGCGCATCGGCCCGCAGATCAGGTAGCCCCAGTTCACCGCGACCACGCCCATCGACAGCTGCCACGCGGTGAGCGAGGGATCGCGGAAGCGCTCGCTCCAGCCGCTGCGCAGCGCGACGTAGCTGGCCAGCTGCACCAGCGCGACGAAACCGGCCCAGGCGCGCAGTGCCGACGCCTGCATCCAGCCCTCGCGCACGCCGGTGACCAGCAGCAGCACGATGCCGGCGTAGACCAGCGTCGCGATCAGCCATTGCAGCAGGCCCAGGCGGCGACGGCGCACGCGGCTGGCCAGCGCGTCGAGCACGCGCGGCGCCGCGCGGGGCCGGTCGCGCGGGCGGGCAGCATCGGTCGTGGCGCGGGCGGACGGCATCCTGTCGATGGTATCGGCCGGCCGCTGCGGCGCTGGAGCGGCCGGGCCGGCGCCCAGGCCATACCGTTCAGCCCGGGCGCCGCGGCTGACGCACCGCGCGCCGGCCCGTACCATCGCCGCTCCCTTCCGACCGGCGCCCGCGATGCCCGATTTCCTGCAAGCCCTCCTGCTCGGCGTCATCGAAGGCATCACCGAGTTCCTGCCGATCTCCAGCACCGGCCACCTGCTGATCGCGGAGCGCTGGCTGGGCCACCGCTCCGACCTGTTCAACATCGCGATCCAGGCCGGCGCGATCCTCGCCGTGGTGGCGATCTACCGGCAGCGCATCGGCGAACTCGCGTTCGCCTTCCTCGGCCGCGGCGACGCGCGCGTGCACGGCCAGCCGGCCCGCGACTACGCCTACAAGCTGGCCGCCGCGTTCGGCGTGACCGCGGTGCTGGGGCTGGTGGTCAAGAAGCTCGGCTTCGAACTGCCGGAAACGGTGACGCCCGTGGCCTGGGCGCTGGTGGTCGGGGCGGTATGGATGGTGCTGGCCGAGCTGCTGGCCGCGCGGCGTGCGCAGGCCATCGGCGAGCGCACCACGGTCACCTGGACCGTCGCGCTGCTGGTCGGCCTCGCGCAGGTGGTGGCGGGCGTGTTCCCCGGCACGTCGCGCTCGGCGGCGACGATCTTCGTCGCGCTGCTCGCCGGCACCACCTCGCGCGCGGCGGCGACCGAATTCGCCTTCCTCGTCGGCATCCCAACCATGTTCGCCGCCACCGCTTACGAGCTGCTGCACGTGCTCAACGACGGCGGCGCCGGCAACGAAGACTGGAGCGCGCTCGCGATCGCGTTCGTGGCCTCCGCGATCACCGCCTTCGTCGCCGTGAAGTGGCTGCTGCACTTCATCCGCACGCATCGCTTCACCGCGTTCGCGGTGTACCGGCTGGTGCTGGGCGTGGCCCTGCTGGCGCTGTTGCCGCAGGGCGGCTGAGGCATCCGGTCGCGCGCGCCGGCGTCGGACGCTCGGCCTCAGCGCGCCGCGGCGGCGCGGGCCGGCAACGGCTGCGTGGCCGTCGCGCCGTCGGCGAGCGTCGTCGTGGCGCCGTCGGTGCTGTCCGCGGCCTCGGCGGCGAGCCGCGCCTGCCGCGCGTCCTCCAGCCTGAGGCGACGCTCGGCATCGGCCAGCGGCGTTTCGTCGCCGCACTTGGCATCCGGAAAACCGTAGGCGTCGCGCAGTTCGAGCCCGCAACGCGTGACGTCTTCCCAGGGACGCTCGTCGAGGCCGCAGCGCGCTTCGAACGCACGCTGGAAGGCGTCGCGACGGCGCATGAAATCCTCGCCGCACTTGCGGCGGATCACGATGCGCTCGAGGTCGTCCTGCGCGGCGTTGCGGCCGGACAGGCCGTATTCGTCGAGCTCGTCGGCGGTGAGCAGGCGCAGGCGGCGATTGGGCACCGTCATCATCAGGTCCGCGACCGCGAGCGCGACGCCGTGGCGCTCGAAGTAATCGCGCACCATCGCATTGACGTTGCGCAGTTCGTCGTTGAGTTCGGCGCGCGAGGTCGCGTTCGACCGGTCGCGCATCAGGCGATGCACGCCGACGTTGCCGCGCACGACGCGGTCGTCGGCCGCGGCGAGCACCAGCACGCAGGCCGACAGGCAGTTGGCATCGGGGCGGATGCGCACGGTCCATGCGGCATCGGCCATCGCATCGCCGGCGCGGATCGCCTCTTCGACGTGGCCGCCGGCGGAGTCGAGGTCGAGCAGGTGCTCGGGCAGGTCCATGCGCTTGGCCATCGCCGACACGCGGCGGACCAGCTCGGTGAAACCGCCGTCGATGCGACCGCTGTACTGCAGGCGCACCAGCCCGGTGGACTCGCAGGCCGCCATCGCCTCGAACAGCGGGTAGAACCCCAGCGAGTCGAGGCGCCGCGGGGCGTCGTCGGCGTCGTCGCGCTCGCAGCTGACCTTGGCGAGGCCGGCGCCGACGCGCGCATCGGGCCAGTGCGTGCCGTCGAGCACGTCGGCGGGCTGCGGCTGCGGCTCGTCGGTGTCGGCGAGCACGGTCACCGCCTTGTCGCCGAGCGTGACCGGCGCACGCGCGACCGTCGGCGCGGGGGCGTCGCAGCCCGCGAGCAGCAGCGCGAGCACGCCCGCGAGGCAACCGTTCGCCATCCACCGTCCCGACCGCACCGTCCCGCCTCCCGTCACCGCGACTTCATCGCACTCTGCCGCCCGCGCGATGAACCTGCGCTGGGCCGCCATGTCGAGTCTAACGGCGTGGATGTTCAGCCCTTGACGCCGGGGTTCAGCGAATAGGTGGCGTAGACGGCCGTCTCGCCGAGCACGTGGCCGTGCAGGGCGCGCAGCACGTCGGCCGAGGTGAAGCGCGACGGCAGGTCGAGGCGCTCGACGTCGAGCGCGAACAGGCGGAAGAAGTAACGATGCAGGCGCAGGTCGTTCGGCGGCGGGAACGGGCCGTCGTAGCCCTGCCAGTCGCCGCGCATGGCCGGGTCGCCCGCGAACCAGCCGGTGTAGTCGTTCAGGCCCTGACGGCTGCCGGCCGGGCCGTTCGGCTGCTGCTTGCCGTGCGGAACGACGCCGTCGCTGCAGCTGCCGGCGGCGATCTCGCGCACGTCGGCCGGGATGTCGACCATCGCCCAGTGGGTGAAGTCGCAGCGGGGCTGGTCCACCGGGATCTCGACGCCCGGCTTGCCGACCATCTCGGGCACGGTCGGCACGTCCGGGTCGATCAGCAGCAGCGCGAACGACTTCGTGCCGGCGGGCACGTCGTCCCAGCGCAGGTGCGGGTTGCGGTTCGGGCCGAAGCCCGCGCCGTCGCCGGTGCGCACGCCGGCGGCGAACTCGCCGGGCAGTCGTTCGCGGTGCTGGAAGCTGTCGCTGGTCAGTCGCATGGGGGGGTCCTCGCGGGTCGGATCAGGCGGTATAGCCCAGCCGCGCCGCGACCGGGGCAAGCACCTCGAAGGCCTCGTCGAGCACGCCGGCGAAGCGCTGCCAGTGGCCGGCGGGCAGGCGGCTCTGTCCATAGGCCTGCGGCGGCGCCACCGGCACGCGCAGGTCGAAGGCGTCGGCCAGCGCCTGCGCGATGGCCTGCGGGTCGTCGGCGATCGCGTCCATGCGGATGCTGCGGAACGGCACGAGTTCCTGCGACTCGATGTCGGCGACCTGCTCGAGCTGGCCGGCCAGCCAGCGCGCGGCCTCGACCGGCGAGTCCAGCCGCAGCGGCGCCGGGGCGCCGAACACCAGCCAGTCCAGCAGCATGTCGCGCGGGTCGCGCACGGCGATCAGCAGGCCCGCCTCGGGCAGGTGCGGCCGCAGCGCGAGGAGGTAGGCGTTGTCCCAGAACGGCAGCCAGTCGAAGACGAACTGCGGGCGCGCCTCGCGGGCCTGCAGCTGGGCGCGCCACTGGGCGATGCCGAACGCGCCGTCCAGCGTGCCCGCCGCCAGCGCGGCGGCGCTTTCCTGGCGCTGGAACAGGTCGTCGGGCGCGCGGGAGCTGAAGCGGTCGGCGAGGATCGGGCCGCCGGCGACTTCGAAAGTGCGCGTGAGCCGCTCGATCAGCGAGCCCGGCGCGCCCCACATCAGCACGACCACCGGCGCATCGGGCGCGCGCGGCGCGGCCTCGGGCCACGGGCCGGCGTAGCCGGTCGCCGGCACCGGCGCCTGGCGGTGCGTCGCGGTCTCGGCATGCAGCGCGAGCCACGTCGACACCGCCTCGTCCTGGCGCCCCGCGCGGTCGTACGCGAAGCCCAGCAGCTGGCGCAGGCCGTTGGCGATCGAGGGATCGCGCACCTGCTCGAGCAGCGTCGAGACGCGCGCAGCCGCGGCCTCGGGATCGCGCTGCATGAGCGCGTCGATCCGACGCATCTCCGCCTGCGTCTGCCCCGGCTGCAGTTCGACCACGCGCTCGGCGGTGCGCTCGGCGCCCGCCTCGTCGCCGGCCGCGTCGAGCAGCGTCATGCGCGCGAGCAGCGCCGGCACGTGGTCGGGCATCGCGGCGAGCCAGCGGTCGATCACCGCGCGGGCCTCGTCGCCGGCGAACGGTTCGACGCCGAGCCGCGCCAGCCACAGATCGGCCGACTGCGGATGCGTGGCGAGCGCGGCGTCGAGCGTGCTGCGCGCGTCCTCGCGGTCCTCGCGCGCGTTCCAGGCGGTGAGCAGCGCGGACAGCGTGCGGCGGTCGCCCGGCAGCCAGGCCAGCGCATGCTTCAGGCGCGGGATCGCGGCGTCGACGCGGCCGGCCTCGAGCTCGAGCTCGCCGACCAGGCGGTGCAGCGCGGGGCTCGCGGCGTCGTTCTCCAGCAGCGGCGCCAGCTCGTCGGCGGCCTCGGCCGGGCGCCCCTGCTGCCGCACGATGTCGGCGACCAGCGCGCGCAGCGGCGTGCTGTCCGGCGTGGTCTGCAGCACGCCACGGAAGGCCTGCTCGGCGAAGGCGAGGTGGCCCTTGGCGAGATAGGCGAAGGCCAGCGCGTGGCGCAGCATGGGCTCGTCCGGCGCGAGGTCGGACGCCTGCGAGAGCAGCGAAAGCGCGTGGTCCGGACGGCCGCGGCGCAGCGCGAGCATGCCCTCCACCGCGCTCACCTGCGGGTGCTCCGGCGCGATGCGCGCGGCGGTGCGCACGAGGCGCTCGGCCTCGTCGAGCTCGCCCCTGCCCAGCGCGAGCTGGGCCTGGATGATGTAGGCCGGGAACTGGTTGGGATCCAGGCCGACCGAGTGCGCCAGCGCGGCCTGCGCGCGGTCGAGGTCGCGCGCCTGCAGCAGCAGGCCGGCGCGCTCGAGGTGCAGGTCGGCGTCCTCGGGGGCCCGCTCGAGCGCGGAGTCGAGCGTCGCGAGCGCGGTGTCGGTATCGCCCGACAGGCGCTGGGCGGCCGCCAGCAGGCGCAGCGCGCGGATGTCGTCGGGCTGCTGCTCGACGAGCGACTGCGCGGCGGGGAGCGCCTCGTCGGCGGCGCCCCGGCGGAGCGCGTCGAGGACGGTGTCGTACATGGAAGGTCCGGGAAAGGTCGATGCGACCTTCGATTGTAGCGGGCGCTACGCCCCGTCCCGCGCATCCAGCACGTCGGCCACCCACTGCTCGGCGAAGCCGTCCAGCCGCGCGTTGCGCACGAAGCCGCAATGCCCGCCGTGCGCGGTGACGGTCAGGCGGGTGCCGGGCGCGAGCACCAGGCGATCGAAGTCGGCGACGGGGATCACCGGGTCGTCGGCGGCGGTCAGGATCGCCGCGGGCACCTCGAGCGCGGCCAGGCGGTCGCCGGCAAGCGTGTAGCGATCGAAGTAGCCGTCGAGCGTGCCGTAGTCGGTATGGCCCTCGACCAGTGCGCGCGTCAGCTCGCGCAGGCGCCGGCCGAGCGTGCCGTCGTCGAGGTGCGACAGGTGCGGGTACAGCGCGCGCTTGCGCAGCAGCGAGCTGCGCCACTTGCGCTCGAAGTAGCGGCGATAGAGGCCAACGCCGCGGTCCATCGCGTCCATGGTGCGCGCGGGGTCGAGCACCGGGCAGACCGCCGCCACGCGTTCCAGCGCCAGGCCCTCCGCGGGCGCGCGCAGCGCGAGCCGCAGCGCGAAATTGCCGCCGAGCGAGTAGCCGGCCGCCACCGTGCGGTCGGCCGGGAAGCGTCGCGCCACCTGCACCGCCGCGCGCACGACCTCGTCGATGCGGCCGGAGTGGAAGATGTCCTCGTTGAGGTGATGGCTGTCGCCGTGGTCGCGGAAGTTCAGCCGGAACGTCGACCAGCCGCGGGCGAGCAGCTCGGCGGCGGTGAGCCGCATGTAGCTGGAATCGACGCTGCCCTCCCAGCCGTGCAGCAGCAGCGCGAGGCCTTTCGGTGCGCCGCCACGCGGCACGTCGTGCAGGCCCGACAGGCGCACGCCCTCGCCCGCATCGATGATGCGCGGCGTGGTGGTGGCGCACTGCGCGGCGAGGCGGCGCTCGCCGATGCGCCGCCGCAGCGTGCTGGTGCCCACGATCGTCTGCACGTGCGCATTGCGCAGCCAGCGCGGCGGATCGAACACCGTGGACCGCATCGCGTCAGCCGGCGACCGCGTCGACGATCCGCGCCCGCGCCAGTTCGGCGATCCGGCGGCGGCCGTCCTCGCCGCCCGGTGGGATCGGCTCGAGGAAATGCACCGTCGCGCTGCGCGCCGGTTCGCCGAGCAGGCGCACGAAGTTGGCGGCGAAGCTCTCGCGCCGGCCGAACGCGACCACCTGCTGCGCGGCACCGCGCTCGCCGTAGACCAGCGCGACCGGCTGCACCGGCACGCCCGCCTCCACCGCGGCGGTGAAGATGCGCGCGTGGAACGGGCCGATCTCGACGCCGCCGTGCGTGCCGCCCTCGGGGAACACGCCGACCGACTCGCCGTACTGCAGGCGCCGGATCATCTCGCCGAGCACGCCGCCGAGCGATTCGGTGCTGCCGCGGCGGTGGAAGATGGTCTGCCCGCGCGCGGCCAGCCAGCCCACCAGCGGCCAGCGCGAGATCTCGTCCTTGGCCACGAAGCCCATCATCCGCTGGCTGTGCAGCATCGAGATGTCGACCCAGCCGACGTGGTTGGCGACGAACATCGTCGGCCCCGGCAGCGGCGTGCCGGCGCGGCGCAGGCGGAAGCCGAACACGCGCATCAGGCCGGCCTGCCAGGCGCGGATCACGCGGTGCTGGAACGGCTCCCCGCCCCAGCGCCAGCCGCGCGTGACCGGCGTCAGCGCCAGCAGCACGAGCGGGAGGTGCACGAGCGCATGCCAGAGCAGCATCGGCACGCGGACGAGGTAGCGCGGCACGCGCAGGACGGCGGCGCCCGGCGAGGCGGCGCCGGCGGGGGAAGTCGGCGTCATCCGTGAAAGCCTACCGGAGCGGCGCGGCGCGCGTGAGACGCGCTCACCCGTTGCCGCGCGCGACCACGGCCAGCGTGATCCGCGACACGCAGGCCAGCCGGCCGCGCGCGTCCTCGATGCGGATCTCCCAGACGTGCGTGCTGGCGCCGATATGCAGCGGTCGCGCGGTGCCGGTGACCACGCCGTCGCGGACGCCGCGCACGTGGTTGGCATTGATCTCGATGCCGACGCAGATGCGGTCGGGCGGCACGCAGAGGTTTCCGGCGGTGGAGCCGAGCGTCTCGGCCAGCAGCACCGAGGCGCCGCCGTGCAGCAGGCCGTAGGGCTGCTTCGTGCGCTCGTCGACGGGCATGGTGGCGCGCAGGAAGTCCGTGCCGAGTTCGCTGAACTCGATGCCCAGCGGCACCATCGCGGTGCCGGCGGAAAGCGCGTTGAGGTCGGCGAGCGTGGTGCCGCCGCGGAACGGGGAGGAAGGTTCGGTCATCCGCCCACGATACCGGGCGGCGCGCGCCGGCTCAGGGGCGTGGCGCGGCGACGAGGTCCACCACGACGCGGCCGGTGGTGCGCATCACGCCCAGGCGCAGGCGCTGGCCGGCCTGCACGTCGCGCAGGCGCGCGGCCATGGGGCGTGCGGCGGCGCCTTGCACGGTCTGGCCGTCGATGTCGACGACGCGATCGCCGGCACGCAGGCCCGCGGCGGCGGCGGGGCTGCCCGGCTGCACGCTCGCGATGCTCACGCGTTCGAGCACGGGGCGCAGCAGGCCCGACGTTTCGGCCTCGACGCCGAAGCCGTAGCGTCCCGGCGCGGCGCTGGCGGTCGCGGAGGCGAGCAGCAGCAGGGCGGCGGCGAGCAGGCGGGGCTTCGGCGGAGTCATCGGTTCGGGTCCGGCGGCGGGGCGCTTAGGTTACGGGTCGGATCAGGCGACGCGGAAGCGCGGGCCGGCCCACTCGGTCGTGTAGCGGCGGTTGCTGGCGTAGCCGCTGCTCTTGCCGTAGCCGACGCCGAAGTCGCGTTCGCGCGGGCCCGGGCGGGCGGAGAGGTCGAACGGGACGACGCGGGAAGCGGCGTTGGCGACCGGGTTCGGGGTGGTCGGACGGGTCAGTTCGGTGGTGCTCATGGCGGTGTCCTCAGCGGCTGGTGAATCGGTGTATTGGTAAAGTACAACACCAAACCGATACCGCCATGGGCCGGAAGTCACCCCACCGAGGTCATGGGTCCGGACGGCGCCCGGGCGTGTCCCTGGGGCGCCCAGCCCGGCCGCCTTTACGGTCCGGCGAACGTGCCGGCCGTGCCCCGCAGGCCGGATCGATACGCCACGCGCTCTTGCGATGCCCCGTGCGCTACGCAACGACGTGGCGACACGTGCCCGCGCATCCCGCACCCCCGGCCGACGCCCGCATGCGGCGCCGATCGCGTCGACGAGGGATCGGATCCGCACGCGTCGCCACACGTCGCGACCGACGCGTGCCGCGAATCAGAGGATCGGTGCCAGCCCCGCGCCGAACGCGGTGAAGATGCGCGTGATCACGCTCTTGAAGCCCAGCGCGACTTCGGGAAAGTCGCCGACCGCTTCGTAGCAGTCGCGGAAGCGCGGATCGCGCGGCGAGACGGGCAGCGGGCATTTCGCCGACGGCTTGAACTCGTAGCTCGTCGCATAGCGCCGCGGCCACAGGTCGAAGATCGGCAACTGCTCCGACGCCTTGCCGACCGAGTAGTCGAGCCCGGACAGCAGCGCGGGCTTCTCGCGCGGCGCGATCACCCACGAGTTCGCCGGCGAGATGTCGCGACCGATGCTGGCTGCGAGTTCGCGCGCGAACGCGGGATCGCGGATCACCACCATCGACTCGGTGTTGTAGCGGTCGCTGCGCGGGTCGAAGTTGTGCGTGCCGACCACGCCGACCGACTCGTCGATCACCAGCGACTTCGCGTGCAGCCCCATGCGCACGCCCGCGCGCTTGAGCGGCACCGGCGAGTTGCTGCGCCGGCTGCCGTAGGCCAGCGCGGTGAACTCGCGCTCCAGCGGTCGGCGCACGGGCCGCCGCGCGAGCTGGCGTGCGCGCACGCAGTCGACCACGCTGTTGCGGTCGCACTGCACGCGCTGCGGGCGCGCCGGCGGCAGGCTCCCGGTGTCGATCGCGCCGGTGGTGGCGACGTCGATCGGCGCGTCCTGCGGGAACGGCTTCATCTCGTAGATCTCGAACCCGTACTGGCGCAGGTAGCGGCGCTTGTACTTGTAGGACAGCGCGTAGGCGATGAACGCATCGGTCGAGGCGAGGCTGTTGGTCGACACGATCACGTGCGGCGGATCCTCGCGCGCCTGCAGCGTGCGGAACACCTCGCGCGCCGGCTTGGACAGCACGAGGTAGGGCGTCTGCAGGATCACTCGGTCCTGCGCGCCGAGGATCAGGTCGCGCAGCGTGCGGCTGGCGGGCGACAGCACCTGCTCGTTGCCGCCCTTCCCGGGCGGGTCGGCGACATATTCGACCGCGCCGACGGGCAGCACGCGCGCGAGCAGTTGTTCGCGCACGAAGCCCGGGTCGTCGGCCACCGAGCGCGCCACCCGCACGCGCTCGGGCTCGGCGAAGTCGGCGGGCTTCAGCGCGGGCACGCCGCCGCGCAGCAGGCGCCGGCCCACGTCTGACAGGTGCTCGACCGGCACGCTGCGGCGATCGTTCCAGTAGCGCTCGAAGCTGTCGCCCATGTCGCGCGCGGCCGGGCCGGCGACGAGCAGGTCGCGGTCGCGGAAGTTGTACTCGGCGTCCCAGTCGTAATAGTCGTCCTGGTAGTTGCGCCCGCCGGTGATGCCGATCGCGCCGTCGACGAGCAGCAGCTTGCTGTGCATGCGCTTGTTGAGCTGGCGCCAGCAGCAGGCCGCGGCGAACACGTAGCCGGGGTACGACATGCGCGCGCGCCCGAGCACCGGGTTGTAGATGCGCGTCTGCAGGTTCGCGTGCACGCCGGCGAGCGCGGCCAGCGTGTCGACGCGCTTCAGCGCGGAGAGCTGGTCCATCAGCAGGCGCACGCGCACGCCGCGTTTCGCCGCGGCGATGAGCTCGTCGAGCACGAAGCGCCCGGCATCGTCCTCGTCGAAGATGTAGGTCTGCAGGTCGATCGACGTGGTCGCACTGCGGATCAGGTCGATGCGCGCGAGCAGCGCGTCGCTGCCGCGGTCGAGCAGCAACGTGTAGTGCTTTGGCGCGTCCGCCGTGGACGCGGCGAAGGCCTCGCCCGCCAGCGCATGCAGCTCGGAGGGCCGCGCGCAGGCGTCGGGGCGCTCGCAGTCGGTCTGCACGGGCCGCGCCTGCCCGACGATCGCGTCCACCTGCTGCGCCTGCTGCGGCGACAGCGCGGCGCAGCCGGCGAGCACGCTGGCCAGCAGCGCGACGCCGAGCGCGCGCGCGAAACGGACGGGATCAGTCGACGAAGCGGACATCGATGCGGAACCGGACGCGGTCGGCCAGCGCCCAGCGCCAGCCATCGAGGCCGTAATCATCGCGGCTGACGCGGCCGGTGGCGAGGATCGGGCATTCGCGCCCCGGGCGGGCGCAGGCCGCGGGCGCAAGCACGAAGCGCTCGCGGCGCTCGACCCCGTGCATGCGCAGGCGGCCCTCCAGCGTGCCGCCCTCGCGCGCCAGCGCGGGCGGGTACGGATCGGAATCGAAGTCGATGGTCGGATGGCGTTCGCTGTCGAATAGCTGCGGCCCGCGCGCGAGGCGTGTGTAGCGCGGCGAATCGCCGACCACGAGGTCGCGCGCGGACAGGCGCAGGTGCACCTGGTGGCGACCGTCGGCGAGGGTGTCGACGCGGCCGTCGAACACCGGGAAGCGACCCTTCACCGCGGCGCCGATGCGCGTGCGCACGTCGAAGTCGATGCGCGAGCGCGACGCGTCGAAGGCCTGCGCGTGGCTCGCACCGCAGGCCGCGAAGAGGACCGGGAGCAGCCAGGCGTGGATACGCCCGGTCACGGCCACCAGAAGTTCGTGAACGTGGCGACGCCCGGCTCGAGCGCAGCGGTGGCCGGCACGCGCAGCACGGCCACGCCGGCGGGCGGCATGCCGCGGTAATCGCCGGTCTGGCCGCTGTCGAGCAGCGCGGCGAGCTGCTCCAGGCCCGGGTTGTGGCCGACCAGCATCACGCGCCCGCAGTCGCGGTAGCGATCGAGGATCTCGATGAGCTGGCCCGGCGTGGCCTCGTAGATGCCGGGCTCCTCGCGCTGGTCGACGTAGCCGGTCACGCGCAGCACGCCTTCGATGGTCTCGCGCACGCGCCGCGCGGGCGAGCACAGCACGCAGTCCGGCACGTGGCCGTTGTCGACCAGCCAGCGCCCGACCGCCTCGGCCGCGGCCTGCCCTTCCGCCGACAACGGGCGGTCGGCATCGGTCTGCCCGACCTGCGGGGACTCGGCGTGGGCGTGGCGCAGCAGGACGATTTCGCGCATGGGGCAGGCTCCGTGGCAGGTCAGAGTGGACGATCGCGGTCGGCGCAGGGTGAATGCGCGATGTCGAGCCTACACGCCCGGGCGTGCCCGTATGATTCGCGCGCAGCCGGCGGGGGACGCGCGGCACGGAAGCCCACATGAGCGAACTGCACGACCTCGTCGCCCTGATCCGCGCGAACACCCCGCTGATCGTGATCGAGACGCGCGACGAGGCCCGCGTGGTGGAGCTGTTCCGCCAGGCGCTGATGCACGTCTGGCGCGAGCTGTACCGCTGGTCGATCACCGAGGGCCTGCGCCGGCTCGACTTCGACCGCGAGGACCCGCCGCACGTCGCGCCCGACGCCACGAACACGTTCCAGGCGATCCGCGACGCCGAGCAGCGCGGCGTGTACGTGCTGTTCGACATGCACCCCTACCTCGGCTACGCCGGCAGCCAGCGCATGCTGCGCGACCTCGTGCAGCGCCGCGACTGCGAGCCGCACGTGATCGTGCTGGTCGGCCAGAACGTCGAGCTGCCCGCGGACATCGAATCGCTCGCGGTGCGCTACCGCCCGCAGCTGCCCGACGCGAACGCGCGCCTGAAGATCGTGCGCGAGGAGGCGGAGGCCTACGCGCGCGAGCACGGCGGCCGCCGGGTGACGGTGGACGCCGAGGCCGTGCAGCAGATCGTGCGCAACCTGCGCGGGCTCGATCCGGTGGACGTGCGCCGGATCGCGCGCCACCTCATCTTCCGCGACGGCGCGCTCGGCGCGGACGACCTGCCCGAACTCGCCAAGCTCAAGTTCGGCCTGCTCAACCGCTCGGGCCACCTGCACTACGAATACGACGCGGCGCGGATGGACGACGTCGCCGGTGCGCGGCGGCTCAAGCGCTGGGTCGAGCAGCGCAAGGCGGTGTTCCTCGCCGCCGAGCCGCCGCCGGGCCTCGACCCGCCCAAGGGCATGCTGCTGCTCGGCGTGCAGGGCTGCGGCAAGTCGATGCTGGCCAAGGCGGTCGCCGCGGGCTTCGGCGTGCCGCTGCTGCGGCTCGACTTCGGCACGCTCTACGACAAGTTCCACGGCGAGACCGAGAAGAACCTGCGCATGGCGCTCGAATCGGTCGAGCAGCTCGAGCCCTGCGTGCTGTGGATCGACGAGATCGAGAAGGGCCTGTCCACCGACGAGGGCGGCGGCGACGGCGGCGTCTCGCGCCGCGTGCTCGGCTACCTGCTCACCTGGATGGCGGAGCGGACGTCGCGCGTGTTCCTCGTCGCGACCGCCAACCAGATCGATGCGCTACCGCCGGAGCTGCTGCGCAAGGGGCGCTTCGACGAGATCTTCTTCGTCGACCTGCCCGACGCGCCGACCCGCGAGCAGCTCTTCCGCATGCACCTGGCCCGGCGCCGCCTCGACCCGGCGGCGTTCGACGTGGCGGCACTGGCCAACGCCAGCGACGGGTTCTCAGGCGCCGAGATCGAGCAGGCGATCGTCTCGGGGCTCTACGCCGCGCATGCGACGGGCGCGCCGCTGTCGGACTTCACCCTGCGCGGCGAGCTGCGCAACACGCGGCCGCTGTCCGTGGTGATGGCCGAACGCGTGGCGGCGCTGCGCGAGTGGGCGCAGGGCCGCACCGTCCCGGCGGACTGAACCGGACTTTTCCGACACGGCGCGCCGCCGGCGCCCGATGCCCGCGCGACCCGGCGATGCCGACACTGCCCGGCATCGTCCCGACCGGAACCGCGCCGTGCATCGCATCGTCATCGAACCCGTGGAAGACGGCTGGCTGCTGCGCCGCCCGGGTGGCCACGCGGAGTGGATCGACACGCGGGACTGGGCCGAGCGCGCCGCGGAGAGCGTGGCGCACGAGTACCACGCACGCTCAGGCGTCCCGGCCTGCGCGCTGGTGGCGGTGGCCGCCGGCTACGTCGAGTTCGCGCGCTTCGGCTGATCAGGCCGGCTGCCAGCCGGTGCCGTGCACGTAGCGGTAGGTCTTCTCGCTCTCCGGCGCGAACGCGGCCTGCGCCGCCGACCACCGCCACGTCTGCACCTGCAGGTCGGTCTCGCCGATGCGCAGCACGTTGAAGGCATTGGTTTCGTCGCGCTCGCGCGTCGACGTCGCCGTGCCGGCCTGCACCACCAGCGCGGCGAAGCCCTCGATGCGGTAGCGGTGGGCGGTCGTGCCGGTATTGCTGTGGTGGAGGTGGCCGGACAGGAACACGTCCACGCTGGCCTTGGCGAAGACGTCCATCGCCATCGGCGCACGACCCAGCAGGTCGGACTCGTCGCCGCCCGCGGGCACGTCGAACGGATGGTGGGTGACGACGATCCGCGTCACGTGCTCCGGCAGCCCGTGGAAACGACGTTCGATCTCGCGCACCTGCTCGACGTTGATGCGCCCGCCCTTGAAGGTGAGCGAGCGCGCGGTGTTGACGCCGACCACCGCGATCTCGTCGTCGATGTAGGTCGGGAACGGGTCGTCGGTGATGTAGCGACGGAAGCGGTCCAGCGGCGAGAGGAAGCGCCGCAGCACGTCGTAGTACGGCACGTCGTGGTTGCCCGGAACGACGATCCGCGGCGACGGCAGCGTATCGAGGTAGGCGGCCGCCTCGGCGAACTGCGCGCGGCGCGCGCGCTGGGTCAGGTCGCCCGAGACCACGAGCACATCGGGCCGCGCGGCTTCGATGGCCGAACGCAGCGGCGCCAGCAGCGCCGGCTCGACGCGACCGAAATGCAGGTCGGACACGTGCACGACGGTGCGCATCAGGCGTCTCCCGGTTCGGGGGCGATCACCCGCAGCGCGCGCGGGCGGACGCGGAAGCACACCGGGGTGTCGGTCATCTCGACCTCGCCGTCGCGCGCGACCCGCGTCTTGCCGTGGTGCGACTCGACGACGATCTCGGTCGCGTGGATCTCGTCGAGGTCGCGGCCGTCGACCATGCGCCCGAACAGCGCGCGCACCGCGAGCCCGATCAGGCCCCAGGCGCCGTACGGCCGCAGCACGTAGGCCGACAGCATGCCGTCGTCGAGCGTGCTGCGCGCGCCCGCATGCGGGCCCTGCACGGTGTAGTCGTTATTGCCGACGAAGACGAACGGCGTGCGACGCCGCAGCGCCTGGCCGTCGGCGTTGATGACCGTCGAGAAGGTATGCGGGTGCCGCAGCACCGATAGGCTCGCATGCAGCAGCGCCAGCCATTTGTTGATGCCGTGGCGCGCCTGCAGGCGTTCGCGGCGGTCGACCATGCTGGCGTACAGGCCGAGGCTGGAGTTGTTGAGGAACAGATTGCCGTTGACCTCGCCGACGTCGACCTCGCGCACGTGCCCGCGCGCGATCACCGCGGCGGCCTCGTCGAGCGCGGTCGGCAGCTTCAGGTCGCGCGCGAAGTGGTTCAGCGTGCCGGCCGGGAGCACCGCGAGCGGCACGCCGGCGCGGATCGCGTGCGCGGCCACGGCATTGATGGTGCCGTCGCCGCCCGCGGCGACGATGCACGCCGGCCCGGCACTCAACGCCTCCTCGATGGTCGCATCCAGCCGTTGCGGATCGTCGACGACGAGCAGGCGCGCCTCGACGCCGGCCGCGGCGAGCGCATCGCGCACGGCGTCGACCTGGTCGCTGCCGCTGTTGGAATGCGCGTTGATGATGACGGGGAGGGGCGGGCTCATTGGGCGAGCCTCGCAAAGCGGCCGTGCAGCGGCCGTCAGGACGACGGCCGCAACGGCGCGCACCCGTGCTTCCCGTTCAGCGACCGGCGGCGGCCTGCACCACGCGCGAGCTCAGCACCTTGCCGCTGGCATCCAGCGTGCGCTCGACGATGTTGCCGGACGCGTCTACGACGCGCTGAACCGTCTGGCCCAGCGAATTCACCGTCGACGACAGCACGCTGCCCGGCTTGAGCGCGTCGGACGCCACGTTGCCCACCGTGCCGACCGTGCGATCGACGACGCCGCCCGGCTGCACCGCCGTGTTGGCGACGTTGCCCACCGTGCCCACGGTGCGGTCGACCACGCCACCCGGACGGATCGCGTTGTTGGCCACGCCGCCCACGGTGCCGACCGTCTTGTCGACCGAATCGAGCAGCTTGGTGAGGATCTGCGGGTTGCGGTCGATGGTGGTCAGCGTGCGGTCGATGATCGCCGCGACGTTGTCCAGCCGCACCTTCAGCAGCGCCTGCGCCTTGACGCCCTTGATCTGGATGTTGACGCGTTCGATGGCGACATCGGCACCCGCGTTGAGCTTGAGCAGGTTCGCGAGCTGCGCGTTCAGCGCGATGTGCGCCTCGAGGTTCTGCACGTCGAGCTTGATCTCGTCGATCGAGAGGTTGGGCACGTCGAGCAGCACGTCGGGCTCGTCGCCCGCGGCCGACGCGCGATATCCCGTCGCGCCCGTCGTCGTGCCGACGCGGCTGACCGGGCTTACCGTGCGATCCACGGGCGCGACGCCGGGGGCGGTCGTCGAACCGGTGGCCTGCTGGGCGAAGGCGATCGGGGCGGCAGCGGCGAGCAGCGCGCCTGCGAGCAGGCACGGGAACGGACGGGTCATGGACGATCCTCGGGAGGCGGGAGGGAAGCGGGAGTGGGCGTGTCGGGCGCAGCGGCCGGATCGAGCAGCGTCGCGCTGATCGTGGTGCGCACGGTGACGTCGCGGTAGGTCGTACCGCCGGCTACCGGCTTGGGCAGGTTCTCGCGCTCGACGTCGTGGCGGGTATCGAGCCTTGGCCCGCCGCTGAAGGTGACCTGCGCCTGCGGGTCGCTGTCGAAGCGCACCGACTGCATGTGCACGTCGGCGGCGACTTCGATGTCGGGCAGCGGCGCGGACGGGGGTGCAGCGGTCGTCGCCTGTTGCGCCCGCACGGGCAGGCTCGCGAGCAGGAGCAGCAGGGCAGGCGGGATCGACTTCAAGCGCAGCTCGCGACGGCCGGGGAGCGGCAATCTAGCAAGCAGCCGTGGAGGTCGCGTGTGCGGTCATCGTCGCCACGGCGGGGTGCCGTGGCGACGGTCGAGCGGATCAGTGCGCGGCGGTCACGGCCATGCGGGCGGATTGGCGGCCCAGGCGGCCTGCACCTCGGCGAGCGTCGCGCGCTCGTCGTCGCGCCACTGCGGCAGCAGCTGCGCGTACTGCGCGGGGGTCGACCACTGCGTCGGCTCGGTGCGCACGGCGGCGGCGTACCAGCGCACCGCCTCGTCGCGGCGGCCGGCCTTCCACAGCGCGATCGCGTAGGACGGCGGCATCCACGCGGCGGTCACGCCGCGATTGCCGATGGCGGCCCACTGCGCGAGCGCACCGGCGGCATCGCCGCTGCGGTAGAGGTCCCAGCCGAAGTTGAACTTGATCGGCTTCCACAGCGCGCTGTTGATGTCGATGCGCGAGAGCGCGCGGGCGTACAGGTCGCGGCCGACGTCGGCCTGGCTGCCCTGCATCGCGTAGTGGGCGAGCTGCGCGGTTTCCAGCACCGCCTCCGGGCGGCGCTCGACAGTGCGGGTCAGGCGCTCGACCGTCGCGGGCGTGCGCTCCTTGAGTTCGAGCACGGGGCGCAGGGTGACGGCATCGGCGTCGAAATAGAACTCGACCTGGCGCGGCAGGTCGACGGTCTGGGCGGAAACGGACGCGGTGAAGGCGAGGCCGGCCGCGAGCAGGGCGGCGAGCAGGGGACGACGGATCATGACGGGGGACCTGGCTGTTTCGGAATGCGGACGCGCCGGCGGACCGGCACCGCCCGGGCCAAGCAAGTCCGATGCCAGCGCGTGCTCGATACGCCACCGAACGGAGGGGTCGGCACCCCGCTGCTAGAATCCGCGCCCTCGCCGGCCCGTGTCCGCTCCGCCGGCGGCCCCCTTCCCCGACGCCACCTCGCGGCCTTCCGGCCGCGCCGGAGCCGCCTGCATGACCAGCACCGCCGAACTTTCGTCGCCCGCCTCGGCCGACACGGGCCTCACGCGCTCGATCGCCGACCCCGACTACACCCTCGACCACA
>NZ_SMRQ01000037.1 GCF_004359965.1 Cognatilysobacter segetis | reverse complement strand
GCCGCGCAACGCCGCCGGCGCCAAGAACTCGATCGAGTTCTTCCGCTGGGTCTATACGAACGGCGACGCGCAGGCCCGCGCTCTGGACTACGTGCCCCTGCCGGACACGTTGATCAAGCAGATCGAGGCCTACTGGGCCGCGAACGCAAAGTACTGATCACGCGGTGCTACAGGCGACGGGCCCATCGGGGCCCGTCGTCGTTAGGGCGGCTGCTGTCACATTCGCTGGCAGGTGTCACGACCCTGTAACGAAATGATCATTACATGTGCGCCCATGAGCGGCCATCGTGGCCGCACCGTGGAGACGCCCATGAAGCTCGCCCGCCTCGCCGCCCTTTCCCTCGCCCTTGCCGTTGCCGTGTCCGCCTGCTCGGGCGGCGGCAGCAACTCCGACAAGACGCCGTCCGCCGCGGCGCCCGCAACCGCTACAGACGCCAAGCACGCCGAAATCACCGGCGCCGGCGCCACGTTCATCTACCCGCTGCTGTCCAAGTGGTCGGCGGAGTACGCGCAGAAGACCGGCAGCAAGATCAATTACCAGTCGATCGGCTCGGGCGGCGGCATCGCGCAGATCAAGGCCGGCACGGTCGATTTCGGCTCCAGCGACAAGCCGCTCGGTGCCGACGAGCTGGCGCAGGCCGGGCTCGGCCAGTTCCCGTCGGCCGTCGGCGGCGTCGTGCCGGTGGTGAATCTGCCGGGCATCGCCGCGGGCCAGCTAAAGCTTACCGGCCCCGTGCTCGCGGACATCTACCTCGGCAAGGTGACGACCTGGAACGATGCCGCGATCGCGCAGCTCAACCCGGGCGTCGCGCTCCCGTCGATGAAGATCAACGTGGTCAAGCGCTCGGACGGCTCGGGCACCACGTTCAACTTCGTCAATTACCTCTCCAAGGTGAGCCCCGCCTGGAAGGCGAAGGTCGGCGAAGGCACGTCCGTGAACTGGCCGACCGGCATCGGCGGCAAGGGCAACGAAGGCGTGGCCGCCTACGTGAAGCAGATCAAGGGCTCCATCGGCTACGTCGAGCTGGCGTACGCCGCGGAGAACGGAATGGCGCATGCGCAGATGCGCAACGCGGCCGGCCAGTGGGTGCAGCCGGGCATCGCGTCGTTCCAGGCGGCGGCCGCCACGGCGGACTGGGCGAACGCGAAGGACTTCAGCGTGGTCATCACCGACGCGCCCGGCGCGCAGGCGTGGCCGATCGCCGCGACGAATTTCATCCTGATGTACAAGCAGCCGAAGGACGCCGCGCGCTCGAAGGCGGCGCTCGATTTCTTCCGCTGGGCGTTGCACGACGGCGGAAATACGGCCGAATCGCTGAACTACGTGCCGCTGCCGCCGGCGCTGGTGGCGCAGGTCGAGACGTACTGGTCGACGCAGTTCAAGTGATGCGCGCCGCTGCTCCACGAGCGACCTCCACCCTCGATCCGCCGCGGCGCACGCGCGCCGCGGCGGTCGTCGCACGCCCTCGGTGACATGAGCGCCATCCCCGCCCCTCTCGCCGATACCGGCGCACGCGACGCGATGGCCGACCGCGGCTTCCGCTGGCTCGTCACCGCCGCCGGCGTGTTCGTGCTGCTCGCCCTCGCGGCCGCCGCGCTTTCCATGCTGTGGGGCGGGCGCGCCACGTTCACGAAGTTCGGCCTCGGCTTCTTCACCTCGCGCGCCTGGGACCCGGTGGGTCAGGACTTCGGCGCCCTGGTTCCGATCTACGGCACGCTCGTCACCGCGCTGATCGCGCTGGTGATCGCGGTGCCTGTGAGCTTCGGCATCGCGATGTTCCTCACGGAGATCGCGCCCAAGTGGCTGCGCGGGCCGGTGGGCACGGCCATCGAACTGCTCGCGGGCATCCCGTCGATCATCTACGGCATGTGGGGCCTGTTCGTACTCGTGCCCTATCTCGCCGAGCACGTCTATCCGTGGATCGACGCGCACCTCGGCACGCTCCCAGGCGTGGGGGTGCTGTTCGCGGGCCCGCCGCTCGGGCTCGGGATGCTCACCGCGGGCCTCGTGCTCGCGATCATGATCATCCCGTTCATCGCATCGGTGATGCGCGAGGTCTTCCTGACCGTGCCCGGCCGGCTGAAGGAGTCCTCCTACGCGCTCGGATCGACGCGATGGGAGGTCGTCTGGGACGTCGTGCTGCCCTACACCCGCTCGGCCGTCATCGGCGGCATCTTCCTCGGCCTGGGCCGCGCGCTCGGCGAGACGATGGCGGTGACGTTCGTACTCGGCAACGCGCACGAACTCACGGCGTCGCTGCTGATGCCGGGCAATTCAATCGCCGCGACCATCGCCAACGAGTTCGCGGAAGCGGACTCCGAGCAGTACCGTTCGGCGCTGATCGCGCTCGGCTTCGTGCTGTTCCTCGTCACCTTCGTCGTGCTGGCGGTCGCGCGCCTGATGCTTCGGCGCCTGTCGAAGCGGGAGGGCAACTGATGCTGCCGCTGTACGGAATGCGCCGCGCGAAGAACCTGATCGCGCAGGCCCTGGCGGTCGTGGCGACCGTGTTCGGGCTGTTCTGGCTCGTCTGGATCCTCTGGACGACGCTGCACAACGGCATCGCCTCGATGAACGGCGCGCTGTTCACCGCGATGACCCCGCCACCCGGCGAAGACGGCGGTCTGCTGAACGCGTTCTTCGGCGGCGCACTCATGAGCGCGATGGGCATCCTGCTGGGTGCGCCGATCGGCGTGCTCGCCGGCACCTACCTGGCCGAGTACGCCAACCGCAGCCGCATCGGCGACGTCATCCGCTTCGTCAACGACATCCTGCTGTCGGCCCCGTCGATCGTGCTCGGCCTGTTCGTCTACACGCTGGTGGTCGCGAAGATGGGCCACTTCTCCGCCCTCGCCGGCGCGATCGCGCTCGCCTTCATCGTGCTGCCGGTGGTCGTGCGCACCACCGACGAGATGCTGCGACTGGTGCCGACGCAGATGCGCGAGGCCGCGCTGTCGCTGGGCATCCCGCAATGGAAAGTGGTGATGCAGGTGCTGTACCGCGCGTCGCTGCCTGGCATCGCGACCGGCATCCTGCTCGCGCTCGCCCGCATCTCCGGCGAGACCGCACCCCTGCTGTTCACCGCGCTCAACAACCAGTACTGGTCGACCGACGTCACGCAGCCGATGGCCAACGTGCCGGTGGTGATCTTCCAGTACGCGATGAGCCCCTACGACGCCTGGCATTCGCTGGCGTGGGCGGGTGCGTTCGTCCTGATGCTGTTCGTGCTGGCGGTGAGCCTCGTCGCCCGCGCCATCGTCTCGCGCCACCGGATCACCCACGACTGATGAACGCCGCCCTTCCGCCGGACCTCGCGATGAACGACGCTCCCCGCCTCCAGCTCGAGACCCCGCACGCGGCCGCGGCCGCGTCGCCGGTCAAGCTCGCCGCGCGCGGGCTCGATTTCCATTACGACCGCTTCCACGCGCTCCGCAACATCGCGCTCGACATCCCCGAGAAGCGGGTGACCGCGCTGATCGGCCCGTCGGGTTGCGGCAAGTCCACGCTGCTGCGCGTCTTCAACCGCATCTACGCGCTGTATCCCAAGCTGGTCGCGAGCGGCGAAGTGCTGCTGGACGGCGAGAACATCCTCGACCCGAAGTACCCGCTCAATCGCCTGCGCAGCAAGGTGGGCATGGTGTTCCAGAAGCCGGTGCCGTTCCCGATGACGATCTTCGAGAACGTCGCCTACGGCATCCGCCACCACGAGCGCCTGTCAAAGGCGGACATGCAGACCCGCGTGGAGCAGGCGCTGCGCCAGGCGGCGCTGTGGGACGAGGTCAAGGACAAGCTCGGCCAGAGCGCGCTGGGCCTGTCCGGCGGACAGCAGCAGCGCCTGTGCATCGCGCGCGCCGTCGCGCTGCGGCCCGACGTCCTGCTGCTCGACGAGCCGACCTCGGCGCTCGACCCGATCTCCACCAGCCGCATCGAGCAGCTCGTCGACGAGCTCAAGCGCGACTTCACCATCGTCATCGTGACGCACAACATGCAGCAGGCCGCGCGCATCTCCGACTTCACCGCCTTCATGTACCTGGGCGAGCTGGTCGAGCACGGCACCACCGAGACGATCTTCTCCAATCCCTCGAAGCAGCAGACCGAGGACTACATCACCGGGCGGTTCGGCTGACCATGCACGATCACATCCTCAAGAGTTTCGATGCCGAGCAGGCCCGCCTGCTCGATGAAACGCTGCGCATGGCCGAGATGGCCGCGCTGCAGCTCGAAGCGGCGCTCGACGTGGTGCAGCGCCGCGACGACAAGGCCGCCGCGCGCATCGTCGCCAATGACGAAGCGCTCGATTCGCTGGAACGCGAGATCAGCCACGACGTCATGAAGCTCGCGCTGCGCGGCCCGATGGCGCGCGACCTGCGCGAGATCCTCGCCGCGATCCGCATCGCATCCGACATCGAGCGCATCGGCGATTACGCCGCCAATGTCGCCAAGCGCTCGATGGCGCTGAACGCGTCGCCGGCGCTGCCGCACGTCGCCGGGCTTCAGCTGATCGGGCGTCTGGCCGTGCAGCAGGTGCGCGCGGTCATCGCCGCCTATCGCGACAGCGACGTCGACGCGGCGCAGCGGGTTCGCGCGGGGGACGCCGAGATCGACGCCGCGTATACCGGCCTGTTCCGCGAGCTGCTGACGTACATGATGGAGGATGCGCGCGCGATCACCCCGTGCACCCACCTGCTGTTCATGGCGAAGAACATCGAGCGCATCGGCGACCATGCGACCAACATCGCGGAGAACGTGTGGTTCCTGGTGCGCGGCGAGGAGGCGCTGCCGCCACGCGAGAAGGCCGACGGCAGCAATACCGCGACGCTCTGACCAACCGGACGGCGGTACGACGTGGGCGAGGCCGCTGGCTCGGCTGCCGCGGCGGTCGCTGCATCCGTCGCGTCGCGGACGCCGTAGGTCGGTTCAGGCACCCGGCGTTAGGGTGCCGGCAGTCCGGAAGCCCGGCTGCCCTATCCCTCCCGCCGCGCTAGCATCGCGGTCTCCACGCGGCCCGGCCGCCCACAGGAAGGTCATCGCCCATGTCCCGTTCGCTCAAGACCCCCGCCCTTACCGCGCTCACCGGCGGCCTGCTGCTGGCCGGCACGGCTTTCGCGTCGACCGCGCTGTCGCAGGGCTACATGCTGGCCGCCACCGACGCCCCGCCGAAGACCGATGCCAAGTCGTCCGAGATGAAGTGCGGCGCGGACATGAAAGCGGCCGAAGCCAAGTGCGGCGCCGACAAGGCCAAGGCCGGCGAAGCCAAGTGCGGCGCAGCGAAGATGAAAGCCGGCGAGATGAGCTGCGGCGCCGACAAGGCCCACGCGAAGCCGGCGCCCGCCGCCACCAAGAAGGTCGCCGACGCGAAGATGGCCGAAGGCAAGTGCGGTGAGGGCAAGTGCGGCGGCTCGATCTGAGCCTGCGCGCCCCGGTTTGATCATGGCTGCGGCGCCGGTCCTCGCTCCCGACGCCGTCGGCCTCGGCCTGCGGCGGGCCCTGTTGGGCCCGTTGCGGGCCGCCTCGCAGGATGCGGTCGATTTCCTCGAAGTCGCGCCCGAGAACTGGATGGGCGTGGGCGGCGCGCTCGGGGATGCGTTCGCGGAGGTCACCGCCCGTTGGCCACTCGTCTGCCACGGGCTCTCGCTGTCGCTCGGCGGTCCCGGCGAGCTCGACCGCACCTTCCTGCTGCGGCTGCGCCGCTTCCTCGACACCCACCGCTGCGTGCTCTACAGCGAGCACCTGTCGGCCTGCAGCGACGCGCAGGGCCAGCTGTACGACCTGATGCCGCTGCCGTTCAACCGCGCCGCGGTCGAGCACGTGGTCGGCCGCATCCGCGACGTCCAGGACGTGCTGGGCCGTCGACTCGCCGTCGAGAACGTCTCCTACTCCGCGACGCTGGACGCCGGCGGCGACGGCGCGCTGCGCGAGATCGACTTCGTGAACGAGGTGGTCGAGCGCGCCGATTGCGACCTGCTGCTCGACGTCAACAACATCGTCGTCAACGCGACCAACCACGGTTACGACGCTCGCGGGTTCCTGCGTGCGCTGCCGGCGTCGCGCGTGGCCTACCTGCACGTCGCGGGCCACCACGACGAGGCGGACGACCTCAAGATCGATACGCACGGCGCAGCGGTGAGCGACCCGGTCTGGGCGCTGCTCGACGAGGCCTACGCGCATTGCGGGCCGCGGCCGACGCTGCTGGAGCGGGACTTTAACCTGCCGCCGTTCGACGAGCTCCTCGGCGAACTCGACGGGGTCCGCACGCGGCTGCGGCGCGACATTGCTCAGCGTGATGCCGCCTGACCCGCGCGACCCGCTGGAAGCGCAACGGGCGCTCGCGGCATGGATCCGCGATCCGCTGTCGGCCCCGGCACCCGTCGGCGTCGAGCCCCGTCGTCTGCAGGTCTATGCGGATCTCGTCTTCAACAACATCACCTCGCTGCTGGCGACGACGTTTCCCGTGCTTCGCGCGATGCAGGGAGACGACGCCTGGCAGGCGCTGATGCGCGATTTCCTGCGCGAGCACCCGGCGCGCACGCCGGTCTTCAGCGAGCTGGCGCGCGAACTGCTGCGCTACCTCGACACGCGGTGGGAAAGCGGGCGCGACGATCCGCCCTGGCTACGCGAGCTGGCGCATTACGAATGGGTCGAGCTCGCACTGCAACTGAGCGAGGCGCGCCCATCGGACGTGCCGCACGCCCCGGACGGCGACCTGCGCGCCGGCGTTCCCGTCTTGTCGCCGGTGGCTTGGCCGCTGGCCTATGACTGGCCGGTTCACCGCATCGCCCCCGGCCACCGGCCAGAGGCGGCGACGACGCTGCTGCTCCTGCATCGCGAAGCGGCCGGGAACGTCGCGTTCCACGAGCTCGGACCGGTGGCGTTCCATCTCCTGCACCGGCTGACAGAAAACCCGGCGGCGAGCGGCGACGCGGTGCTGCGCGCGCTCGCGCGCGATGCGCAGGCACCCGATGCGGACGCCTTCGTCGAACAGGGGCTCGGCCTGCTCGAGCGCTACCGCCGCGGCGGCATCGTGCTGGGCACGCGACCGCCCGACTGATCGCCCGCGCCGCCTCTGCTAGGCTGCGGACCCGTTCCCCCACGATCCCCGCCGTGCCTTCACTCGCTTCGCGCTTTCGCGGTTTCCTCCCCGTCGTCGTCGACGTGGAGACGGGCGGGTTCGACTGGAATCGCCATGCGCTGCTGGAGATCGCGGCGGTGCCGCTGGATCTCGATGAGCACGGCCGACTCGTGCCCGGGCCCACGGCGAGCTCGCACGTGGTGCCCGCGCCGGGCATGGAGATCGATCCGAAGTCGCTCGAAGTGACCGGGATCATCATCGACCATCCGTTCCGCGACGCGAAGAACGAACGGCAGGCGCTCGACGTGGTGTTCGCGCCCGTTCGCACGGCGCTGAAGAAGCACGGCTGCCAACGCGCGATCCTCGTCGGGCACAACGCGCACTTCGATCTCAACTTTCTGAACGCTGCCGTGGCGCGTTCGAAGCATCCGCGCAACCCGTTCCACCCGTTCAGCGTGTTCGACACCGTCACGCTCGGCGGCGTCGCCTACGGGCAGACCGTGCTGGCGCGTGCGCTGCAGGCGGCGGGCATCGAATGGCGCGCGGACGAAGCCCATTCGGCCGTGTACGACGCGGAGCGCACGGCCGAACTGTTCTGTCGCATCGTCAACAGCTGGCCGATGCTCGGCGGACCCGGTGCGGCGCCCGCGGACGACGCGACGGCGTAAACCCGGCTCCGCAACTCAGAGCGCGAGCGTGCCGGCCGCCATCGGCTTCGTCGACGGTGCCTGCGGCGCCACCGGCTGCACCGGTTCCATCGTGATCGCGACCGTCCAACCGGACTGCATGCCGGCGTGCAGTTCGTCCTTCGGCACGTCGACCCACTGCGAGCGCGACGCGCCCACGTAGCCGAGCGACTTGGGCTTCTGCCCCGGCGCGATCAGCCACAGCACCGGCGCGCGCGTGCCGGCGGGGACGGTACCCGGCACCGGCACCAGCCACATGCCCCCGGTGCGCATGTCGACGGTCGCCAGGTAGGCGATCTGCCCGTTGTTGGCGACCAGTTGCGTCACCGGCAGTTCCGGCATCGCGCCGCTCGCAGCCGGCTTAGCGGGCGTGGAGGCGAGGGTGGGCGATGGCGGGGCCACGCGCGGTCGCTGCAATGCGACGACCGCCAACACCGCGGCTGCGGCGAACCCGGCCGCGGCTGCGCCCTTCCAGAAGCCGACGCGGGCGGGCTCGGCGCGCGTGGCCACGGGCGACCAGCCCAGCCGCGTGCGCAGCCGGGGCCACGCATGCGCGGGGACATCGGCCCCGCCGAGTTCGTCGTTCAGCGCGTCCAGCCGGCGGCTCCATTCGTCCACCAGCCGCGCGAACGCGGGATCGCGCGCGGCGCGCAGGCGGGCGGCCTGCAGCTGCGCGGCATCCAGCACGCCCAGCACGTACTCGGCGGCGAACAGGTCGGCGGACGGCGGATCGCGGTCGAGATCGAGGTCGCGCACGGTCAGGTCTCCAGGCACGCACGCAGCTGCAGGAGTCCACGGCGGATCCAGCTCTTCACCGAGCCCAGCGGCGCGCCCGAGCGGCTCGCCAGTTCCTCGTACGTCGCGCCTTCGAAGAAAGCGGTGCGGATCAGCCCACGGCGTCGGTCGTCGAGCTTCTGCAGGCAGTGCTGAAGGCGTTCGCGCTCGTCGGACGCCTCGGCCTCGTCGACCGGCGACGCCCCGGAATCGGGCAATTCGTCGCCGAGCTCGACCGCCGTCCTGCGGACGGCGTGGCCGGGCGAG
This sequence comes from Cognatilysobacter segetis, assembly GCF_004359965.1. Lineage (GTDB taxonomy): Bacteria > Pseudomonadota > Gammaproteobacteria > Xanthomonadales > Xanthomonadaceae > Cognatilysobacter > Cognatilysobacter segetis. The sequence continues at coordinate 30,737 of NZ_SMRQ01000037.1, read as the reverse complement.
CGCAGACGGTCGATCGCGCGATTGCGGGCGATCATCGACATCCACGCCATCGCGCCGGCACGACCGGGGTCGAACTGGTCGGCCTTGTGCCAGATGGTGGCGAAGACATCCTGGAGTACGTCCTCGGCCTCGGCGCGATCGGACAGTACGCGAATGCAGATCGCGAACAGGCGCGGCGATGCAAGTCGGTAGAGGCGCTCGAACGCGTCGCGATCGCCGCGGGCGACCTCGAGCAACTGCGCCGCGAGCGGGTCCGCCGCGGTCTCGCCCGGGAGGGGCAGCGTCTCGAGCATGGCGTTCCCTGCGAAGCGGAGGTGGACGGTGGCGGACATCGGAACCTCCGACGGATGCCGGAGGCTGAACGGTTATGCCACCCCCGCCCCGCCCCCGCAAGCACGAACCCGGCGTGCCCGATAGGAGTACGCGACAGCCGAGCCAGCGGATGCGCGCACCACCAAGCCACGGCTTGGGTCAGCGACGCTCGCGCATCGAGCGGACGATGCCGTAGCCGCTGACCAGGACCCAGGCGAGTTCCAGGAGGAACACCGACAGGTTGAACTTGCCGACGAGCGACACGAGGATGCCCGCGGCGCCGAACAGGTTGAGCAACTGGTACGTCAGGCCCGTGCCCGACAGCCTGCGCGTCTGCAGCAGGAAGTACGCGGCGAGGATCGCGAGCGTGCCGCCCAGGCCGACGATGTCGTACCACTGCAGTGCGATGACGGCGTCCTGTTCCATCAGCGGGCACTCCGCTGGCGCACGGCTTCGAAGAGCGTGACGCCCGCCGCGACCGACACGTTCAGGCTTTCGACGCCCGTCTCCGCCGCCCCCGGCATCGGGATCGACACGAGCCCGTCGCAGGTTTCGCGCGTGAGGCGGCGCAGCCCGTCCGCCTCGCCGCCGAGCACGAGGCCGACGTTGCCGCGCAGGTCCAGCCCGTAAAGCGAATCGCCCGCGTCGCCGGCCAGGCCGTAGAGCCAGACCCCGAGCTGCTGCAGCTCCTTCATCGCGCGCGAAAGATTGGTCACCTGCACGACCGGCACGGCATCCGCGGCGCCGGCCGACGTCTTGCGCACCGTCGCGTTGACCTGCACCGACTTGTCCTTCGGGATCACGACCGCGGTGACGCCCGCGGCCGCGGCGCTGCGCAGGCACGCGCCGAGGTTGTGCGGGTCCTGCACGCCGTCCAGCACCAGCACGAGCGCCCGGCCATCGGCGGCCTCCACCAGGCCCTGGAGCTCGTTCTCGCCCCACGTGCGCGCCGCCACGTAGCGGGCGATCGCGCCCTGGTGGCGGACGCCGCCGGAGGCGCCATCGAGCGCCTGCTGCGCGACGCGACGCACCGGAATGTCCAGGCGCCGCGCCTGCGATTCGATCTCCTGGATGCGGGGATTCTTCGACCCGGCTTCCAGCAGCACCTCGCGCACGTGCTCAGCGTCGTTCTGGAGTGCGGCCGACACCGCGTTGATGCCGGCGATCCACTGGTTCTGTTTGCTCATGCGCCTATTGTGCCGCGCCGCGACAGCGCGCGCTCACGAACGTCTCCGCGCCTCGAGGCGGGAGACCAGCATTGCCATGCTGAAAGAGAGGGCTCAATACGCCTGCTTCTTCCGCTTCGCCGGCTGCCCGCGCGGCGGCAGCGGCTTCGCGCCGCCGCCCTCTTCCAGCAGCCGGAAATCGATGCGCCGATCCTCGACGCTCGCCTTCAGCACGACGATGTCCACGCGGTCGCCCAAGCGGTACTCGCGACCGCGGCGTTCGCCGGTCAGCGTCTTGCGGATCGGATCGAAGTGGTAGAAGTCGTTCGGCAGCTGCGTCACGTGCACGAGTCCGGTGACCTTCGAATCGTCAAGCTCGACGAAGAGGCCGAAGCTGGTCACGCCGCTGATGGTGCCGGCGAATTCGCCGCCGACGTGCTGCTCCATCCACGCGGCGCGGTAGCGCTCGTCGACTTCGCGCGCGGCCTCGTCGGCGCGACGCGAGCGCTCCGACGATTCCAGCGACAGCTGCGCCATCGCGCTCGGCGAATAGCGGAACTTCTCCGGACGCGCGCCGCTGAGCACGTGCTTGATCGCACGGTGCACCAGCAGGTCGGGATAGCGGCGGATCGGCGACGTGAAGTGGGCATACGCATCGAGGGCAAGACCGAAGTGGCCCACGTTGACCGGCGCGTACACGGCCAGCGACTGGCTGCGCAGCAGCACGGATTCCAGCAGCGCCGCCTCGGGGCGATCGCGGATCTTCTTCAGCAGGTGGGTGAAGTCCTTCGGCTCGACCTTCGACCACGGCGGCATGCGCAGGCCGAACTCCTTCAGGAATTCGAGCAGGTCGGTGTACTTCTGCTCCGGCGGGCGCTCGTGGATGCGGTACGGCGCCGGCACGTCGGCGTTGATCAGGAAGCGAGCGGCTTGGACGTTCGCCGCGATCATGCACTCCTCGATCAGCTTGTGCGCGTCGTTGCGCTGGATCATGCCCGCCTGCGTCACCTCGCCCTGCGGGCCGATGACGAAGCGCACCTCGCTCGATTCGAACTCGATCGCGCCGCGCTTCTGCCGCGCGCGCACCAGCACCTGGAACAGCTGGTGCAACTGCTCGATGTTCGGGAGCAGTGCGCCGATGTACGACCGCGCCTCGGCCCTCGCGTCGTCGCTCACGTCGTCGCCGATCGCGTTCCAGACCTGCGTGTAGGTCAGGCGCGCATGCGAGTGCATGACCGCCTCGTAGAACTTCGACGAGGTCACCTCGCCCTTGCGGTCCACCTGCATGTCGCAGACGAAGCACAGGCGGTCGACGCGCGGCTTGAGGGAGCAGATGCCGTTGGACAGCGTCTCCGGCAGCATCGGCACCACGAAGCCGGGGAAATAGACCGAGGTCGCGCGCTTCTGCGCCTCGTCGTCGAGCGGCGTGCCGGGCTTGACGTAATGCGAGACGTCGGCGATCGCCACGATGAGGCGGAAGCCGTCGCGATTGGGCTCGCACCAGACCGCGTCGTCGAAGTCCTTCGCGTCCTCGCCATCGATGGTGACCAGCGGCACGGTGCGCAGGTCGACGCGCCCCACGGCGGTGGCCTCGTCCACGTCGACCGGGATCGCCGCCGCCTGTTCGAGCACCGCCTGCGGGAATTCGTGCGGGATGTCATGGCCGTGGATGGCCGCCTGCACCGCGAGCGACGCGGTCAGGCGATCGCCGAGCACGGTCAGCACGCGGCCCACGGGCAGGCGCTTGCCGTCCGGCATCTCGGTGATTTCGACGACGACCAGCTGGCCGTCGCGCGCCTCGTTGCGGTCGTCCGGCGGAATCAGCACATCCTGCTGGATGCGCCGATCGTCGGGGATTACTACGCCCACGCCGGCGCGCGTCTCGTAACGGCCGATCAGTCGCGTGAGGCGTCGCTCCAGCACCTCGACGATCGCGCCTTCGCGGCGCCCGCGCCGGTCCACGCCGGTGACGCTGGCCAGCACGCGGTCGCCGTGCATGACCTTGCGCATCTCGGCCGGCGGCAGGAACAGGTCGTCGCCGTTGCCCGGATCGGGCTTCAGGAAGCCGAAGCCGTCCGGATTGGCGATGACCACGCCCGGCAGCAGGTCGACGCGCTGCGCGGGCAGGTACGCGCCCCTGCGGTTCTGCAGCAGCTGGCCGTCGCGCAGCATCGCCCGCAGGCGGAATCCCAGCGCTTCGCGGCGCTCGTCGTCGTTGATGCCCAGCTGCTCGGCGATGACGTCGATCGGCACGGGGCCGTCTGCCGCCGCGAGCAGCTGCAGGATCATTTCGCGGCTGGCGATCGGCTTCTCGTAGCGCGCCGCCTCGCGCTGCGCCTGCGGATCGACGGAGGGCGCCGGCCCCTGCGTGCGCCGCGCCGCGAGCGGCGGTTCCGGCATCCACGGCGGTCGCTTGCCCTGGGGCGCGGGACCCTTTCGACCGGCAGCCGCACCGGCGCCGTCGCGGGTCGCACCCGCGGTCTTGCGATTACCACCCGCGCGCGGGGACTTGCCGGCGCCACCGCGCCCGCCACTCGATTTTTTTCCTTTCATGAACGAATCGTCTCACACGTTCATCAAGGCGGCGTCGGCTCAACGCTGGCTGCGCAGCAGCCGCCACAGTGCCCACGCACCGGAGCCCAGCACCAGCGCGGCGATGAGTCCGGCGGCCGCCACGAACCCGCGTTCGCCGGTGTCGAACAGGCGCGCCTGGAAATTCATGCCGAGCACGCCCGCGACCGTAGCCGCGAAACCCATCACCACGGTCACCACGGTCAGCGTGTGCATCGCCTGGTTGGTGCTTTCAGCGGTGCGCGAGGTGTAGAGGTCGAAGCTGCCGTTGACGAGTTCGCGCGCGGCCTCGATCGCCAGCATGACGTCGCCGTATCGCCCGCTGAGCGCACGGCAGTGGCGTTCGGCGGCGTCCGACAGGCGCGGGTCGAAGTCCGGCCGGCCCAGTGCGTCGAACAGGTCGCGCTGCGCGGCGAGGTAGCGGCGCAGGCGCGACGCCATGTGCCGCAGGGCCTGCAGTTCGCCCAGGTGCCGCGGTTGCGGGCGGCGCAGGATCATCAACTCGAGACGGTCGAGCGAGGTCTCGAACGCGTCGCGCGCGTCGAGGAAGTCGGTGAGCATCCGGTCGAGCAGCCCCATCGCGAAGCTGGTCGCCTCGAGGCCGCCGATGCGCAGGTGGTCGGCCTCGTTGTTGAGCACGCTCGCCAGGAAGTCGACCGGCGCCCTATGCACCGTCACCACCACGTTCGGCCCGATCCCGATGGCCACGGGAACCTGGGCCGGCTTGCCGCCGCCGTGCCAGTTGAGCGCGCGCACGTGCAGGTAGGTCCAGTCGCCATGGATGACCAGGCCGAGTTCACCGCCCTCGTCGGGATCCAGCCGCCGGACATCGGCGCCCAGCGGCGTCAGCATGTCCGGCAGCCCCGCTTCGACCAGCGCGTTGACCCAGAGCAGTCGGTGGTCGGGTACGCGCGCGTAGGCGTCCAGCGCCGACGCGTCGACCTCCCGGCTCACCTGGTCGGTGTCGAACAGCAGGGCGCGCAGCGGGGGTTGCGGCGTAGGCCCCGTCTCGGTGGAGCGCGGTTCGGTCCGGTCTGGCATGACGCTCTCCTGGGCAAGCGGCCGTAGCTTCACGGTGGACATGACTACGCCTTGTTAAAACGCCCGGACGACGCTCGCCGTCCGTTCACCCGCGAGGCCTCCATGCAGACCCAGCCCCCGACCCCGACCAGCGAGAAAGAGCTCGACAAGGCGCTCAAGGACACGGTCCCGGCGAGCGACCCGCTCTCCGCGACGGCGCACCTCACCGCCACGCCGACGTCGGACACCCTGGTCGCGGCCGAGCACAGCGCGGATCATCCGGGCACCGTCACCCTGTACCGGATCGTGGACGAAGCGAAGCGCGAGAAGCCGTTCGGGGCGAACGGGGGCACCGCGGGGCGCTGGACCTCGGAAGGCAGCACGGCGATCTACGCGGCGCTTTCTCCGGCCACGGCGCTGCTCGAATTCCTCGCGCACTGCGAGGGTCGCCCGCCGGAGTCCGCCTTCCTCGCCAAGGCGCACATCCCGCGTGACCGCATCAGCGTCGTGCACGCCTATCCCTCGACCTGGCGCGAACGGCCGTACCGAAGCGAGGTTCAGCAGGTCGGCGACGCCTGGTGGTCGTCGCACCAGTCACTGGCAGCGCAGGTGCCGAGCGCACTGTGCGAGGAGACGTGCAACGTTCTGATCAATCCGGAGCATGTCGACGCACCCCTGATCCAGGGCGTGCAGGTGATGCCCATCCACATCGACGACCGCCTGCTACGGCTCGCCGGAAGCTGATCCGCAACGAAAAAACCCGCGGCGGCCCGCGGGTTCTTTCGTCGGCCCGGAAGGCCTCAGTGCTGCGTCTGGCGATCGCCGCGGTCGCCCTGGCCCGGGCCCGCGTCGTGCTCGGCATGCCGCTTGCGGTCCTGCGTCAGCGAGCGCCCGACGTCGTCGGACTCGGTGAAGCGACCCTTCTCGTCGCGACGCACGTAGCGCTTGTCGCCCGGATTCGGTTCGATCAGTTCACGTTTGCTCATGGCGCTCCATCCTCGGAGGGGCTCGGAAGGTGCCCCGAACGTCGCGCAGCGACAGTGAAGACGGGGGCAAGAGCCGGGCCCGCGATCGACGCCGTTCGTGACGTGTTCACCGTCGCGGGCGGGCAGCGCCGGATTCCGGACGCAAAAAAACCCGCTCGCGGCGGGTTTCGATGCGTCCACTGAAGGACTTCGTATGTGGTGCCCAGGAGAGGACTCGAACCTCCACGGTTTTACCCGCTAGTACCTGAAACTAGTGCGTCTACCAATTCCGCCACCTGGGCCCGGCCGGCGACATGTCACCGGCGAGGGCGCGTATGTTCGCCGCCCGTGCGCGCCGTGTCAATGCCGATTGCGCGCCTCGGTCGCGGCGGCTGAGACCTCGGCCGCGGATGCTGTCCCGGTCCAGCGCGCACGTAGAATCCGATGCCGAATCGAACCCCCGCGGGCCGCGCCCGCGCACTCGCGAGCGCCGCTCGCGTCGCCTCCCGGAAGTCCATGACCGACTCGCCCCGCTCCACCTTCCACGGCTTCGAGCAGATCCCGCTGCGCGAATACGCCGAGCGCGCCTACCTCGACTACTCGATGTACGTCGTGCTCGACCGTGCCCTGCCCTTCATCGGCGATGGGCTCAAGCCCGTGCAGCGACGCATCGTCTACGCGATGAGCGAGCTGGGCCTGAACGCCGGGGCCAAGCCGAAGAAGTCCGCGCGCACCGTCGGCGACGTGATCGGCAAGTTCCACCCCCACGGCGATTCGGCCTGCTACGAGGCGCTGGTGCTCATGGCACAGCCGTTCTCGTACCGCTACCCGCTGATCGAGGGCCAGGGCAACTTCGGTTCGCAGGACGATCCCAAGTCGTTCGCCGCGATGCGCTACACGGAGTCGAAGCTGACGCCGATCGCCGAGGTGCTGCTCGGCGAGCTCGCGCACGGCACCGTGGACTGGGACCCGAACTTCGACGGCACGCTGGAGGAGCCGAGCTGGCTGCCCGCGCGCCTTCCGCACCTGCTGCTCAACGGTACGACCGGCATCGCGGTCGGCATGGCCACCGACGTGCCGCCGCACAACCTGCGCGAGGTCGTCAGCGCGTGCGTGCGCCTGCTGGACGACCCCGACGCCACGGTGCGCGACCTCTGCGAGCACGTGCAGGGGCCGGACTATCCGACCGCGGCCGAGATCATCACGCCGCGCGCGGACATCCTGCAGATGTACGAGACCGGCGGCGGCTCGGTGCGCGCCCGCGCGACGTGGCAGAAGGACGGCCCGAACATCGTGATCACCGCGCTGCCCTACCAGGCATCGCAGGGCAAGGTGATCGAGCAGATCGCCGCGCAGATGCGCGCGAAGAAGCTGCCATGGCTCGAGGACATCCGCGACGAGTCCGACCACGCGAACCCGACGCGTATCGTGCTCGTGCCGCGCAGCAACCGCGTCGACGCCGAACCGCTGATGGGCCACCTGTTCGCGACCACGGACCTCGAGCGCAGCTACCGCATCAACTTCAACGTCATCGGGCTGGACGGCAAGCCGCAGGTCAAGAACCTGCGCGCGTTCCTGACCGAGTGGCTGCAGTTCCGCAGCGACACCGTTACCCGCCGCCTCACGCACCGACTGGAGCGCGTCGAGCGCCGTCTGCACCTGTTGGAAGGCCTGCTGGTCGCGTTCCTCAACCTCGACGAAGTCATCCGCATCATCCGCAGCGAGGACGAGCCCAAGCCGGTGCTGATGGCGCGCTTCGGACTGAGCCTCGAGCAGGCGGACTACATCCTCGAGACCCGCCTGCGCCAGCTGGCGCGGCTCGAGGAAATGAAGATCCGCGGCGAGCAGACCGACCTCGCCACCGAACGCGACCGGATCCAGGCGATCCTCGCGAGCAAGGCGAAGCTGCGCAAGCTCATCAAGGACGAGCTGCTGGCCGACGCCAAGAAGTTCGGCGACGAGCGCCGCTCGCCCCTGGTGGCGCGCGGTGCCGCGCAGGCGATCAGCGAGAGCGAGCTGGTGCCGAGCGAACCGGTGACCGTGGTCGTCAGCCAGAAGGGCTGGGTGCGAGCGGCAAAGGGACACGAGATCGACGCGGCCGGCCTGTCCTACCGCGAAGGCGACGAACTGCTGGCCGCCGTCCGAACGCGCAGCACGGCGCAGGTCGCGTTCCTCGACTCGACCGGGCGCAGCTATTCGACGGTCGTGCACTCGTTGCCGAGCGCGCGCGGCAACGGCGACCCGCTCACCGGTCGCTTTTCGCCGCCGTCCGGTGCGTCGTTCCAGGCGGTGGCCAGTGGCGAGCCCGACCAGGCGTTCCTGCTCGCGACCAGCCAGGGCTACGGCTTCGTGACGAAATTCGAGAACCTCGTCAGCCGCAACAAGGCCGGCAAGGCCATGCTGTCGCTGACGCCGAACGCCGAGGTGCTGCAGCCGGCGCCCGCGTCGACCGCGAAGGGGTATCGCGTGGTCGCGGCCACGAGCGCTGGCCACGTCCTGGCGTTTCCCATCGGCCAGCTGCCGGAAATGGAGCGCGGCAAGGGCACCAAGATCATCGAGATCCCGAAGGCGAAGCTGGGCACCGAGCGCGTCATCGACGTGGTGGTGGTCGGCCCCGACCAGTCGCTGGTGGTGCTGTCCGGCGCACGTTCGATGACGCTGGCCTACAAGGACCTCGAGCCCTACATGGGCCAACGCGGCGCGCGCGGTGGGCTGCTGCCGCGCGGCTGGCAGAAGGTCGAAGGGCTGCTGGTCGAGTAACGGGCGCCGCGTCCGGTTCCGCTGCGTTGCGTTGCGTGGCCGCGCCCGCGCGGGCCCATTGGCTGGTGTTGAGCCCGCGGCTGCCATGCCCGTGCACTGGCAGCGGCGGGCGCCGTCGCGGACACTCGCGCTTCCCCGGGAGGACGCGCGCATGGAACCGGATTTCTGGCTCGACCGCTGGCATCGCGGACAGATCGGCTTCCACCAGGACCGGCCCACCCCGCTGATGCTCAAGCACTGGCCGGCGCTCGACGTCGCGCCGGGCTCGCAGGTGTTCGTGCCCCTGTGCGGAAAGTCGCTGGACATGGCCTGGCTGGCGTCACAGGGGCTGCGCGTGCTGGGCGTCGAACTCGCGGAGGACGCGGTGAACGCGTTCTTCGCCGAGCACGGCCTGCAGCCCGTGGTCGACGAAACCGCCTACGGCCGCCGCTACGCCGCCGGTGCCATCGAAATCCTGTGCGGGGATGCGTTCTCGCTCGATGCCACGGTGCTTGGCGACTGCGCCGCCGTGTTCGACCGCGCGGCGATCATCGCCCTGCCCCCAGCGATGCGCGAGCGCTACGTCCGCGAACTCTACGCGCGGCTTCCGACGGGGTGTCGCGGGCTGCTGATCACGCTGGAATACCCGCAGCACGAAAAGGCCGGCCCGCCGTTCTCGGTGGCGGAAGCCGAGGTGCGCGCGCTGTACGCGCGCGACTGGACCGTGCGGACGCTGGAGCGGCGCGCGATCCTCGACCAGCAGGCATCGTTCGCGGCGGAAGGCGTCACCGCTCTCGACACCGTCGTCTACCAGCTCGACCGCCGATAAGGGCGGGTCGGCGCGGCGAGCCTCCCGTAGGACGGACGCAGCTTCCCGCAAACGCGGCCGCTCAGGCCAGCGCCGCGGCCAGCCGCGCCTGCTGCACGTAGCGCATGAGCAGCGGCATCAACTCCTCGAACGGCATCGGGCGCGCGAGCAGGTAGCCCTGCACCTCGTCGATCTGCCGCGCGCGCAGCCAGTCGAGCTGGAGCGCCGTCTCGACGCCTTCGGCCACCGTGCGGATATCGAGGGCGTGCGCCAGGCCGATGATCGAATTGCAGATCGCCGCGTCGTCGTCGTCCGAGCCGAGGTCGCGCACGAACGAGCGGTCGATCTTCAGACGATCGATCGGGAATCGCTTGAGGTACGCGAGGCTGGAATAGCCGGTGCCGAAGTCGTCGATGGAGAAGCTGACGCCCAGCGCCGCGATCTGCCGCATCAGCTCGATCGCGCGCTCCGGGTCCTGCATCAGCAGCCCCTCGGTGATCTCGAGCTCCAGCACCTCGGCCGGCAGGCGGTGCACCTCGATCGTGGCGCGCACGTGCTGCAGGAGGTCGTCGTTGAACTGCGCCGGCGACACGTTCACCGCCACGCGCAGGTGCGGCAGCCCCGCGTCCGCGAGCATGCGCCAGTGCCGGGCGGCCTGGTCGAGCACGCGGCGGCCGAGTTCCACGATCAGGCCGCTCTCCTCGCACACCGGGATGAACTCACCCGGCAGCAGCAGGCCGCGCTCCGGGTGACGCCAGCGCACCAGCGTCTCCAGCGCGACAGGACGTTCGTCGCCATCGAACAGCGGCTGGAACACCGGCACGAACTCGTCGCGCTCCAGCCCGCGGCGAAGTTCCGCGACCAGCTGCACGCGCCGCGACACGCCATCGACGAATTCGTTCTGGAACGGCACCGCCCGGTTGCGCCCCTGGCGCTTCGCCTGGTGCATGGCCAGGTCGCCGTGCTTGAGCAGCGTCTCGACGTCGGTGCCCGCCTCGGGGAACCGGCACCAGCCGATGCTGGCGGTCAGCGTCTGCTGCGATGCGCCGGTATCGATCGGGCGGTTGAGCGCCTCGTTGATGCGGCGGATCACTTCGGCCGCGCCGGCATCACCCAGCTGCTCGGTGAGGATGATGACGAATTCGTCGCCCCCGAAGCGCGCGACGGTGTCGGTTTCGCGGGCGACGGTGCGCAGGCGGTTCGCGACCTCGCACAGCACGAGGTCGCCGGCGCTGTGGCCGAGCGTGTCGTTGACCAGCTTGAAATCGTCGAGGTCGACGAAGATCAGCACGCCGTCGCGGCCGTAGCGCTGCGCGTTGAGCAGCGCCTGCTGCAGGCGGTCCTGCAGGAGCTGACGGTTCGGCAGGTCGGTGAGCGCGTCGTGCGTCGCGCGGTAGGCCAGCCGCTCCTCGTAATTCTCGCGCTCGCTCATGTCGAGCATGCCGCCGACCACGCGCAGCGCGCGGCCGGTGGCGTCGCGCTGGATGAAGCCGCGGTCGATGACCAGCGCATAGCTGCCGTCGCCGCGTCGGTAACGGTACTGCGACTGCCACTCGGCTTCGGGGCCGGCAAGCACGCGACGCAACCCGGAGGTCACGCGCACGTGGTCCGCCGGGTGAATGCGCGCGAGCCACTCGTCGTTGCTCGGCAGCGTGCCCGGCAGCACGCCGAAGCGCGCGTAGTAGCTCTCGCTCCACCAGACGGCGCCCGACTGCAGGTCGAGGTCGTAGATCGCGTCGCTGGTCGCACGGGACACCAGCCGGAACCGCTCGTCCGCGCGTTCGCGCTCGGTGACGTCCTGCGCGGCGATCAGGCGCGAGCGGCGGCCGTCGAACTCGATGTCGTGGTTGTAGATCGCCATGCGCATGGCATGGCCGTCGCGATGCAGGTGCGTCCAGACTCGACCCTGCGGGCGATCGCGCGAGTCCTCGCGTGCCGCGTTCACCAGCGCCTCTCGCTCGGATTCGGGCCGGATCGACAGCATGCTCGCGCCGACGAGCTCCTCGCGGGCATAGCCGTAGTGCGCGACCATCGCGTCGTTGACCGCGAGGATCGTCAGCGACTCGCGGTCGAAGACCCACATCGGCAGCGGGTTGTGCTCGAACAGGAAGCGGTAGTCGGCCTGCGCGCGCAGCGCGGCCTCGCGCGCCTCGACGAGGTCGGTGATGTCCTGCTGGAAGCCGCGCACGATCGGATGGCCGTGCTCGTCCGTCGTGTAAGCAGAGCGCGCGAGCACCACGCGCTCGGCGCCGTCCGGTCGGCGGATCCGGAACTGCTGCTCGTTCGGCGTGCCGTCGCGCGCGAGCTTCTCGCCGCTCGCGAGCAGGCGCGCGCGGTCGTCGGGATGCACGAGCTCGAACACATCCTCGATGCGCATCACGCGCACGTCCTCGGGCAGGCCGTAGATGCGCGCACCCTGCGGCGTGACGTGGATCAGGCCGCGCTCGGGCTCCCACTGGTATTCGGCGAGCCGCGCCAGTGCCTGCGCCTGCTGCAGGCGGTCCTCGCGATTGCGCACGGTATCCAGCGCACCGGCGAGGCGTTCGATGAGTGCGTCCTGCTCGTCGCGCACGCGCTCGAACCGTCGCACCAGCCAGCCCCAGGCCAGCGCCATCAGAAGCGCGACGACGACGATCGCGGCGGCCGGGCGACCCCACAGGTCGAGGATGTTCGGCGGTTCGGCGCCGACGACCACCGTGAGGCCGGTGCCGTCGATGCGACGGAACGCGTGTTCGCGGCGGCGGCCGTCGCCGAGCGTCGCGGAGGTGTAGCGGCCTTCGTGCAGCCCGCGGCGCTCGGGTGCGAACAGCGGGGAGGTCCGCATCGGTCGCCCCGGCGCACGGTCGCTGTCGAACGAACCCGCCACCAGCAGGCCGCCTTCATGCACCAGGCTGACGAAATCGCGGCCGCCGAGCCGGTAGCCCTTGACGATGTCGGTGAGCAGCGCGGCGTCGACGCGGGCCGTCGCCACGCGATCGCCGACGCGCTTGGACACCGGCACCTGCCAGCGCCCCGCGCGCTTGACCGGCGCGCCGACGTAGGCGAGCGCGCGCCGCGGTGCATCGGTCGGGAGCGCTGGCCGCACGACCAGTCCCTGCATCGGCACCACCGACCGGCCCGGCGCAGCGGCGACGGACGCATCGAGCTGGCGCCCGAGCAGGAACAGGCGGTCGCGCAGCTGGCGTTCCACCGCGTCCGTGACCAGGCGGCTGCGTTGCGCGCGCGCCGCCTGGTAGTCGCGGTATTCGGTCGCCACCAGCAGCGCGGCGATCACCGGCAGCAGCGCGACCAGACCCCAGCCCATGGCGAGCAGCCGCATGCGGCCCTCGCGGGGGAGTCCTGCGGTCTCCCGCGACTGCCTGGTGCTCGCGTCGATGGAACTCATGCCATTGCGTCGTCCGTCTGCAGTGCGATCACGCGGCGGTCGACGAGGGCCGGCGCAGCGTTCTCCGCTCCGTTAACGGACGCGCAGCGGCGTTCCTTGAGTCATGCGGGCGTGACGTCGGTCGCGACCGGCCGCGCCGCATCGGCCCGCGCCGTGCCATGCGCTGCCGCATGGACGCCGGCGACGGCGCGTCCCGACGGGTCGGCCGCGGCCGCGAACGCGGCATCCCAGGCGAGCGCGGCGGGCGTCGAACAGGCGATCGACCGGCCACCGGGCACGGTCCGCGCGCAGGCGTCGCCCGGGACCCAGCGCTCGAACAGGCTGCGGTAGAGGTAGGCCTCCTTGCCGAGCGGCGGATTGACCGGGAACCGCTGCGCGACCGTCGCGAACGCGCTGTCGGGCACGGCGCGGTCGGCGTGGGCCTTGAGGGCGTCGATCCAGCCGTAGCCGACGCCGTCGCTGAACTGCTCCTTCTGCCGCCACAGGATCGCGTCGGGCAGCAGGCCTTCGAAGGCCTCGCGCAGCACCGCCTTCTCGATGCGACCGTTGCCGGCCATCTTCGCCCGGGCGTCCATGCGCATGGCGACGTCGAGGAACTCGGTGTCCAGGAACGGCACGCGCGCTTCCACGCCCCAGGCCATCATCGACTTGTTGGCGCGCAGGCAGTCGTACTGGTGCAGTGCTGCGAGCTTGCGCACCGTCTCCTCGTGGAACTCGCGCGCATCGGGCGCCTTGTGGAAGTACAGGTAGCCGCCGAAGATCTCGTCGCTGCCCTCGCCCGACAGCACCATCTTGATGCCCATCGCGCGGATGCGCCGCGCCAGCAGGAACATCGGTGTCGACGCGCGGATGGTGGTGACGTCGTAGCTCTCGACGTGGCGGATCACTTCGGGCAGCGCGTCGATGCCCTCCTCCACCGTGTAGGTGAAACCGTGGTGCACGGTGCCGATCGCCTCGGCCGCGATCTCGGCGGCGGCAAGGTCCGGCGAGCCGTCGAGCCCGATCGCGAACGAGTGCAGGCGCGGCCACCAGGCTTCGCTGCGATCGTCGTCCTCGATGCGTCGCCGCGCGTAGCGTGCGGCGACCGCGGCGACGAGCGAGGAATCCAGCCCGCCAGACAGCAGCACGCCGTACGGCACGTCGCTCATCATCTGCCGGTACACCGCCCGCTCGAAGGCCTCGCGCAGTTCGGCCTTCGGAACCTCGACGCCCTGCGTCGCGTCGTACAGGCGCCAGTCGCGCGCGTGGTAGCGGCGCACCTGCCCGGTCGCGCTGTCGTACCAGCACCCGGGCGGGAACGGCGCCACGTCGGGACAGGTGCGCGCGATCGCCTTCATTTCCGACGCCGCCCACACGCGGCCGTCCGCGTCGTGGCCCCAGTACATGGGGCAGACGCCGATCGGATCGCGCGCGAGCAGGAAGCGGCGCTGCTCGCCGTCCCAGAGCGCGAAGGCGAAGATGCCGTTGAGGCGGTCGAGCCACTCGCCCACGTCGCCGCCACCGGCGTACAGCGCGCTGATCGGCTCGCAGTCCGAGCCCGTGCTGAACGGGTAGTCCGGCATCGACGCGCGCAGCTCGCGATGGTTGTAGATCTCCCCGTTGACCGCCAGCACGAGGTCGCCATCGCGCGACACGATCGGCTGGGCACCGCCGACCGGATCGACGATGGCCAGGCGTTCGTGCACCAGCAGCGCCGCACGGTCGGCATGCACGCCGCTCCAGTCGGGGCCGCGGTGGCGCTGGCGCGCGGACATCGCGAGTGCCAGCGGACGCAGCATCCGCAGGTCGGCATCGGTACGGAGATCGAAGGCGGCGAGGATCGAGCACATGGCGGGCGTCTCTTCGTGGGGGATGAAAACGAAGAAGCCCGCACTTTTCAGTGCGGGCTTCGTGGTCGATGAGCGTGGATGCTGCGCGCGCTAATCGCCGGCCCGCGGGAGGCTGGCGTTATTGCGATTGTTGTTCACGCGCGCGACGCCGCGCCCGTTCAGGGCGGCGGACCGGTCGGTGGCGCGAAGCAGGCTCATGGGTCGATCGTGCCCGCCGCGACGACCGCGCACAAGCGCGTGGGCGACCGTTCGTCAGCCGGCCACGTCCGTGGCTACCGACGCCGCGGTCGGGCCGTCACCCGCGAGTGCGGCCGCCACGCGCGCCAGGTCTGCGACCAGCGATGCGTAGGCGTCCTCACTTTGCCCGACCGGCTGCCGCAGCACCCACGCCGGATGGACCGTCGCCAGCACCGGCGTTCCGTCGGCCGCGCGATGCCAGCGTCCGCGCTCGCGCATGAGGGCGAAACCGCGTCCCATCACCGCGGTCGCGGCCGTCGCGCCGAGGCAGACGATGCGCTCGGGCCGCACGAGCGCGAGTTCGCGCTCCAGCCAGCCGCGGCAGGCCGACTGTTCCGCGGCATTCGCGCGCACATGCAGGCGGCGCTTGCCGCGCAGCTCGAACTTGAAGTGCTTGACCGCATTGGTCAGGTAGGCCGACGCGCGGTCCAGGCCCGCATCGGCGAAGGCGCGATCCAGCAGTCGGCCCGCCGGCCCGGTGAACGGCTCGCCGCGCAGGTCCTCCTCGTCGCCCGGCTGCTCGCCGACGACGACGATGCGTGAATCCCGCGGGCCGACGCCGGCGACGGCCTGCGTGGCGGGCCGCCACAACGGACAGGCGCGGCAGCCGCGTACGGCGGCGCGCAGCGCGTCGAGGTCGCCGCCGGCTGACGGGTCCGGGACCACCGGCGCGGGGATGATCCGCCGCGGCGGCACCGGTGCGCGCGCGACCATCGCATCGACGCGCGCCGACGCGCCGCGCACCAGCTGCGGCAGTTCACGTGCTTCGGGCAGGTGCTTCCAGAAGCGTGCCGGCATCTCCGCGCGCATCGCCTTCGTGTTGAGGCGTGCAGGATTGAAGATGCTCGCGTAGTACCGGCGCCACAACGCTTCGCCGGCATCGCCGGTGGGTACGTCGTCGCGATCGCCGCCCTCGCCCAGCGTCATCGCCTGACCGTCCCAGACGGCGCGCCGGTCGGGCGTCAGGATCGCCCATCGCATCCCCGCGAACCGGCGCATGAAGAACGGCGCCGCGAGGTCGACGATGAAGTGGTCGGGCTCGTACCAGGCCACGAATGCGTTCGCTTCGCCCGGAACCTCGCGGAACCGCACGAACGCATGCATCTTGTGGACGTCCCGTCGCACCGCCTTTTCCAGTTGCCGCGCGCGGCGCATGTCGGGGTCGGTGTCGTGCGCGAGCAGCCCCGGCTCACCACGGGTCAACCGCCACAGCAGCCGGTACAGCAGCGCATGGCGGTGCGGATCGCGGTGCGCGAGAACCGCTTCCGCGAGCGCGATGAAGCCCCCGGGCACCGACGGCGCATCCTGCAACGGCGGCGCCTCGGCGAGCGGCGTCGAGCCCAGCAGGCCATCGCCCCGCGCGTCCCAGTCGATCGCCTCGGGCGGAACGCCGGCGCGCAAGGCGGTGCGCGCCGCGTCGCGCCAGCCGGCGAGCGCCCACGGCGGATCGAGCCTCGCGCGCCACATCTCAGAACAGCGCCGGCTGCCGCGGCGCGGGCGCCAGCTTCGCGCGCACGAGATCGGGCCGGTCGAGTTGTCCGCGCGGGCGATGGTCGAGCGTCTCGACGAACGGAAGCACCTTTCGCAGGCTGACGCCGAGCCGCGCGAGGTCGTCCAGCCGCAGGCGCGAGAAGCGTCGGGACGACAGCACGCGCTTGACCGTCTTCGTGCCGAAGCCCGGCACGCGCAGGAGCATCTCCTTCGCCGCGGTGTTGACGTCGACGGGAAAGCGCTCGGGATGCCGCAGCGCCCACCCGAGTTTCGGATCGACGTCCAGGTCGAGCATGCCGGCGCCGGCCTCGCGCGGTGCGATCTCCTCGACCTCGAATCCGTAGAAGCGCATCAGCCAGTCGGCCTGGTACAGGCGATGTTCCCGCACCAGCGGCGGCGACTTCAGCGGCAGGACGACCGACGCATCCGGGATCGGGCTGAAGGCGGAGTAGTAGACGCGCCGCAGGCGGTAGTTACCGTAGAGGTTCGCGCTGGTGTCGAGGATGCTGCGATCGTCCGCGCCGTCGGCGCCGACGATCATCTGCGTGCTCTGCCCCGCCGGCGCGAACGACGGCGCATGCCGCGCCTTCGCGCGATCCTCCTTCGCCTCGTCGATGCGCCAGCGCAGCTGGCCCATCGCGCCGCGGATGCTCGACGTCGTCTTCTCCGGCGCGAGCGTCGACAGGCCGGCCTCGGTCGGCAGCTCGACGTTGATGCTCAGACGGTCGGCATGGCGGCCTGCCGCGGCGAGCAGCTCGGGCGATGCCTCGGGAATGGTCTTGAGGTGGATGTAGCCGCCGAAGGCGTGGTCCTCGCGCAGCGAGCGCGCGACCTCGACGAGCTGCTCCATCGTGTAGTCCGCGTTGCGGATGATGCCGCTGGAGAGGAACAGGCCCTCGATGTAGTTGCGACGGTAGAAGTCGAGCGTCAGCCCCACCACTTCGTCGACCGCGAAGCGCGCCCGCTGGACGTTGCTGCTGCGTCGGTTCACGCAGTAGGCGCAGTCGTAGATGCAGAAGTTGGTCAGCAGGATCTTGAGCAGCGACACGCAGCGGCCGTCCGGCGTGTACGAGTGGCAGATGCCCATGCCACCGCTGCTGCCGATGCCCCCCGTGCCCAGCGAATCGCGCTTCTTGCCCCCGCTCGACGCGCAGGACGCGTCGTACTTGGCGGCATCGGCGAGGATCGCGAGCTTGTCGATCGTGTTCATGCACGCGCCTCTCGCCGGGAACGCCAACGTACGGGGCGCGCGTATCAGCCTGTGAGACGCCGGCTGAACCGGTTCAGCCGGCGTCGTCGACCGCGGTCAACAGCGCGAGGTCGTCGCGGAAGCCGCGATAGGCGAGTTCGCGCTCCTCGTCACCCGGCTGACGCAGCACCCAGGAGGGATGCATCGTGGCGAACGCGCGTCGGCCGTCGAGCAAGGTCTGCCAGCGGCCGTGCTGCTTCATCAGCGAGAACTTCGCGCCGAAGACCGCCTTGGCCGCGATGGCGCCCAGGCAGACCACGACCTCCGGCTTCACGGTCGCGATTTCGCGCTCGAGCCAGAGGTGGCACGCCTTCTGCTCGGCCGGCGTGGGCTGCTTGTGGATGCGGCGCTTGCCGCGCGGCTCGAACTTGAAATGCTTGACCGCATTCGTGAGGTAGAGCGTGTCCGCATCGATGCCCAGCTCGTCGAGCGCACGGCGGAACAGCAGGCCTGCGGGTCCGATGAAGGGTTCGCCCGCGAGGTCCTCGCGGTCGCCCGGCTGTTCGCCGACGACCACGATCCTCGCGCGAGCGGGCCCTTTGCCGAACACCGTCTGCGTCGCCGGACGCCACAGGTCGCAGCGCTTGCATGCGGCCGCGGCCTCGCGGAGCGCCTTGAGCCCGCGTCCCGCCGGCTCCGGCGCCGTCCCTTCCGGCACCTCCGGAAAACGTTGCGCACGTGCGCGCGGGGTGCGGGGCGTGCGCGCGCCGGCCGGAGGGGTCGACGTCGCGCGCGTCGGCATCAGCCCGTCGCCTCGAACAGCGGGCGATAGGCCGGCGCGACGTCCTGCACCAGGCGCGCCGCCGGCAGTTCCACCGTGCGCATGCCGTCGGCATACGTGCCGACCTGGTACGGCGGGACGATGAAGCGCAACGCCATGATCTTGCCGTCGCCGTCCAGCACCGGCTCGAACACCGCGAAGTCGGACGGATCGGGCTCGGTGCCGCCTTCGATCAGCGCGCTCGCGGACTTGATCGCCGCGGCGCGCTCCCCGGGCGCGACCTTGTCGGCGTCGAGCCGCTGTTCGAGCTCCGCGTGCAGTTGCGTCCGCACGTCACCCGCGATGCGTTCCCAACTGCTGGGCTGCGGGAAGAGGTCCGCGGCCGTGAGGCGGCGGTTGCGCGGCGGCAGCCAGACCCAGCGCTGGATCAGCGGCGTGCCGTGCGCGCCGCCGGTGTAGGCGCTGCCGTCCACCGCGAGCACCACCATCGTCGGCGACTCGTGCTTGAGCTTGAACTCGAGCGACAGCTCGTACGGGCCGTCCCCCGCCTTCGGCGGGCGCTGCTTCACCGCGTCGAGCACCTGCTGCCGGGCCTGCGTGGCATACCGCTGCGCCTCGGCCGCGAGGCCGGGGTAGCGCGCGAGCCCGGTCGGATAGCTGATCCCGATGATGTGGTCGGACGTCGTCTCCAACTCGTCCTTGAGCTGCGCGCGCGGCGTCGACGGAATCGGCTGGCGCGACGCGGCGGTCGCCGCCGGCGTGCGCGATGCGCCGTCGCGGTCCTGGCAGGCACCGAGCAGCAGGCAGGCGAGGACCGACGCGACGAGGATCAGGGCGCGTCGGGAGAGGCGGGAAAGCGAGGTCATGGAGCGTCGGCGGCAGCGGGCGTGCACAAGAAATTAATGCGCGCCGCGTGATGCCCGTATCGACGCGTCTACCACTCCGTGCGCGAGGGCAGCAGCGCGCGAAGCTCCGCGTCGGTCAGGTTGCGCCAGCGGCCGGGCTTGAGGTGGCCCAGCTGCACGCTGCCGATGCGCACCCGGACCAGCGTCTTGACGCGGTAGCCGAAGTGCGCGGCCATGAGGCGGATCTGCCGGTTCAGGCCCTGCACGAGGACGATGCGGAAACCGAACGGCCCGAGCTTGCGCACCTTGCACGGCAGCGTTGTCTGGCCGTGCACGGGCACGCCGCGCGCCATGCCGCGCACGAACTCCTCGGTCACCGGCTTGTTCACCGCGACGAGGTATTCCTTCTCGAGCTTGTTCTCGGCACGCAGGATCTCGTTGACGATGTCGCCGTTGCTGGTCAGCAGGATCAGCCCTTCGGAGTCCTTGTCGAGCCGGCCGATCGGAAAGATGCGCTGCTCGTGCCCCACGAAGTCGACGATGTTGTCCTTGACGCCGCTTTCGGTCGTCGAGGTCACGCCCACCGGCTTGTTCAGCGCGATGTAGACGTGGCGGCGCTTGCCGGGCGCTGCCTTGCGCAGCGCGAGCTTCTGCCCGTCGACGAGGATCTCGTCGCCCTCGCCGACTTCGGCGCCGACGCGCGCGCGAAGGCCATTGACGGTGACGCGCCCTTCGGCGATCAGCCGATCGGCCTCGCGCCGAGAGCAGGCGCCGGTGTCGCTGATGTGCTTGTTCAGGCGCATGGTCGGGCCTCGGGCGGGGCGCGCATGCTGCCACGCCCGCCGCGCGCGTGCATCAAACGAGCAGGTCCGCGTATTCGGCGTGGCGCCGGCTCCACGCCTCGGCGTAGCTGCACAGCGGACGCACCTTCAGGCCTTGCGCCCGCGCGTGCTCGAACGCCGCGCGGACGAGGTCGCCCGCGATCCCGCGCCCGCCAATCGCGTCCGGCACGCCGGTATGCGTGATCGACATGACGCCGTCCTCGATGCGGTAGTTGACCTCGGCTTCGTGTCCGTCGGCGACGACGATGAAGCGCTCGTTCTCGGGCTGGTGCTGGACGGTCATGGCGATCTCCTGGGGAAGCCGTGCAGATAGCAGCCGCGGGATCGACGGCCGGTGAGCGTCAGCCGAAGCGCGGCGACGCCAGCGCCTGCAGGAAGTGCGCGCCGACGCGCGAATCCATGAGCAGCATGAACAGCACCCCGTAGATCGCACCCGACAGGTGCGCGTTGTGGTTCACGCCGTCCATCGAGTTGCGGTCCGCCCACCAGGACCAGCCGACGTAACCCACGCCGTAGAGGATGCCGGGGATCGGGATCGGCACGAAGATCATCATCCACGGGTCGATCAGGATGGCCGCGAACAGCAATGCCGCGACTGCGCCCGACGCGCCGAGGCTGCGATAGCGGCCGTCGTCGCGATGGCGCAGGTAGCTGGGCAGGATCGCCACCACGATGGCCGACAGGTAGAACAGCGCGAACACGACCGGACCCGCGAGCGCCGTGATCACCTGTTCGGTCAGCCGCCCGAAGAAGAACAGCGTGATCATGTTGAACAGCAGGTGGGACAGGTCGGCGTGGATGAAGCCGTGCGTGAGCAGGCGATCGACCTGCCCGCGCTTGACGGCCGGCGGCCACAGGATGAGCCGCTCGGCGAGGCGCGGGTTCTTGAACGCAGCCCACGAGACGATCGCGGTCACGGCGATGATGAGGAGTGTGATCATTCGGTCGTCGGTGGTGTCGGTCGGAAGGCGCTCAGGCCCATTCGGTCAGGCCTTCGCGCGCGTAGAGCGCCGCGAACGAGGGGCGCGACTTCATCCGTGCCGCAAGCCCGCCCAGGTGCGGCCAGCGATCGCCCGGACGCGGCATGCCGCGCGACCAGCGCAGCAGCATGGCCAGGTAGAAATCGGCCACGCTGGGTTCGCTGCCGAGCAGGAACGAGCCGCGGGCGGCGAGGTGGTCGTCGAGCCGCTGCCACGCGGCCTCGATGCGCGGTGCCACGTGTTCCCGCGCCAGCACGGCATGCGCCTCGCCCGCGACCTCGTGCGGATACCACCAGATGCGGAACAGCGGCTGCACCGCGTTCGCGAGATGGAACATCCACTGGTGGTAGGCGGCGCGCTGCGGCGCGTCCATCGCGGGCGCCAGGCGGCCTGCGGCATGCCGGTCGGCCAGCGTCATCGCGATGGCCGCGGCCTCGAACATCGGGCCGTCGGCGTCCACGTAGGTGGGCACCACGCCGTTGGGGTTCAGCGCGAGGTATTCCGCGCTCCGCTGCTCGCCGGCCGAGGTATCGACGCGACGCAGCTCCACGTCGAGGCCCAGCTCGATCAGAAGCCAGTGGACGACCATGCTCGCGGCGCCGGGCGCGTAGTAGAGGGCGCGCATGCGGAAATTCCTGCGGAGGGGCCGCGCATGATCGCACGGGCACGCGGCTACCATGCGTCGACCTCCCTCGCCGGCCCGCCATGAACCGCCTTCCCCTCGCCGCCGCCCTGCTCGCCCTGTCCCTCCCCCTCTTCGCGCAAGACGCGCTGACCACCGTCGCCGAGCGCAGCGGGTTCGTGCGCACGGGTCGCTACGATGAGGTGATCGCCCTCTGCGACGCCTTCGCCGCGCGCTATCCGCAGGCCGTGCGCTGCGAGACTTTCGGCACCACCCCCGAAGGCCGCCCGATGAAGGTGCTCGTCGCGTCCACCTCCGGCGCGTTCACGCCCGAGGCCGCGGCCGCGCGCGGCCTGCCCGTCACGCTCATGCAGGGCGGCATCCATGCCGGCGAGATCGACGGCAAGGACGCCGGTTTCCTCGCGTTGCGCGAGATGCTCGACGGAAAGCTCGCCCGGGGCGCGCTGTCCAGGCAGGTGTTCCTGTTCGTCCCGGTGTTCAACATCGACGGCCACGAGCGCTTCAAGGCCTGGAACCGGCCGAACCAGCGCGGTCCAGAGGAAATGGGCTGGCGCGCGACCGCGCAGAACCTCAACCTCAACCGCGACTACATGAAGGCCGACGCGCCGGAAATGCGCGCGATGCTCGCGCTGATCGAGCGCTGGGATCCGCTGGTCTACGTCGACCTGCACGTCACCGACGGCGCCAAGTTCCAGCACGACGTCTCCATCCAGGTCGAGCCGGTGAACTCGGGCGACACGGCACTGCGCAGCGCCGGCCGCGCACTGCGCGACGGCACGATCGCCGATCTCCGTCGCCACGGCGGCATGCCGCTGCCGTTCTACCCCTCCTTCATTCGGGGCGACGACCCCGCCTCCGGCTTCGAGGACGGCGTGTCGACGCCGCGGTTCTCGACCGGCTACATGCAGTTGCGCAACCGCATGGCCATGCTCGTGGAGACGCATTCCTGGCGTCCGTACGCGTATCGCGTCCGTACCACGCACGATGCGATCGTGTCGGTGCTGCAGCAGGTGGCGACCCGCGGCGTGGCGTGGCAACGCGTGGCGCACGAGGCCGACGCGCGCGCCTCCCGCCTCGCGGGCCAGCCGGTCCCGCTCGACTACAAGGCGACCGACGCGTTCCGCACGATCGAGTTCAAGGGCTATGCCTATACGCGCACGCCGTCGGCCGTGTCCGGCGGCCTGATGACGCGCTACGACGAAACCAAACCCGAAATCTGGCGCGTGCCGTTGCACGACGTGGTCGTGCCGCGCACCACGGTCGACGCGCCGCGTGCGGGCTATCTCGTGCCGGCCGCGTGGACCGCCGCGGTGCTGCCGACGCTGGATGCGCACGGCGTGCGCTACGAGCGGATCGCGGCGCCGCTCGCGCGCGTCGATGCCCAGGCGTGGCGGGCCGATTCGATCACGTTCACTTCCGACTCCTTCGAAGGCCACCAGCGCCTCGACGCCAGCGGACGCTGGTCGCCGGCTGTCCAGTCGCTGCCCGTGGGCTCCGTGTACGTGCCGATCGCCCAGCCCAAGGCGCGGCTGGTGATGGGCCTGCTGGAACCGCAGGCGCCCGACTCGGTCGCGGCCTGGGGCCGCACGAATGCCGCCTTCGAGCGCAAGGAATACATGGAGGATTACGTCGCCGAAGAGGAAGCCGAAAAGATGCTGGCGGCCGATCCCGCACTGCGCGCCGCGTTCGAGAAGCGCGTGCGCGAGGACGCGGCGTTCGCCAAGAGCCCGCAGCAGCGGCTCGACTTCTTCTATCGACTCCACAGCGCCTGGGACGATCGCTACGGCCTGTATCCCGTGCTTCGCGTGGACCGCGACCCGCGCTGACGCCGGCTCGACACCGCGCCGCGCAGGTTGCGCCGGGAGGTGACGCCATGAGACTTCGAACCGCCTTCGCCTTCGCCTACGGCGCGCTCGCGCTCGCCGGCTGCACCACGCCGACCGCGCCGGCGCCGCCCGGCGCCGACGCACGACCGGCGCCGGTCGCGGAGACGATCCGCGGCACCGCCACCTATCTCGAGCGGATCAAGATGCCGCCGGGGGCCTCGTTGCGTGTCGAGCTCGTGGACGCGGGCTCCGGTCGCACGCTGTCCACGTCGCTCATGCGCGACGTCGCCGGACCGCCGATTCCGTTCGCCATCGCCCGCCCGGCCGGCGCGTCGCCGGCCGCCGGGTACGCGCTCCGCGCGCTGCTGCTCGGACCGCGCGGCGAACGCTGGTTCGAAACGCCGGCACCGGTCGCGGTGCCGGGGACGTATCCCGTCGAACTGCGCCTGCGTCGCGTGGCGACGGGCGAATCGGCTGCCCCGCCGACGCCCGCTGGCGTCGCGCACTGGGAATGCGGCGAGCTGGGCGTGATGTCGCGCTACGAGGCGGGCGCCGCCCGGGTGCAACTCGCGTTCAACGGTCATCGCCTGGCGCTGCCGATCGCGCGGTCCGCCTCCGGCGCGCGTTACGCCGATGCGCGCGGCAACGAGTTCTGGACCAAGGGCGCGACCGGCCGCCTCGCGCTCGCGGGCGAGCCCGCGCGCGACTGCGTGGAAGCCGCGCAGCCCTCACCCTGGAACACGGCCGCGCAGCAGGGCGTCGCGTTCCGCGCGGTCGGCAGCGAGCCGGGCTGGTCGGTGCAGGTCGCAGGGACGCCCGCGATGCTCGATGCGCAACTGGATTACGGCGAGCGCCGCCTGCGCGTGCCCGTGACCGCGGTGCAGAACGGCTTCGAGGGCGAAGCCGATGGCAAGCCGCTGCACCTGCGTGCGGAACGTCGCGCCTGCCAGGATGGAATGAGCGGCCAGTCGTTCGAGGCGACCGTCACCCTCGAGGCTGGCGGCCGCACGTATCGCGGTTGCGGCGCCTGGCTCCAGGACTGACTACCCCGCGGCGTCCGTAGCGAGTAAGGCCTCCAGCCGCATGGCGTCGATCGGCGCGTGTCCCCGTGCGGTGTTGTCCATGATCACCCACGGCTCCGCGCCTGCATCGCGCGCCGCACGCACGGCCTGCGCCCAGGGTGCGAGGCGCTCGTCGCCATAGGCGTCGTAGTACACGGTCGGCGAGCCGTGCAGGCGCCAGTAGCGCACGGGCCCGGCCCCACCAGCGATCGCCGCCTCGGGCACGCGCGCCGGGTCGGCAGCGACCCGGGCGACGCCATGGCGCGCCCAGAACGGATCGAGCGACGGCTCGAACCATGTCGCGTGCCGCGGTTCGCAGACGATCGGCGCGTCCAGGTGCGACCTCAGCGTTTCGAAGAACGCACCCGCCACGTCCGCCTCGAACGCGAGGCTCGGCGGCAGCTGCACCAGGATCGGCCCCAGGCGGTCACCGAGCTCGCGCACCTGCGTCGCGAACGCGGACACCGTCTCGTCGGGCTCCCGCAGCCGCGACTGGTGCGTGACCGCACGGGGAAACTTCACCGCGAACCGGAAGCCGTCGGGGACCTGCGCCGCCCACTTCGCGTACGTGCGCGGCTGGTGCGGCCGGTAGAAGGACGAGTTGATCTCGACCGCGTTGAAACGCCGCGCGTAGCGCTCGAGGTGGCTGCCCTCGCCGGGAAACAGCGTGGCCTGCGCGGTGGGGATGCTCCAGCCCGCGCAGCCGATGCGCGGTACGGCGTTCGTCGTCATGCGCCCAAGGCTGCATCAGCGCCGGGTGCGCGTCGTGAACGATCAGGCCGCGAGCGGCCACCGTGCGAGGACGTCGTAGGCGCCGTCGTGGCTGTGCACGAGGACGAAGTCGTCGACCGACCACGAGATGGGCCCGGTGGGAATGTCCGCGAGGCGCGCACGGATGTCGCGGCGCACCGTCACGTGCGGCGAGAACCGGGGCGGCCCGCGGGTCGACAGGCCGGCACGCTCGAGCGCACGGCCGAGGTCGGACCACAGTGCGTCGAGTCCCGAATTCCCCGCCGGGGCCAGCCAGCCCACGCGCGCACCGGGGAAGCTGCCCGCGTGGTCGACCACGAGATGGAAGGCGCGCGCCCGCACCGACGCCGCGGCCGCGCCGGCCTGCTGCACGGCATCGCCCGGCCGGCCGGGCCAGCCGCCGAGGAAATGCAGCGTCAGGTGGAGCTTGGCCGGGTCGACGCGCCGGCCGTCCGCGAACGCGGCGATTCGATCCGCGGCATCCGCGAGCGCGGAGCGGACCTCGTCCGGCGGCCACAACGCGAAGAAGAGGCGGTGACTGCCGCCGGACCGGGGGGAATCGCTCATCGTCCGAGTGTAGGCGCGCTCCGCTGCCACGCCGGGCGGTCCCGGTGCCGGCTTTGGCCTCGGCTCAGGTTGCCGGCGCGGTTCCGCCGCGCGCCTCAACCCGCGGGCCGATAGCCGCGCAGCAGGTCCGTGCCGGGTTGACGGGCGCGGAAGGCCAAGCTGATGCGCGGCCCGACGGGCAGGCGCGTTTTCGGTATGCCGTGGTCGTGCGTGAGCTGCGACGCGTGGCTCATGACCAGCAGGCTGCCGGCGGCAAGCGGCAGGCGGATCCGGCGGCCCGGCACGCCGGGTTTGGGCGTGATCACTATGTCGCGCTCGTCACCGAGCGAGAGCAGCGCGATGGGCTGCCGCGGCGCCAGCGCATGCAGCGTGTCGTTATGCGGCGCCACGCTGTCGCGACCGTCGCGATACAGATTGAGCCCCACCGAATCGAAGGGGGCGTCGACGACCGCCCGGATCGCGTCCCGCGCCTCCAGCACCGCGGCGGGCACGTCTGCGGAGCCGAGTGCGTATGAAGCGATGAGGCGCGGCACGTCGACAACGCGCTCGTACATCGGCCGTTGCAGGGAACGCCACGCGGCGTCGCGACGCAATTCGTTGAACCACCGGGACGCGCGGGGACCGTCGATCAATCCCGGTCGGTAGCGGATGCCGCCTTCCGCGTCGTCGAACAGCACCTGTTCGGCGACGTCGAAGAGCGCGGGCTGCAACGGCTGCATACGACGAGCATGGCCTCGCAGGGGCGTCGCGCCGGTGAACGCCGGCGCCCCGCCCGGCTGCTCCCAGGACTATTTCGCTGCGCTCGCTACCGGCAGGACGTCCGCCTTGCCGGTCGGATTGCGAGGGTCGGTGCCGCCTTCGAGCGTGTTGCCGCGCTTGTCCCAGGCGACGGTCTGCAGGTTGCCCCAGGCCGACTCGGCCGCATTGACGCGGTGGCCCATGGCTTCCAGCGCGCGAACCGTGGCGGGGTCGAGCGCGCCGGCTTCGGCGGAGATCACGTCGGGCATCCACTGGTGGTGGATGCGCGGCAGTGCGGCGACCTGCTGTGCCGACAGCCCCGCGTCGTAGCCGAGCATGCCCAGCAGGACCTCGGTGATGATGCGGCTGCCGCCCGGCGCGCCGATCACCACGAGCTTGCCCGGCGAGTCCATGAACGTCGGTGTCATCGAGCTCAGCATGCGCTTGCCCGCCTTCGGCGCGTTCGCTTCGAAGCCCATCACGCCGAACGCGTTGGCCGTGCCCGGCTTGAGCGCGAAGTCGTCCATCTCGTTGTTGAGCAGCACGCCGGTGCCGGGCGCGACGAGGCCCGAGCCGTAGGTCAGGTTGACCGTCTGCGTCGCCGACACGAGGTTGCCCTGGGCGTCGATGATGGAGAAATGGGTGGTCTCGTCGTCCTCGAGGGGTGCCGGCTGGCCCGGCAACAGCTCGCTCGGCGTCGCCTTCTCGGGATGGAGGGTGGCGCGCAGGCCGGCCGCGTAGTCCGGCGACGTCAGGCGCGAGACCGGCACCTTCACGAAGTCCGGATCGCCGAGGTAGATCGTGCGGTCCCGATAGGCGCGGCGCATCGCTTCGACGAGCACGTGCGTGCGATGCGCAGGATCGAGCTTCGCGAGGTCCCAGCCCGAGGCGGTCTGCAGGATCTCGGCCAGCGCGACGCCACCGGACGACGGCGGCGGCGCGGTCGTCACCTTCCAGCCGCGGTAGTCGAACCGCAGCGGCGCGCGTTCGCGCACGCGGTAGTTCGAGAGCTCGGCGGGCGTCCAACGGCCGCCCTCTTCCTTCACCGTGGCGAGCAGGCGGGTCGCGGTCTCGCCCGTGTAGAAGCCGTCGCGGCCCCGCGTGGCGATGAGCTCCAGCGTGCGCGCGAGGTCGGGCTGGCGGAAGGTTTCGCCGACCTTCGGCGGATCGCCATCGGAGAGGAACACTTCGCGCGTGCCGCGGTACCGTTCCATGACGCTGCGGCGGCTCGCGTAACCCTTTTCAAGCCGCGCATAGACGGGGAAGCCGTCGCGCGCGATGCGGATCGCCGGCGCGAGCGTGGTCGACAGCGGCAGACGTCCGTACTTCTGCGCGATGTGGACGAGCGCGGCCGGTAGGCCGGGAATGCCCGCCGACCACGGACCGTTCTGGGCGCGGTCGCGGTCGAGGTCGCCCTTCGCGTCGAGGAACGCGGCGGGCGTCGCCGATTCCGGTGCCGTCTCGCGGGCGTCGACGAACACGTCGCGACCGGACTTCGCGTCATGCAGGAGGAAGAAGCCACCGCCGCCCAAGCCCGAGCTGACCGGTTCCACGACCGACAGCATGCCCGACACGGCGACCGCCGCGTCGAACGCGTTGCCGCCCTTGCGGATCATGTCCAGACCGGCTTCCGTCGCGAGCGAATGCGCACTCGCGATCGCCGCACCGGGTGGATGCGCGGCGACCTTCGCTGGCGTTTTCGCCGTGGCGGGCAGCGTGGCGCAGGACAGCAGCGCCACGGACAGGACACGGGCGAGGAACGTCAACGGGATCGATCGCATCAGGCGTGCTCCAGGGGGCCGCCGGCCAGCGCGATGGCCTTGGCCAGCAGCGCCTCGCGGCTTTCGGGGTGTTCGGGGTCCGGGTCGATGCACTCGACCGGGCAGACGACGACGCACTGCGGTTCGTCGAAATGGCCGACGCACTCGGTGCAGCGTGCGGGATCGATCACGTAGATGACCTCGCCCTGCGAGATCGCCTGGTTCGGGCACGCGGGTTCGCAGACGTCGCAGTTGACGCAGAGATCGGTGATCCGGAGGGACATCGCGCAGCCTCGGTGCAAGCAACGATTGTCGCACCCGGTGGCGAACCGCACGCTGACGCGGCCGCCACGGTGCGGCGCGGCCGCTGGAACGATCGCCCCAAAACGCGACGGCCGGCGCAGGGCCGGCCGTCGCCTCGGTACGCGGCAGGCGCCGCGCCCGGTCTTACTTGGCTTCGGCGAACTCGAACTTGGCGCCCGACGGCTTGACTGCCGCCTCGACGCGATCCTTGTCCGCCGCGTCGCCGATGAACAGAACACGCACGCCCTTCATCGTGTCGGTGCCCGCCTTCTCGAAGGCCGTCACGATCATGTCGGCCGTGCGCTTGGAATCGGGCGAGCCGAACGCCATCAGCGTGCCTTCCACGCCACCGCGCGAAACGTCTTCCTTCACCTTGTCCACCTGCCGCTGGTAGGTGTCCTCGAACCCTTCGGAGTTCGGCGAAGGCAGCGTGTACGGGTAGACGCTCTGCGAACCGTCCAGGTGGCGGGTGACCTGGTCGGTGATGTACGCGTTCCAGGCGTTTTCGTCGTCCGGGTTCGCCGGCTTGGCGACGGCGGCCTTCGCGGTCTGGGTGTTCTGCGTGCCTTCGTCCTTCTTGCACGCCGCCAGGACCGGCAGGGCGAGCACGGCGAGCAGCAACAGGCGGGTCGTGGTCTTCATGGATTTCCTCGGGGTTGACATCAGTTGCGCCGCCAATGGGCCTGCAGCGCGGAGGCCACCGCCGGCGGCACGAAGCCGGAGACGTCCCCGCCGAGGCGGGCGATCTCGCGTACCAGCGATGATGAAATGAAGCCGTATTGCTCGGCCGGGGTCAGGAACAGCGTCTCGGCCTCCGGGATCAGGTGGCGGTTCATGCTCGCCAGCTGGAATTCGTATTCGAAATCCGAGACCGCGCGCAGGCCGCGTAGCAGCACGCCGCCGCCGACCTCGCGCACGAAGTTGGCGAGCAGCGAGTTGAAGCCGCGCACCTCGACGTTCGGATGGTGGCCCAGCGCCTCGCGCGCCAGCTCGACGCGCTGTGCAAGCGGCATCGCCGGCCCTTTCGACGGGCTCTCGGCGACGCCGATCACCAGGCGCTCGAACAGCGGCGCCGCGCGGTCGACGAGGTCGACGTGCCCGTTGGTGATCGGATCGAAGGTGCCGGGATAGACGGCGGTGCGGTTGCGGGCCGCGCTCATGGGTTCTCGCATCGGGACGACGGCTCCCCGGCCGCCGGATCGGGATCGAGTGTAGCAGCGGCCGCTGGCCCCGCCGCCGGGACGCGGTAGAGCGCATGGCGGACCTCGCGGGTGCGGCCTTCGCGGTGCAGCGCCCAGTGGTCCGGCACGCCAGGGTCGACGTCGGTGGGGGACTCGACGTGCACCAGCGCGTCGGGCGCCAGGCGCGGCGCGAGGGCCGGCCACACGCGCGTCCAGAGCCCGCCTGCAAACGGCGGATCGACGAAGGCGATGTCGAACGTCTCCGCGGTGCCGGCCAGCCACGCGAGCGCGTCGCCCTGCACCACGCGCCCGCGCGCGCCGCCATCGAGGCGGCCGAGCGTGCCGCGCAGCGAGGACGCGAGTGCGGCGTCGCGCTCGATCAACACGGCGTCGGCCGCGCCGCGCGACAGCGCTTCGAGGCCGAGCGCGCCTGTACCCGCGAACACGTCGATCACGCGCGCGCCCGGCAGGTACGGCATCAGCCAGTTGAACAGCGTCTCGCGGACGCGGTCGCCGGTGGGCCGCAGACCGGGAGACGCCGGCACGTCCAGGCGCGTGCCGCGCCAGTGGCCGCCGATGAGGCGGATCTTTCCCGCGGGCTTGTTCATCGGGGGTGTCGGGGGGCCGGTGCTAGCATGTCGCGCCCATTTTCCCCCAATTCCGACGCCTGCCGATGCTGAGTTTCCTGCGCCGCAAGAAGCCGAACGAGCCCGAGCGTCGACTGTCGGTCGAGGAACTCGCCGCGGCG
>NZ_SMRQ01000036.1 GCF_004359965.1 Cognatilysobacter segetis | reverse complement strand
CGCCGCGGCCTCCGCAGGCGGCAACGCCTCGCGGCCGGCGAGCATGGCGCAGACCTGCAGCAGCGTGCGCGCGATGCGGGTGTCCACTCGGCTCGCGAGCGCGGCCTCGGCGCCGTTCGCGGCCGGCACCACCAGCCGGCGCTGCGCGTCGCCGGCCGCGAGCGCCGCGGGCAGCACGCCGTCGACCGGGCGCAGCTCGCCGGTCAATGCCAGTTCGCCGACGAACTCGACGTCGCGCAATGCCTCCAGCGGGATCTGCCCGCTCGCCGCAAGGATGCCGAGGGCGATCGGCAGGTCGAAGCGCCCGCCGTCCTTCGGCAGGTCGGCGGGCGCGAGGTTGACCGTGATGCGCCGCTGCGGGAACTCGAACTGCGCGCAGGCAATCGCCGCGCGCACGCGGTCCTTGGCCTCGCGCACCGCGGCCTCGGGCAGGCCGACGATGTTCATGGCCGGCAGCCCGCCGCCGAGATGCACTTCGACGCGGACCTCGGGCGCACGGATGCCCGTTCGCGCACGGCTGTGCACGATCGCGAGGTTCATGGCGGGGACTCAGTGGCGCGGCGCGGACGGGGCGTCGAGCTGGCCTTCCAGCCCGGCGACGCTGCGCTCGAGCTGCTCCAGCTTCTCGCGCGTGCGCAGCAGTACCGCGCGCTGCACCTCGAACTCCTCGCGCGTCACCAGATCGAGCCGGGTCAGGCCGGTCTGCAGCACCGCGCGGAAGTTCTGCTGCAGCTCGGCGCGCAGCTCCTGCGCGGATTCGCCGCGCAGGCCGGGCGGCACGAGCGAGCTGAGGCGGCGGGCGAGTTCGTCGAGCTGGTCGAGGTCGATCATGGTCGGGTCTCCGGCAATGCAGGCAGGTTGCCTGCACGGCGCGGGTCGCACCGTCGGCGGGCGCCGCGGGCGGCTGTCGGAAATCTCCGACCGCGCGGCGCGCATCTTACTCGCCGCACCGTGCATGCCAGCCGGTATCCTCGCGTGGACAGGAGGATGCCGATGAAGATGGTCATGGCGGTGATCAAGCCGTTCAAGCTCGACGACGTGCGCGAGGCGCTGGCCGACGCGGGCGTCGCGGGCATCACCGCGACGGAGGTGAAGGGCTTCGGGCGCCAGAAGGGCCATACCGAGCTCTATCGGGGCGCCGAGTACGTCGTCGACTTCCTGCCCAAGATCAAGCTCGAGGTCGCCGTGGCCGACGACCAGCTCGATGTGGTCGTCGAGGCGATCATGAAGGCCGCCGGCACCGGCAAGATCGGCGACGGCAAGGTGTTCGTCTGGGATCTCGAGCGCGTGGTGCGCATCCGCACGGGCGAGCTCGACGCGGACGCGCTGTAGCGCCTCAGGCGGTGCGCAGGCAGTTCCGGCCCGCGGCCTTCGCCTGGTAGAGCGCGCCGTCGGCGCGCTTGAGCAGGTCGGCGAGGTCGGCGTCGCGCGCCGCCAGGGTGGTGACGCCTAGACTGATGGTGACGCGCAGCCCCGGCGCGACGTCGCTGAAATCCAGCGCCTCGACGCCGGCGCGCACGCGCTCGCCCACCTGCGCGGCGGCGTCGATGCCGCTGTCGGGCAGCAGGACCACGAATTCCTCGCCGCCGACGCGACCGATCTCGTCGGTCTGGCGCAGCGCCTGCTGGCAGGCGGCGGCCACGCGCGCGATCACCTGGTCGCCGGCGAGGTGGCCGTGGCGGTCGTTGATCGCCTTGAAGCCGTCGATGTCGAACGTGATCAGGCTGAGCGCGCGCTCGTCCGCACGTGCCTGCCGCACGGCGTCCTCGCCGAGCACCTCGATGCGGCGGCGGTTGGCCACGCCGGTGAGCTCGTCGGTGAGCGCGAGCACGCGCAGCCGGCGCGTGCGCACGATCTGGCGGCTGATCAGCAGGCCGAGCACCAGCGCCAGCGCGACGCCCAGCGACATCGCGATGCGCTGCCAGCGGCGCGCCTTCAGCAGCGCCTGGATCTCCTGGTCGCGCAGCGATTTCTCGGCGCGCAGGCGCTGGTTCTCGAAGTCGCGGCGCGACGCGTCGGTCTGCTCGCGCAGCAGCAGGTTGCGCTGCTCGCTGCGCGCGGCCACGCGCTTCTCGCGCAGCGCGAGGTAGCGCTTGTAGTCGGCGAGCGCGGCGGCGGTCTGGCCGAGGCGTTCCTCCAGCTTGGCGCGCTCGGGGTAGAGGCGCTCCAGGTAGCGGTCGTTGCCGTCGTGCTGCAGCGCCTTTTCCGCCTGCGCGAAGAGTTCGAGCGCCTTCGCGCCTTCGCCGAGGTCGCCGCGCGCGCGTGCTTCGAGCAGCGACAGCATCCCTTCGTTGGAGCGGTCGCCCACGGCCGCGTACCCCGCACGCGCGGCGGCGACGCTCTCCAGCGCCTGCGCCGCGCGTCCCAGCTCGACCTGCGCGCCGGCCTTGGCCATCTGCATGCCGGCGACGTCGGCGGGCGTCAGCCGTTGACGCGCGATGCCCAGCGCCTGCTCGTAGTACTGCAGCGCGCGCGCGGGCTGCCCGATGTCCTCGTAGAGGAAGCCGGTCTGCACCGCGACCACGGCCAGGCTCGCCCAGTCCTCGTGGCGCTGCGCGATCACGCGGCTGCGCTCGAGGTAGTCGCGCGCCTTCTCGTTCTCGCCCATGCGGCGATAGGCGACCGCGATGTTCTGCAGGTTGCCCTCGGCGCGCTCGGACTGCCGCGAGCTGTCGTACAGGCGCTGCGCGGCGAGGAAGTCGGTCAGCGCCTCGGCGTGGCGGCCGAGGTAGGAATACACGTTGCCGCGCAGCACCAGCCCGTCGGCCACCAGTGCGGAGCGCTCGGACTTGCGCGACAGCTGGATGCCCTGCGTGTACAGCCCGAGCGCCTTCTGCGGCTCGCCGAGCATGTCGACCACGCTCGCCTCGCACAGCTGGAAGCGCGCCTGTGCCTCGACGTCGCCGAAGGCCTTGGACGCGGCGAGCCCCTGCCGCGCGTAGACCAGCGACGCGTTGGCGTCCTCGGGCGGCTGGAAGCATTCGGTCGACTGGTAGAGCAGCTCGCGGCGCCGGTCCCCGGGCGGGACGAGGGCGCGCAGCCGCGCCAGCTCGGCCTTCGCCGCTTCCGGCGTGGCCGGGTTGAGGCGCTCGCTGTCGAGTTGCTCGAAGAGACGGTCGAACGCGGACGCCCGGCTGCCTTGCGCATGCGCGGACGCCGCCGTCAGGGCGGCGAGCGTCAGGGCGAGGAGCGACGCGCGATATCGGGGCATGGACGGGGTCGTCGGGCGCCGCCGGGGCCGGTCTGTCGACGCGGCTCGCGGCGGCGCGGGCTCAGGCGTCCAGAGCTTCGGCGACGAACGGTGGCGTCGCCAATGCCCCACGATGGATATCGGCGCTGTAGTACTTCGTCTTGAGACCGCTGTCACGCGCGGCCTGCTCGCGGAAGTCGAAACCGCCCGACTTGCGCGCCAGCGTGCAGCTCCACCAGCCCGTCGGGTAGCAGGGCTGCGGGAACGGCAGCGTCTTGAACGACGCGAAGCCCGCCTTGCCCATCTCCGCGCGCATCGAGCGGATCAGGTCGAGCAGCGCGAGCGGCGACTCGGACTGCTGGACGAGGATGCCGTCGGCCTTCAGCGCGCGGAAGCAGGACTCGTAGAAGGCCTTGTTGAACAGGCCCTCGGCCGGGCCGACCGGATCGGTCGAATCCACGATCACGATGTCGACGCTGCCTTCGGGGCAGTTCTTCATGTACGCAACGCCGTCGTCGAACAGCAGCTCGGCGCGCTTGTCGCCGTTCGAGTCGCAGAGCTCCGGGAACCACTTCTCGGCCATGCGGGTGACCTGCTCGTCGATGTCGCACTGCACGGCCTTCTCGACGCCGCGGTGCTTGAGCACTTCGCGCAGCGTGCCGCAGTCGCCGCCGCCGATGATCACGACGCGCTTGGGATCCGGATGCGTGAACAGCGCCGGGTGCGACATCATCTCGTGGTAGAGGAAGTTGTCGCGGGTGGTGAGCATCACCGCGCCGTCGATGAGCATGAGGTTGCCCCAGTCGGTCGTCTCGAAGATCTCGATCTTCTGGAACGGCGACTGCACTTCATCGAGCTTGCGCGTGACGCGATAGCCGATGGCCGAGCCGGTGTGCTCGAAGTTCTCGTACTGCCAGGTGGGTTCGCTCATGACGTCCTGCGTGTCTCGGGCCGGGAGGCGGCAAACGCCCGAGTGTAGCGGACGCGGCATGGCCGCTCAGTCGGCGACGATCACGCGGTCGCGGCCGGCCGCCTTGGCACGGTAGAGCGCGGCGTCGGCGCGCTGCAGAAGGTCCTGCAGGCGGCGGTCGTCCGGCCGCAGCGTGGCCACGCCGGCGCTGGTGCGCAGCGCGAGCCCCGGGGCGAGGTCGTCGAGGCGCAGCGAGGTGGCGGCCTCGCGCAGGCGGTCGGCGATCGCCGCGGCCTCCTCCGGCGTCGTGCCCGGCAGCACGACCAGGAACTCCTCGCCGCCGCTGCGGCCGAGCCGGTCCTGCCGGCGCATCACCCGCGCGAACGCGGCGCCTGCACGCGCGAGCACCGCGTCGCCCACGGCATGGCCGTGCGCATCGTTGACGCACTTGAAGTGGTCGAGATCGAGCGTGACCAGGCTGAGCGGCCTGCCCTCGCGCCGTGCTTCGCGCACCGCACGCTGCGCGAGCTGCAGGATCCACCGGCGGTTGGCGAGGCCGGTCAGCGCATCGGACAGGGCCAGCAGGCGCAGCCGGCGGCCTTCCCGCCACTGCAGCAGCGCCAGCGCGGCGAGCGCGACGAGCAGCAGCAGGCCGAGCACCAGCACCAGCCGGCGCCACGGGCGTTCGCGTTCCAGCGCGCGCAGGGCCTGGTCGCGGCGGCGGCGCTCGAGGTCGAGCCGCTCGCCTTCGAGCTGGCGTCGCGCGGTGTCGAAGCGCATCCGCCAGACCGTGACCTGCTGGCCGTCGGCCTGGCGCTGCAGGCGTCGGGCCAGCGCGTCGTGGGCCTGCAGGTCGGCGAGCGCGGCGCCGCCGTCGCCGACGGCCTCCTCGCTCGCGGCGCGGGCACGGTGCAGCAGCACGAGGTAGCGGCTGGCGTCCTGCGCGCGCATGAGCGGCTCGGCGCGGTCGAAGGCGGCGATCGCCGCGCGATGGCGGCCCTGCATCTGCAGCGCGAGGCCCTCGGCCTGGTCGAGCATCGGCTCGTGGTCGGCGGTGTGGTCGACGGCCAGCTCACGCCGTGCCTGCACCACGTGGCCCAGCGCCCGTGACGCGTCGCCGCGCGCCAGCCAGGCATGCGCGAGGCCCAGGTGCGCGTAGCCGCGATCGATCGCGTCCGAGCCCCGCGCGAGCGCGAGCGCGAGCGCGCGGTCGAACAGCCGCACGGCTTCGTCACCTCGATGCTGCTCCTCGTAGGCGTAGCCCTGCTGCATCAGCGCGCTGTACAGGTCGGGATAGCTGTCGACCGCGCGGGCATAGTTTTCCGACTCGCGCAGGTAGACCAGCGCCTGCGTGTGGAAGCCCATGCGCCGGTAGGCCATGCCGATGTTCAGCAGGTTGGTCTCGGCGCGCCGCGCCAGCCGCGCGCGGTCGAACACCGCCTGCGCGGCCAGGAAGTCGCCCAGCGCGAGCGCCTGTTCGCCCTGCAGCGAGTGGATCGCGCCGCGCAGCACGTAGCCGTCGCCGATGAGGCGCGCGTCCTCGGCGCGCCGCGCGAGCTGCAGGCCGCGGTCGTAGGCGCGGAGCGCGGCGTCGATGTCGCCGGTCTCGTAGGCATAGCCGCGGCAGAACTCGAACCGCGCCTGCGCGTCGAGGTCACCGGCGCGGCGCGCCTCGTCGAGCCCGCGGCCCGCGTAGGCGATCGCGGCCCGGGAATCGTGCGGGAACCGCAGCGAGCAGACGGTGGCACGGTAGAGGCGCGCGCGGCGGGCGTCGCCCGGCGGCAGCAGCGCCTGTAGGCGATCCAGCGCGGCGCCGACCTGCCGCTCGTTGACCACCTCGACCTCGCCGTCGTCGATCTGCCGGAACAGGCGGTCGAAGCCGGCAGCCGACGTCTGCGCGTGCGCGGTCGTCGCGATGGCGAGCATCGCGGCTGCGAACAGCGCGGGACGGAAGTGTCGGGGCATCGGGACGGGCGGCGAGCGGTCGGCGGAATCCGGCCGGTCGTCGGCACGTCAATGGTATCGGCCCGTCGACGCCCGGCTTGAACCGCCGGCGGACAGCCGCTTGGCCGGTCGCGTGGCCGGGATCGGCGGTCGGTCACGCCGCAAGCCCTAGAATGCGCGCCTTCCTCGTGGGGGTGCCCCGATGTCCGACTGGTCGCTCGACCTGGCCCGCAAGACGTATTCCATCCCGTACTGGTCGGAAGGCTATTACGACGTCGACGCCGCCGGCCGCGTGAGCGTGCATCCGCAGGGTCCGCAGGGGCCGTCGATCGCGCTGGCCGAGGCCGTCGACCGCGCGCTCGAGGGCGGCGCGGCGCTGCCGCTGCTGGTGCGCTTCCCGCAGATCCTGTCCGACCGCCTGCGCAAGCTGCAGGACGCGTTCGCCTGGGCGATCGGCGAGACCGGCTACGGCGGCGGCTACACGGCGGTCTACCCGATCAAGGTGAACCAGCACCGCTCGGTGGCCGGCACGCTGGCCTCGAACATGGGCGAGGGTTTCGGCCTGGAGGCCGGCAGCAAGCCCGAGCTGATGGCCGTCATGGCGCTGTCGCGCCCCGGCGGGCTGATCGTCTGCAACGGCTACAAGGACCGCGAGTACATCCGCCTCGCGCTGATCGGCCGCAAGCTCGGGCTCGACACCTACATCGTCATCGAGAAGCCGTCCGAACTGCAGCTGGTGATCGAGGAATCGAAGGCGCTCGGCGTCAAGCCCGGCCTCGGCGTGCGCATGCGGCTCGCCAGCCTCGGCGCCGGCAAGTGGCAGAACAGCGGCGGCGACAAGGCCAAGTTCGGCCTCTCGCCGCGCCAGGTGCTCGATCTCTGGAAGCGCCTGCGCGACGCGGGCATGGGCGACTGCCTGGGCCTGCTGCACTTCCACATGGGCTCGCAGATCTCCAACGTGCGCGACATCGCCGGCGGCATGCGCGAGGCGGTGCGCTACTTCATCGAGCTCTCGCGCCTCGGCGCGCAGGTGAAGTGGATGGACGTCGGCGGCGGCCTCGGCATCGACTACGAAGGCACGCGGTCGCGCAGCTACTACTCGATCAACTACGGCGTGCGGCAGTACGCGCTCAACATCGTGCAGCCGCTGGCGGACGCCTGCGAGCAGAACGGCCTGACGCCGCCGCGCATCGTCACCGAATGCGGCCGCGCGATGACCGCGCACCACGCGATGCTGGTGACCAACGTGTCGGAAGTCGAGCGCGCGCCCGAAGGCCGCGTGCCCGACGCGCACGACGACGAGCCGCTGGTGATCCGCCACCTGCGCAGCCTGCATGCCGAGCTCGACACGCGCCCGGCGGTGGAGCTGTTCCACGACGCGCAGCACTACCATTCCGAAGGCCTCGACGCGTACACCACCGGCGCGCTCGACCTCGTGCATCGCGCGCGCATCGACGATCTGTTCTACGCGATCCTGCACGGCGTGCGCGCACGCCTGAATCCGATGGAGAAGACGCAGCGCGCCGTGCTCGACGAGCTCAACGACCGCCTGGTCGACAAGTACTTCGTCAACTTCAGCGTGTTCGAATCGATGCCCGACGTCTGGGCGATCCAGCAGGTGGTCCCGATCGTGCCGATCGAGCGGCTGGACGAGGTGCCCGCGCGGCGCGGCGTGATCGCCGACCTGACGTGCGACTCCGACGGCCGCATCGACACCTACGTCGAGAGCGAGACGCTGTCGACGTCGATGCCGATCCACGCGCCGCGCCCGGGCGAGGTCTACCGCATCGGCTTCTTCCTGGTCGGTGCGTACCAGGAGATCCTCGGCGACATCCACAACCTGTTCGGCGACACCGACGCGGTGGCCGTGAACGTGGATGAACAGGGCTTCGAGTTCGTGCAGCAGCGCCGCGGCGACACGATCGACGTGATGCTGGACTACGTCGGGTACGATATCGCCGAGCTGCGGCAGGCGTATCGCGACAAGGTCGCCGCCGCGGGACTGCCCGCCGACGAGGCGCAGCGCCTGAACGAGGCGCTCGACGCCGGGCTCACGGGCTACACCTACCTGGACGACGCGCCGTTCGACTGACGGCGCGCGGGGACATTTCAGCATGAAAACCGGATTCATCGGCCTCGGCGCCATGGGCGCGCCGATGGCGCGCCACGTGCATGCGCGCGGGCTGCTCAACGTCGTCGGCACGCGCACGCAGGACAAGGCGGATGCGCTGGCGGCCGAGCTCGGCGTGCGCGCCGCGCGCTCGGCGCAGAACTTCGCCGACTGCGACGTCGTCGCGCTGTGCGTGCCGCTCGATGCGGACGTGCTCGAGAACGTCGCCGGCCTCGCCGACGTGCTGCGTCCGGGCACCGTGGTCATCGACCATTCGACGGTCGCGGTGGAGACCGCGCGACGTGCGGCCGCCATGTGCGCCGCGCACGGCATCGGCTTCCTCGACGCGCCGGTGTCCGGCGGCGTCGAAGGCGCGCGCAACGGCAAGCTGTCGGTGATGGTCGGCGGCGACGAGGCGGTGCTGGAGAAGGCGCGTCCGGTGCTGGAGAGCTACGCCGCGCGCATCGCGCACATGGGCGCCACCGGCGCCGGCCAGGCGACCAAGGCGGTGAACCAGGTGCTGGTCGCCGGCATCAACGAGGCCGTATGCGAAGGCCTCGCGCTCGGCGAGAAGCTCGGCCTCGACGCCGGCCGCCTGCTGCCCACGCTGATGGCGGGCGCGGCCGGCAACTGGTTCCTCGACAAGCGCGGCGCGACGATGCTGCGCGACGAGTTCGCGCCCGGCTTCAAGAACGCGCACATGCTCAAGGACCTGCGCATCGTGCAGGGCATCGCGCAGCAGGCCGGCATCCGTACGACGGTGATCGACCAGGCGCTTGCCGACTACGCTGAGCTCGTCACCGAGCGCGGGCTCGGCGAGGCCGACACCTCGGCGCTGATCACGCTCAAGCGCACGCGCTGACCGCTCAGGCCGCGGGCGGGCGCCGCAGCGCCCAACGCTGGCCGGCATGGGCCGCCGCCCACGCGACCGCGGCCGACAGCAGCAACTGCAGCGCCGTGTTGCGCAGCATCCAGCGCCCGGCATGCGCCATCGCCGGCGGCGCGGTGCCGTAGGCGGCCATCGCGCCTGCCAGGCCCGCGATCACCACCAGCGCCACGGCCCAGCCGCGGAAACCGTGACGTGCGATGACGCCGCCCGCGCCCATCGACACCGCGACCGCGAGCAGGTCGAGCGGGGCGACCAGGCCCAGTGGCGTCATCCATCCGTCGAGCGCATGCCGCGCCACGAAGGTGAGCGCGGTGAGCACGAGCAGCAACAGCAGGGCGACGGTGCCGGCGAGCAGCCGGCGCTGGACGGGATCGGTCGGAATGAAAGCCATGCATCGAGTCTAGGCGCTCGACCGCACGCACGGCGATGCGCCGATGCCGGCCGCGGCGCCGCCGATCGGAACGGCGGCGCGACCGCTTACTGCGTCTTGACCGCCATCGCGGCCAGTCCGCCGGCGGCCAACTTGCGTTTGGCATCGGCGAGTTCGCCCGCGGTGCCGTACGGCCCCATGCGAACGCGGTAGACGGTCTTGCCGCCGATCCGCGCCGACTCCACGCGCGCGCCCAGCCCGAGCAGGGCGATCTTCGCCTTGAGCTCTTCGGCCTGGCCCGATGCCTGGAATGCGCCGGCCTGCAGCAGGTAGCGCGTCTCGGCCGCGGGACCCGCGTCCTTCGACGGCGCGGGCGCGGCAGGTGCCGGGCGCGCCTCCGTTGCCGCGGTCTTCGGCGCGGATTCGTCCACCGGCGCCGGCAGCGGCCTGACGTCGGTCGTGGGGCTCGGCATCGGGGCCGGCGTCGTCGCGGCAGTCGATGCGGGCGCCGGCGGCGTGGCGGTGTCGGGCTGCACCTTGTCCTGCGCCTGCTCGGCCTTCTCGCTTGCCGCCACCTCGGCATCGGTCATCGGCACTTCCTTGCCCGGCAGCAGCGTGTAGAAGTCGAAGTCCTGCTTCTTCTTGTCGGCGTCCGTCGCGGGCTTGGGCTTCGCGGTCGCATCCTCGACGGCCTCGTCCTCAACCACCGCGTCGTCGCTCGCCGGCCTGGGCTGCGCATCGGGATTCGGCGTCGGACGGAAGAAGCCGTCGCGGCCCGTTTCGTGCGAGCGCTGGTAGGCGAACACCGCGCCGAACGCGATCGCCGCGCC
Source organism: Cognatilysobacter segetis (assembly GCF_004359965.1). Taxonomy (GTDB): domain Bacteria; phylum Pseudomonadota; class Gammaproteobacteria; order Xanthomonadales; family Xanthomonadaceae; genus Cognatilysobacter; species Cognatilysobacter segetis. The sequence continues at coordinate 15,110 of NZ_SMRQ01000036.1, read as the reverse complement.
GATCGCGAGCCATGCCCAGCCGGGCATCGCCCCGCCGTTGCCGCCACCGCCGGATCGGCGGGCCTGGGTCTTGCCGCGCTTTGCTGCCACTTACATCACCTCGGGGGCGGAGACGCCCAGCAGGCCCAGTCCATTGGAAATGACCTGACGCGTGGCTGAAGCGAGCGCGAGGCGCGCATCGCGCACGTTCGCGTCGTCGACCAGGAACTGGTGCTCGTTGTAATACGACTGGAACGCCTGCGCGAGTTCCAGCAGGTAGGCCGCGATCTGGTGCGGCTCGAGGTCGCGGCCGGCGGTCTCGACGACCTCGGCATAGCGCGACAGCGCGGCGACCAGCTCGTGCGTGGTTGCATCGTCGAGGTCGAGCGGCTGCGCGAGGCCGTTGTCCAGGTCGAACGACAGGCCGCGCTCCTTGAGCTGGCGCATCAGCCCGCACATGCGCGCATGGCTGACCTGCACGTAGTAGACCGGGTTGTCCATCGACTGGCTGCGCGCGAGGTCGATGTCGAAGGTGAGCTGCGAATCCGGCTTGCGCGCGATCAGGAACCAGCGCACGGCATCGCTGCCGACTTCGTCGATGAGATCGCGCAGGGTGAGATAACTGCCCGCGCGCTTGGACAGCTTCACTTCCTCACCGCCGCGCATGACGGTGACCATCTGGTGCAGCACGTATTCCGGCCAGTTCTGCGGGATGCCGGCGTCGAGCGCCTGCAAGCCGGCTTTGACGCGCGCGAGCGAGCCGTGGTGGTCGGCGCCCAGCTCGGTGATCGCGCGCTCGTAGCCGCGCTGCCACTTCGACAGGTGGTAGGCGACGTCCGGCACGAAGTAGGTGTAGGTGCCGTCGGACTTGCGCATCACGCGGTCCTTGTCGTCGCCGAAGTCGGTGCTGCGCAGCCACAGCGCGCCGCCTTCCTCGTAGGTGTGGCCGTGTGCGATCAGCTCACGCACCGTCTCCTCGACCTTGCCGTCGGTATAGAGCGAGCTTTCGAGGAAGTACACGTCGAACGACACGCCGTAGGCGGCGAGGTCGCTGTTCTGCTCGCGGCGCAGGTAGGCGACCGCGAACGCGCGGATCGCGTCGAGGTCATCCGGATCCTTCGCGCCGACGACGGTGTGGCCTTCGACCTCCACGCTGTCGCCGCGCAGGTAGGCCGCCGCGACGTCCTTGATGTAGTCGCCGCGGTAGCCGTCCTCCGGCCAGCCCGCATCGTCCGGGCCACGGCCCTGCGCGCGCGCCTGCACCGAGATCGCGAGGTTGTTGATCTGCGCGCCGGCGTCGTTGTAGTAGAACTCGCGCGCCACGTCCCAGCCGTTGGCCTCGAGCACGCGCGCGATGCAGTCGCCGATCACCGCCGCGCGGCCGTGGCCCACGTGCAGCGGGCCGGTCGGGTTCGCCGACACGTACTCGACGCCGGCGCGGTGGCCGCGCCCGGATTCGTTGCGGCCGTAACGCTCGCCCAGCGTCGCGACGTCACGCAGGTTCGCGCGCCAGGCACCTTCGGCGACGCGGAAATTGATGAAGCCCGGGCCCGCGATCTCGACCGAGGCGATCGCATCGTTGGCGGGCAGCGCGTCCACCAGTACCTGCGCGATCGCGCGCGGGTTCGACTTCGCCGGCTTGGCGAGCAGCATCGCGGCATTGGTCGAGAAATCGCCCTGCGCGCGGTTCTTCGGGCGCTCGATCACGAACTCGGGCGTGGCGGCGTCGGCGGGCAGCGTGCCCGCGCTGCGCAGGGCGTCGACGGCCTGCTCGACGAGGGCGCGGAGGGTGGATTTCACGGGCGGTCCGGGACGTCGGGACGGGGGCGGCATTGTACGGGGCGCCGCCTCCGGGGTTCCGGGCCGGCTGCCAAGAAGGTGTCAGCCACGGATGGACGCGGAGGCGGCGGGCGGGCACTCGGCCCTGAACCGGGTCTCCGGCCATCCGTGGCTGAACCTCCACCACAGGGGCCTTCCATGGCCCGACCGCGAGGAGCATCGCGGCACACAGCGAAACCTGTCATCGCGGCCGGTCGTGCCGACCGCCACGCGTCACACCCAGCCGCGCGCCGCCATCGACACCGGCGGGCCGTCGCCGACCACGAAATGGTCGAGCAGGCGCACGTCGACGAGCGCCAGCGCCTGCTTCAGCCGCGCCGTCACCGCCCGGTCGGCCGCGCTCGGCTCCGGGTTCCCGCTCGGATGGTTATGGCCGACCAGCACCGCGGCGGCGTTGTGCGCGAGCGCACGCCGGGCGACGTCGCGCGGGTGCACCTCGGCGCCGTCGAGCGTGCCGTGGAACATCTCCTCGAAGGCGAGCATGCGGTGGCGCGTGTCGAGGAACATCACGGCGAAGATCTCGTGGTCGGCGGTGCGCAGGCGCTGCGCGAACAGGCGGCCAGCGGTCGGCGGGTCCTTCAGCGCGTCGCCCCGCTCGAGGTCGGCGGCGAGCACGCGCTGCCCGAGCTCCAGCGCGGCGGCGAGCTTGCAGGCGCGGGCCGGCCCGAGGCCGGGCAGCGTCGCGAGCTCGGCGGGCGGGCGCTCCACCAGGCGCCGCAGCGGGCCGTGCGTGCCCAGCAGCGCGCGGGCCGTCGCCACCGCGTCCTGCCCGCGCAGGCCGGAGCCGAGGACCAGCGCGAGCAGTTCGGCGTCCGACAGCGCGCCGGCGCCGCGGGCGAGCAGCTTCTCGCGGGGGCGCTCGCCGGCGGGCCAGTCGCGGATGTGCATGGTGTCCTTCCGTGGACGACGTCGATCCGTCGACCGCCATTGGACGCGGCCTGCGCGGCGGGGCGGAGCGGGCGGTGCAGGCCGTTCGGGTAAGCTGTCGACCGCCCTCCGCGTAGGACTTTTCCGCCCCGTGAGCCCGCTGTCCGGCCATCGAATCCTGCTCTGCGTGACCGGCGGCATCGCCGCGTACAAGGCCGCCGAGCTGGTGCGCCGCCTGCGCGACGCGGGCGCGGCCGTGCGCGTGGCGATGAGCGACAACGCGCAGCACTTCGTCGGCGCGACCACCTTCCAGGCCTTGAGCGGCGAGCCGGTGCGCACGTCGCTCTGGGACGCGCAGGCCGAGGCCGCCATGGGCCATATCGAGCTGGCGCGCTGGGCGAGCGCCGTCGTCGTCGCGCCCGCCACCGCGAACACGATCGCGAAGCTCGCGCACGGCTTCGCCGACGACCTCGTCAGCACCTTGTGCCTGGCGACCGAGGCGCCGATCGCGGTCGCGCCGGCGATGAACCGCGTCATGTGGGCGAATGCCGCCACGCAGGCGAACGTATCGACGCTGCGCGCGCGCGGCGTGCTGGTGATCGGCCCCGGCGCCGGCGAGCAGGCCTGCGGCGAGACCGGCGAAGGCCGCATGGCCGAGCCGATGGAGATCGTGCGCGCCCTCGGCGGCGGCGCATGAGCGCGCTAGCGGGGCGTCGCGTCGTCGTCAGTGCGGGGCCCACGTTCGAGGACATCGATCCGGTCCGCTTCCTCGGCAACCGCAGCAGCGGAAAGATGGGCTTCGCGATCGCCGCCGCGGCCACCGGATTGGGGGCGCAGGTGACGCTGGTGGCGGGACCGGTCGCGCTGCCGACGCCCGCGGGCGTGGCGCGCATCGACGTGCGCAGCGCCGCGCAGATGCACGACGCAGTGATGGCCACGCTGCCCTGCGACGTCTACATCGGCGCCGCCGCGGTGGCCGACTACACGCCGGCGACGATCGCGCCGGACAAGCTCAAGAAGCAGCCCGGACAGGGCGGCCTGACGCTGGAGCTCGTGCGCACGCGCGACATCCTCGCCGACGTCGCCGCCCATCCGCGCCGCCCGCGCCTGGTCGTCGGCTTCGCCGCGGAAACGCGCGACGTCGAGGCCTACGCGCGCGCCAAGCTCGCGGCCAAGAAGCTCGACCTCATCGCCGCCAACCGCGTCGGCGTGGACGGCAGCGGTTTCGAGAGCGACGACAACACGCTCGTCGTGTTCGATGCCGATGGGGCCACGACGCTCGGCCCGGCGTCGAAGGCCGACGTCGCCACGCAACTCGTCGACCTGATCGCGGCCCGACTGCCATGACCGAACGCACCATCGAAGTCCGCCTGCTCGACGCGCGCTACGGCGCGGACTGGGCGCTGCCCGAATACGCCACGCCCGCGAGCGCGGGGGTCGACCTGCGCGCCGCGCTCGAAGCAAGGCTGTCGATCGCGCCGCGCGAAACGCACCTCGTGCCGACGGGCCTGTCGATCCACATCGCCGACCCGGCGCTGTGCGCCGTGATCCTGCCGCGATCCGGACTCGGGCATAAACACGGCATCGTGCTCGGCAACGGCACGGGCCTGATCGACGCGGACTACCAGGGTCCGTTGATGGTGAGTGTCTGGAACCGCGGCGACGCGGCTTTTACGATCGAACCGGGCGACCGCATCGCCCAGCTCGTCGTCTTGCCGATCGTGCGGGCGCGATTTGCCGTAGTGGACGAATTCGAATCGAGTGCGCGCGGCGCGGGTGGCTTCGGCCACACCGGCGTGCGCTGACTGACCAGGAGTGACCGCGATGCCCCATGCCCCTCTCGACCGCCTGAAGCCGCTGATCACGCTGGGTACGGCCCTCGCGCTGCTGCTCGCCGGCTGGTTCGGCTTCAACGCCTGGGCGCAGTGGCGCGACGAGGCGCGACGCGAGGCCGTCGAGGCGTCGCGCGACGCGGTGGCGCAGGCCGTGACGTCTTCGCTCGGCGTCGCGCAGAAGCGCTTCGCCGACCAGCTCGCCAGCCCCGGCGTGCGCGACGCGCTGGCGCGTGGCCTGCTCGACCGCGCCGGCGAGCAGCTCACCGCCGGCTGGCCCGGCGCGAGCGGCGGCGAAGTCCGGCCGGCCGAGCTCGGCGGGGCCTACGACGCGCTGCAGGCGCCGGGCGCGGCGAAGGTCGCCTACGGCCACGTGGCCGCGCTCGAAGCGGCGATCGCCGGCGGCAAGCCGGTCGCTTGGGCGATCCGCGAGGGCGGCAAGCCCTGGATCGCGCTCGCCGCGCCGGTCACCGCGGGCAATGCGCCGGCGGTGGCCTTCGTGCGGTTGCCGCTCGACAAGATCGCGGGCGCCATGCAGGCCGCCGCGGTCGGCGACGACACCTACCTCGCGCTGCGGCAGGGCAATGCCACGCTGGTCGAGAAAGGCGACACGGAGCTCGCCGGCAGCGCGGAATCGCTGAAGAAGGCGATCGAGGGCAGCGAGCTGCGCGTCGCCGCCGCGGTGCCGGACGTCGCCGGTGGCCCGCTGGGCCTGCGCTCGATCGGCTGCGCGATCGCCGCGCTGATCTTCCTGCTCCTCGCCGCCGCGATCGCCGCGCTGCCGCGCCTGCTGGCCCGCCGCGCGGGCGGGGCGTCGAGCGAGTCGCACGAGGACGCGCCGACGCTCGCCGACGTGATCCGCCCGACGGCGCCGCCGCCGGTGCCGGCCGCGGACTCCGCGGAGTCGGTGAAGCGCTCGCTGGCGCTGGATCGCGGCATCTTCCGCGCCTACGACATCCGCGGCGTCGTCGGCCAGAGCCTGGACGCCGGCATCGCCGAGCTGATCGGCCAGGCCATCGGCACCGTGATGCAGGAGCAGGGCCTGCGCGACATCGTGGTCGGCCGCGACGGGCGCCTGTCCGGCCCGGCGCTGGTCGAAGGCCTGGTGACCGGCCTGCGCCGTGCCGGCCGCAACGTGCTCGACATCGGCATGGCGCCCACGCCGGTCACGTACTTCGGTGCGTACCACCTGCGGGCGGGCTCGTGCGTGTCGGTCACCGGCTCGCACAATCCGCCCGACTACAACGGCTTCAAGGTCGTGGTCGGCGGCGAGACGCTGTCGGGCGACGCGATCGTCGATCTCTACTCGCGCATCGCCGACGATCGCCTGCACACCGCGCCGACGCCCGGCAACGTCGAGCAGCACGACATCAGCGAGGACTACGTCCAGCGCATCGCGGCGGACATCCAGATCGACCGCCCGCTCAAGGTGGTGGTCGACGCCGGCAACGGCGTGGCCGGCGAGATCGGCCCGCGCGTGCTGGAGGCGATCGGCGCCGACGTGATCCCGCTGTTCTGCGACATCGACGGCACGTTCCCGAACCACCATCCGGACCCGAGCGAGCCGCACAACCTCACCGACCTGATCCAGATGGTCGATCGCATGGACGCCGACTTCGGCATCGCCTTCGATGGCGACGGCGACCGCCTGGGCGTGGTCACGCGCGACGGCCAGAACATCTTCCCGGACCGCCTGCTGATGCTGTTCGCGGCCGACGTGCTCGAACGCAACCCGGGCGCGGTGATCCTGTTCGACGTGAAGTGCACCGGGCGCCTGCCGGGCCACATCCTGCGCCACGGCGGCAGCCCGCTGATGTGGAAGACGGGCCACTCGCTGATCAAGGCGAAGATGCGCGAGACCGACGCGGAGCTGGCCGGCGAGATGAGCGGCCACTTCTTCTTCAAGGAGCGCTGGTACGGCTTCGACGACGGCATCTACGCCGCCGCGCGCCTGCTGGAGATCCTCGCCGCCAGCCCGCGCACGCCGACCGAGACGCTCAACGCCCTGCCCAATGGCGTGTCGACGCCGGAGATCAAGGTCGACGCGCCGAACGGCAATCCGCATGCCTTCGTCGAGCGCTTCCAGAACGAGGCCACGTTCGAGGGCGCGCGACTGTCGACGATCGACGGCCTGCGCGTCGATTACCCGGATGGCTGGGGCCTGGTGCGTGCGTCGAACACGACGCCGGTGCTGGTGATGCGTTTCGACGCCGATTCGGCCGAGGCGCTGGCGCGGATCCAGAACGCGTTCCGCGCGCAGATCGCCGCGATCCAGCCCGATCTCGCGCTGCCGTTCTAGGTGGGCTGGCTCGTCACGAAGTACCTCGTCACCGCGGCCATCGTCGTCGCGGTGAGCGAGGCGGCCAAGCGCAGCGACCGGCTCGGCGGCCTGATCGCCGCGCTGCCGCTGGTCACCGTGCTCGCGCTGGTGTGGCTGCATCTCGAGAAGCAGCCGCAGGCGAAGCTCGCCAACCACGCGTACTACACCTTCTGGTACGTGCTGCCGACGCTGCCGATGTTCCTCGCATTCCCGTGGCTGCTGGCGCGGCTGGGCTTCTGGCCCACGCTGCTGGCATCGGCCGTGATCACGGTCGCCTGCTTCGCGCTGACCGCGTGGCTGGTGAAGCCGTTCGGGATCGTGCTGCTGCCCTGAGCGCGGCTCAGCCGGCCGGGGTCGGTGCCGGTGCGGTTGCGGCGCCGGCCGGCTGCGGCTTGAGTTCGCGATAGCGCGTCACCGCTTCCTGCAGCTGCGACTGGATCGTCGCGGCCTCGCGCTGCAGCGTCGCGAGCGCCGCCTGCTGCGCGAGCAGCTGGCCGTGCTGGTTGCGGATGTCGCTGGCCAGCGGCTTGGGCACCGGCTTGCTGAGCAGTTCGGCGTCACCCGCGCGCCGCAGCAGCAGCACCAGGCTCTGGCGCAGGCCGTCGATGCCCATGCGGGCGGTCTGCATCGCGTCGCGGTTGAGCGAGACGCGCGCCTCGAACGCGCGGCGCAGGTCGCCCTCGGTCGGGAACGTCTCGACCATCGCCATCAGGCGACGCTGCTCGGCGGCGGAGGCCGTGGCGGCATCGGCCTCGGCACGGGCCCGCGCGTCCGCGGCGGCGCGTTCCTCCGGCGTCAGCGCGCGACCGAGCGCGGAGGTCGCCATGCCGCTCTTCGAATTGATCTCGGTGCGCGCGGCATCCACCGCGCTGGACGGCAGCGCGTCGCCGCAGACCTTGCGGCCGCCCTCGTTCCAGCAGTACAGCTTCTTCGGCGGCGTGTCGGCCGCATGCAGCGCCGTGGCGAGGCCGAGCAGGACGAGGGCGGAGAGCGCGGTGCGGGTCATGGGGGGCCGTTGGGCGATCGTGTCGACGGTATCGAAAGCAACTTTCGCGCCACGCGCGTTCAGTCGCAACCGTAGGCGGCGCGGTAGGCCAGCAGCCGCTCGCGCTGGGCTTTCAGCGCGTCGCCGACGGTGAAGTCGAGCAGGTCGGCGAGGCGGGCGACCGCGACCACGGGCAGGCCCTGCTCGTCCGCGACGGTTTGTGCCGCGGAGCGTCGGGACACCGCGGGGTCCACCGCCTCCTGGCGATCCAGCGCGATCACGATGCCCGCCGGCACGCCGCCGGCCTCGCGGATCAGCCCGAGGGCCTCGCGGATCGCGGTGCCGGCGGTGATCACGTCGTCGACGATCAGCACGCGGCGGCCCTCCAGCGCGGCGCCGATCAGCATGCCGCCCTCGCCGTGCGCCTTGGCCTCCTTGCGGTTGAAGGCGACCGGGTAGTCGCGCCCGCGCCGCGCGAATTCGCAGGCGAGCGCGGTGGCCAGCGGAATGCCCTTGTAGGCCGGGCCGAACAGCACGTCGAACGGCACGCCCGCGGCCTCGACCGCGTCGGCGTAGCAGGTGGCCAGCTCGGCCAGCGACGCGCCCGAATCGAAGCGCCCGGCGTTGAAGAAGTACGGGCTGGTGCGCCCGGATTTCAGCGTGAACTCGCCGAAGCGCAGCGCATCGACGCGCAGGGCGAGCTGGAGGAAGCGGGCGCGGTGGTCGGTCATGGCGTCGAAAGGCCTGCGACGGGGGACCGGCATCGTAAAGCAGCCAGCGGCTACGCTTGGCAGCCCGTCGCCGCCGGCCCGCGGCGCACCGCCTTCTTCCGGATCACGAATGCGCGTCATCAGCTTCAACGCCAACGGCTGGCGTTCCGCCGCCAAAAAGGGCTTCATCGACTGGTTCCACGAGCGCGACGCCGACATCCTCTGCGTGCAGGAGACCAAGGCGCAGGAGGACCAGCTCCGCGTCCCCGGACTCCTGCCCGCCGGGTACCACGCGCATTTCCGCGACGCGTCGACGAAGAAGGGCTACAGCGGCGTCGCGATCTACTCGCGGCGCGAGCCCGACGAGGTTCGCACGGGCCTCGGCCGCAGCGATTTCGACGAGGAAGGCCGCTACATCGAGGCGCGCTTCGGCGATCTGAGCGTCGTCTCCGTCTACGTGCCGTCGGGCACCACGGGCGACGTCCGCCAGGGCTTCAAGATCGACGTCATGAACTGGTTCGCGCCGATCATGCGCGAGTGGCTGGCCAGCGGCCGCCAGTACATCGTCTGTGGCGACTGGAACATCGTGCGGTCGCGCCGCGACATCACCAACTGGACCGGCAACCAGAAGCAGACCGGTTGCCTGCCGCACGAGCGCGCCTGGCTCAATGCGCTGATCGCCGATACCCACGGCGACGGCTCGCCCTGCGCCGACGGCGAGGGCTGGCACGACAGCTTCCGCGTCGCCAAGCCCGATGAATGCGCCGAGTACACCTGGTGGAGCACTCGGGGACAGGCGCGCGCGAAGAACGTAGGCTGGCGCATCGATTACCAGCTCGTGACGCCGAACCTGCGCGATGCCATCCGGCACTGCGAGTCGCATCGCGAACCCCGCTTCTCCGACCACGGCCCCTACATCGTCGACTATGACCTCTGACAACGTGCGCTTGCCGAAGGACCCCGCGACGGCCGACATCCCGCCGCCGCCCGCGAAGACGATGTCGGTCTGGCAGGCGTTCACCCAGCCCGCCGCGTGGACGATGTTCTTCTTCGGTTTCAGCTCCGGCCTGCCGTTCCTGCTCGTCGCGGGCACGCTGGCGTACTGGCTGAAGGAGAACGGGATCGTGCTCAAGGAGATCACGATCATCGCCAGCGCCGGCATGACCTACGCGCTGAAGTTCCTGTGGGCGCCGCTGCTCGACCAGACGCAACTGCCCGGCTTCCGCCGCCTCGGCCTGCGCCGGGGCTGGCTGCTGGCCTCGCAGCTCGCGGTCGTCGCGGGCCTTCTGGTCATGGCGCTGTTCACGCCGACGCAGCTGACGGCCTTCGTGATCGCCACCGTCTTCGTCGCCTTCGCGGGCGCCACGCAGGACATCGCGGTCGACGCCTACCGCATCGAGATCGCGCCGCCGGCCGCGCAGGGCGCGCTGGTCGCCACGTACTCGCTCGGCTACCGCATCGCGCTGATCGTCACGGGCATGGTGGCGCTGATCCTCGCCGACCACGTGCCGTGGAGCACGGTGTACCTCGGCATGGCGGTGCTGATGCTGCTGCCCGTGGCCGCGAACCTGATGTCCCGCGAGCCCGATACCTACCGCGAGTCGCCGGCCAGCTGGCGCGAGGCGATGCGGCTCGGCGTGATCGATCCGTTCGCCGACTTCTTCCGCCGCTTCGGCGTGGCCACCGCGCTGCTCACGCTGCTCTTCATCCTGCTGTTCAAGGTGCCGGAGCAGGCGCTGGTGGGCGGCATCATGAGCCCGTTCTACCTGGACATGGGCTTCAGCAAGACCGAGATCGGCGCGGTCACCAAGCTCTACGGCATCTGGGTCGGCATCGCGGGCGTGTTCGCCGCGGGCCTCGCCATCGCGCGCTGGGGCGTGCGCTGGCCGCTGATCACGTCGATCGTCGTGTGCGCCAGCTGCAACCTGCTCTACGTCTGGCTGACGCACCACCACGGCGACCTCGCCGCGCTGACGTTCGTGATCTCGGCGGAGAACTTCTCGCTCGGCTTCCTCGGCACCGCGGCGGTGGCGTTCCTGTCGTCGCTGGTGAACCGCCAGCACACGGCCACGCAGTACGCGCTGCTGAGTTCGATGGTGAACCTGCCGGGCAAGGTGCTCGGCGTGTTCGCCGGGGCGATCGTCGAGGCGACCAGCTACTCGCAGTACTTCGTGATCGCGACCATCGCCGTGCTGCCGGCCACGCTGCTCTTCATCTACCTGTGGCCGCGCTTCGCCTCGGCGGACGAAGGCGCCACCCGGCGCGCTCAGGCCGGATAGACGACGCCGAGCACGCGCGGCCCGCGGGCGCCGGTCACCGCGGGCACGTTGCCCGGCAGGCCCGCCAGCGTCTGCCGCGCGAGCCACGCGAACGCCATGGCTTCGACGAAATCCGCGTCGAGGCCGTGCACGTCGGTGGCCTCGACGATGCAGCCCGGCAGTCGCGCGGCGATGCGCTCGATCAGCCGCGCATTGCGCACGCCGCCGCCGCAGGCGAGCACGCGCTTCGTCTGCGGCTGATGCGCAAGCAGCGCGTCGGCCACCGTGGCGGCACTGAGCTCGAGCAGCGTGGCCTGCACGTCCTGCGGGGGTGCGGCGCCTTCGAGACGCGCTTCCACCCAGTCCAGATGGAACTGCTCGCGACCGCTGCTCTTCGGCGGCGGCAGCGCGAACCACGGATCGTCGCGCAGCCGCGCCAGTAGCGTCTCGTCGACGCGGCCGGACAGCGCGAACGCGCCGTCGCGATCGAAGGGCTCGCCGCGATGGCGCAGGCACCAGGCATCGAGCAGGGCATTCGCCGGCCCGGTATCGAAGCCGCGCACGTCGCCCACGCGCGGCAGCAGCGTGAAGTTGGCGATGCCGCCCAGGTTGAGCACGGCGCGGTCCTCGGCGTCCGAATGCAGCATCGCCGCGTGGAACGCCGGCACCAGCGGCGCGCCCTGTCCGCCGGCGGCGATGTCGCGGCGCCGGAAGTCGGCGACCGTCGCGATGCCGCAGCGCTCGGCGATGACGTTGCCGTCGCCGATCTGCCAGGTGAAGGGATGCACGCCGTCGTATGCCGCGCCCGCGGGGCGGTGGCGGACGGTCTGGCCGTGCGAGCCGATCGCCACCACGTCGCGCGCGTCCGCGCCCGCGGCGTCGAGCAGCGCACGCGTCGCCGCCGCGAATGCCTCGGCGACCTGCACGTCGAGCGTGCCGAGCTCGTCCAGCCCGCGCGCGTCGCCGCCCTGGCCGAGCGCGACGAGTCGCGCGCGCAGCGCCGGCTCCCACGGCAGTACCAGCCCGTGCTCGAGCCGGCAGCCCGTGTCGGATGCGTCGGCCCCAAAGCGAACGAGCGCCGCGTCAATGCCGTCGGCGCTCGTTCCCGAGATCAGGCCGACGAACAGTCCGTCGGCCGGCAGCGATGTCGTCATGTCAGGACCGGCGGCCCGGCTTCTCGTTCTTCGCGGGTGCCTTGGCGACGCGCGTATCCGCCTCGTCGCCGGCGTAGATGATGTTCTCGACCTCGCGGATGCGCGCCAGCGCCGTACGCGTCTGCGCGCGGAACGCGACGAACGCGGCACCGCTCAGCGGTTCCGGCGGCGGCAGCGTGATCGACAGCGGATTGCGCTGCGCGCCGTTCACCTTGAATTCGTAGTGCAGGTGCGGGCCGGTCGACATGCCGGACGTGCCGACGTAGCCGATCACGGTGCCCTGCGCGATGCGCTGGCCGACGCGCTCCTTGCCGAAGGCCGACATGTGGCCGTACAGCGTGGAATAGCCGCGGCCGTGGTCGAGCTCGACCACGCGGCCGTAGCCGCCCTTCCAGCCCACGAACGCGACGCGCGCGTCGCCCGCCGCCATGATCGGCGTGCCGGTGCCGGCGGCGTAGTCGACGCCCTTGTGCATGCGCATGCGGCCCAGCACCGGGTGCTTGCGCGCGCCGAAGCCCGAGGTCAGGCGCGCGTACGGGATCGGCATGCGGATGAAGGGACGCTTGAGCGAGCGGCCGTCGGCGGTGAAGAACTCGGGCTTGCCGTTGCGCTCGAAGCGGAACGCCGAGTGCAGCGTGTCGCCGGTGGTGAACGTGGCCGCGAGCACCGGGCCGGTCGCCACCAGCTGGCCGTCGCGCCAGGTCTGCTCGACGACCACGCTGAAGCGGTCGTCGGCACCGACATCGTCGTTGAAGTCGATGTCGTACTTGAACATGTCGTCGGTCAGCGTGTTGACGTGCGCGCTCGTGAGGCCGAGCTTGCGCGCCGACGCGTAGAGTGACTTGCCGACCTTGCCGCTGATCACGACCGTGCGCGTGTCGGTGGGGCTCACCAGCACCTGCTCGCGCACCTCGCCGTTGGCGAAGGTCAGCTCGACGCGATGGCTGTCGTCGCGGTCGAAGCGGAAGGCGCGCAGGTCGCCGCCGACCGGCAGGTCGAACGCCAGCTGCATGCCGGGCTTCATCGCGCGCAGCAGCTGGTTCTTCACCGACGGCTGCGCGAGCAGCTTCGTGCGCGTGGCCTGCGGGATGTCCAGGTCCTTCATGATCGATGCGAGCGTCTGCCCGCGCTTGACCTGTACCGTCTGCCAGCTGTCGCCCTGCGCCTGCGCGAGCTTCAGCGGCGGCAGTGCGAGCGCCATCGACTGGCGGGGTGCGGCGGGCATGTGGCCGCGCGTGGCGACCGGGCGGTCGAAGCCGGGAACGATCGCGGCGGCGAGCATCGCGGCGGTCGCGAACAGGCTCGCGTGCGCCCACTGCCGACGCGACCAGCGTCCGTTGAAGCCGGTGCCTTCGTGCGCGACCACCTGCCGGTGCAGGGTCTTTTCACGAAGGGCATCCAGGCGCGCGCGGCGCGCCGTAACGGTGTCTGTCATGCTGCTGGTCCCCGAGAGGCCGTGTAGGCCCCGTCACGACCGTAAAATAGACACGCGAGCTGCGTGCGTCAAACCATTGATGTAAATGGTTTTTTTCGTCAAGGCCCGTTTTACGTTCAATTAACTTTTGACCGGTTCTTCACGGAACCGGGGTCGCATATCGCGACCTACCGTGAGACACGACATGTCGATACAGGACACCCTCGACCTCATCGCCCGCGGCGCCGACGAGATCCTCAAGCCCGAAGAACTCACCCAGCGGCTGCAGTCCGGGCGCCCGCTGCGCGTCAAGGCCGGTTTCGATCCGACCGCGCCCGACCTGCACCTGGGCCACACCGTGCTGCTCAACAAGATGCGGCAGTTCCAGGATCTCGGCCATCAGGTGATCTTCCTGATCGGCGACTTCACCGGAATGATCGGCGACCCGACTGGCAAGAACGCCACCCGCAAGCCGCTGACGCGCGAGGACGTGCTGGCCAACGCCGAGACCTACGCCGAGCAGGTGTTCAAGGTGCTCGACCGCGAGCGCACCGAGGTGCGCTTCAACAGCGAGTGGTTCGGCAGGATGTCGGCGGCCGACATGATCCGCCTCGCCGCGCAGCACACGGTCGCACGCATGCTCGAGCGCGACGATTTCGCCAAGCGCTACGCCGCGCACCAGTCGATCGCGATCCACGAGTTCCTGTACCCGCTCGTGCAGGGCTACGACTCGGTCGCGTTGGACGCCGATGTCGAGCTCGGCGGCACCGACCAGAAGTTCAACCTGCTGATGGGCCGCGGCCTGCAGGAGCACTACGGCCAGAAGCCGCAGGTCGTGCTGACGATGCCCCTGCTGGAAGGGCTCGACGGCGTCAACAAGATGAGCAAGTCGCTCGGCAACTACATCGGCATCAACGAGCCGGCCATCGACATCGTCACCAAGGCGATGAAGATCGACGACGCGCTCATGTGGCGATGGATCGAACTGCTGAGCTTCGACATTTCGATCGCAGAAGCACAGCAGCTGAGGGGCGAGATCGATTCAGGCGCGCTCAATCCGCGCGACCTCAAGATGCGCCTCGCCCGTGAACTGGCGGCACGCTTCCACGGCGCCGCCGCTGCGGACCAGGCGGTCGCCGGGTGGAATGCCGCGGTGCGGGGCGAAGGCGACACGTCGCAACTGCCCCTGACCGAAGTGGCCGTTCCGGCGGAAGGCGTGCGCATCGCGGCGCTGCTGACCGCGGCGGGCCTGACACCGAGCAACTCCGAGGCCAACCGCAAGCTCAAGGAACGGGCCGTGCGCATCGATGGCGACGTATTCGAGGATGCGGCGCGCGTGTTCGCGCCGGGCTTCGAGGCGGTGGTCGCAGTGGGCAAGCGCAACTTCGCACGCGTGCGGCTGGTCGCTAACGCCTGAACGATTCGAAGCGGCCGGATCACCAGGGCTTCACAAGGGGAACCGAAGTCGACATAATGGTCGACCCAGCTGAGAACGGCGCCGCCCACGGGCGAATCGCCGGACGAGTTGGAAGCAGAAAAAAATTCGATCACAGGGTGTTGACAGTGATCGAAACTGCCCTAAAATGGGCGGCTCACTCGGACGGACTGAAGTCGGTCCGGGCGGGAAGAAGGGACGAGGCGCTGAGGCCGAAGTCCGAAGATCTTTGACAGTGTGCGCAGGTGACTTGTGCGGGCGTCTGGTGGTGGATGACTGTCCATCGCAGATGTCTCGTCACAAGCAACAAGATTTAA
>NZ_SMRQ01000035.1 GCF_004359965.1 Cognatilysobacter segetis | reverse complement strand
GTGACCGGCGACTTCAACGCGCAGCTGCGGGTAGCGCTGCAGGATCGACACCGCCTCGTCGAGGATCGCGATCGCGTCCGGACGCAGCGTCGACTTGTCGAAGTCGAAGTTCACGCCCTTCAGGTCGATCGTCAGCGGCACCGGGCAGCCGTCCGGACCAACGGCCTGACCCGCCACCGAACCCGGGCACTTGTCGTCGCAGTTGTTCACGCCGTCGCCGTCGTCGTCCTTGTCGGCGCAGGTGGCCGGGACCGGGGCCGGGCCGACCGGGGCGACCGGCGGCGGGCCGAGCGGGATCACGACGCCGACCGACGCCAGGACGTCCTGGAACCAGTCCTCGCCATCGTCGCGCGGCGTCTCATCGTTGTAGAAGGCGCCGACGCTGTCGTTGTCCGCGTCGAGGCGGGCTGCCAGCTCGGTACGGATCTTCACGCGGCCGACGTCACCCTGCAGACCGACGCCGATCTTGCCGGCGACATGGTTGTCCTCACGCTGGCACGGGGCCTCGTTGCTGTCGCACGGGTAGCGCACGCGGAACAGCGACGGGTCATGCTCCTCTTCGGAACGCTGCCAACCCAGGCCGGCGACGACGTACGGATTCCAGTTGCGGCCTTCGGCGATGAAGTGGCGGCGAACGTCGAACGACACGCCGTACTGGCTCCACCACAGGTCCTGGTTACGCTCGGTGTGCGGGTTCTGGTAGTTGGCCTGGATTTCCCACGACCAGTTCGGGTTGATCATCTTGCCGAAGCCGATCGCACCGAAGGGCGCGTTGTTCGTGCCGCGGTCGTTGTCCTGGAGGTTCCAGCCGGCGTCGGCGCTGATGTACCAACGGTCATCGAATTCCTGCGCCTGCGCGACCTGGAGGATCGAGATACCGCCGAGCAGGGCGGCACAGAGGAGTTTCTTGTTCATTTAGTTGATGCTCCTTGGGGGATCGGGAGGGGGAAATCGCGTCAGCGTGTTCCGACCGTTCTAGACGGCTACATGAACAGAGCCATCGCCGCGGAGCCTAGAAGCGGCCCCGTGAAGGGGCTGTTAACTGTCGCCTAACAATTTGGGAAGTTCCCGACTGGCGGTAGCTCGCTCGCTTTCCATTCAAATGGAGGCGGTGGTCGGCGCTTGGATTTGCGTCGGAACCGCGGCCTGTTGCGCCTGTGATGCGCACTTCGACACCGTCATGCCGTTACGAGGCACCGCGCCTTGCCGACAGCACCGATTGCGGGCATCGTGCGCCGACCGTACGCACGCGTATTCGCCGCATGACCGCCGAGCCGGCCCACCCGCGTTACCCGCATCTGTTCGCCCCGCTCGACCTTGGCTTCTGCACCCTGCGCAATCGCGTGCTGATGGGCTCGATGCACACGGGCCTCGAGGACCACGCGCGCGACTTCCCGAAGCTCGCCGCGTATTTCGCCGAGCGCGCCGAAGGCGGCGTCGGCCTGATGGTGACCGGCGGCTTCGCGCCGAACGTACGCGGCTGGCTCAAACCGATGTCGGGCACGCTGTCGATGCCGTGGCAGGTGCCGCGCCATCGACGGGTCACGTCCGCCGTCCACGCACACGGGGCGCGCATCTGCCTGCAGATCCTGCACGCGGGCCGCTATGGCTATCACCCGCTGCAGGTCGCGCCGAGCGCGATCAAGGCGCCGATTAATCCTTTCACGCCGAAGGCGCTGGGCACGGGCGGCGTCGAGCGCCAGATCCGTGCGTTCGTGCGCACCGCGAGACTCGCGCGCGACGCCGGCTACGACGGTGTCGAGGTGATGGGTTCGGAGGGCTACCTGCTCAACGAGTTCACCGCGCCGCGCACGAATCGCCGCGACGACGAATGGGGCGGCGACGCCACGCGTCGCATGCGCTTCGCGGTCGAGATCGTGCGGCGGATCCGCGACGCCTGCGGCCCCGATTTCATCCTGATCTACCGCCTCTCCATGCTCGACCTCGTCGACGACGGCCTCGCCTGGGACGAGGTCGTGCAGCAGGCGCAGGCGATCGAAGCCGCGGGCGCGACGATCATCAACACCGGCATCGGCTGGCACGAGGCGCGCGTCCCGACGATCGCGACGTCGGTGCCCCGCGCCGCGTTCGTCGACGTCACCGCCCGCCTGAGGCCGCACGTCCGCGTGCCGCTGGTGGCGACCAACCGCATCAACATGCCCGACGTCGCCGAGCGCGTGCTCGCGAGCGGCGCGGCGGACATGGTCTCGATGGCGCGACCGCTGCTCGCCGATCCGCAGTGGGTCGCGAAGGCGCGCGCCGGCCGCGTCGACGAGATCAATACCTGCATCGCCTGCAACCAGGCCTGCCTCGACCATGTGTTCGAGAACAGGCGCGCGAGCTGCCTCGTCAATCCGCGCGCCTGCCACGAGACCGAGCTCGTCTACCCGCCCGCGCCGTCACCGAAGCGCATCGCCGTGGTCGGCGCCGGGGTCGCGGGGCTGGCCTGCGCCACCGTCGCCGCGCAGCGCGGCCACACCGTCACGCTGTTCGAGGCGGCCGACGACATCGGCGGCCAATTCAACCTCGCGCGACGCATTCCGGGCAAGGAGGAGTTCGACGAAACCGTCCGCTACTTCCGCACCCGCCTCGAGCGCGATCGGGTCGAGCTGAAGCTGGCGACGCGCGCCACGCCCGACATGCTTCACGGGTTCGACGACGTCGTGCTGGCGACGGGCGTGCTCCCGCGCGAGGTGGAGTTCCCGGGCAGCAGCGACCCGCGCGTGCTGCGCTACGACGATGTGCTCGCGGGACGGGTCGCGGTAGGACCCCGCGTGGCCATCGTCGGCGCGGGCGGCATCGGTTTCGACGTGGCGGAGTTCCTGGCGCACGAGGGCGTGTCGCCGTCGCTCGACACCGACGCGTGGCGCCGCGAGTGGGGCGTGGACACGCAGTACACCGACACCCGCGGCGGGCTGCGCGCACCCGAGCGTCCGGCGGCGGCGCGTGCGATCTGGCTTCTGCAGCGCACGCCCGGCAAACCCGGCGCGCGACTGGGCAAGACCACCGGCTGGATTCATCGCGCGAGCCTGAAGGCGCGCGGCGTGCAGGCGCTCGGCGGCGTGCAGTACGTCGGCTTCGACGACGCGGGCCTGCACGTCACGGTCGATGGCACGCCCCGCACGCTCGAGGTCGACAACATCGTGCTCTGCGCCGGGCAGGTTTCGAACAATCCGCTGGAGGCGCCACTGCGTGCGGCCGGTCGCGCCGTGCACGTCATCGGCGGCGCCGAGCTCGCCGCGGAGCTGGACGCCAAGCGCGCCATCGCCCAGGGCAGCCGCGTCGCCGCCGCGCTCTGAGGCCATGCGCGCAACCGTCCATTGCGGGCGCGCGCGTTGCGGGTGCCGCGTCATGCGGGAATAGTCGCCGTTCCGTCCAGAGGATCGAAGCATGAAGCTCTACAGCCTGCCGGGTACCTGCTCCACCGGCTGCCACATCACCCTCCAGTGGTCCGGCGCCGCGTTTTCCGTGCAAGTGCTCGCGCGCGACGAGCTCAAGTCCGACGCCTACCTCGCCATCAACGCCAGCGGCTCGGTGCCCACGCTCGTCGATGGCGACTTCGTGCTGACGCAGAACGCCGCGATCGTCGGCTACGTCGCCGACCTCAATCGCGATGCCCGGCTCGGCGGCGACGGCA
The DNA here is from genome assembly GCF_004359965.1 of Cognatilysobacter segetis. Taxonomy (GTDB): domain Bacteria; phylum Pseudomonadota; class Gammaproteobacteria; order Xanthomonadales; family Xanthomonadaceae; genus Cognatilysobacter; species Cognatilysobacter segetis. The sequence goes on along the minus strand of NZ_SMRQ01000035.1, from coordinate 28,169 downwards.
GCGCACGCCAGCGCGCCGAGGCCACGCGCTGGCTCGCGTTCTGCAACGCGGACGTGCATCCGGCCTTCCACCCGCTGTTCGGCCCGGGCCGCTTCATCACCGACGAGTCGCAGTTCGAGGCGCTCAAGGACGCGGCGCGCCAGCGCCTGCGCGGGCTGTTCGAGCGCGCCGAGCGACAGCTGGAAGGCCGCGACTGGATCGCCGGTTTCCGCAGCTACGCCGACCCCTACCTGTACATCACGCTGCGCTGGGCGGCGAAGACAGGCGTCGATCTGTCGGGCTTCGACAACCTCGCGGCATTCGTGCGACGCATGGAGGCCGACGCCGGCGTGCAGGCGGCACTGAAGGCCGAAGGGCTGGCCTGACGGCCGCACCCGCCGACGACCTGCGCCTCAGCGCAGGTCGTCGCGCCAGTGCCGCGACATCTCGACGAACGCGAACGAGGCCGACCAGGCGACCATCATCAGCCCGATCAGCGCTTCGGTACCGGCGACCCACCGGATCGGCCCGCGCGGGCTCAGGTCGCCGAAGCCGACGGTCGAGTACGTCATCGCGGAGAGGTAGAAGGCGTCGAACAGCGAGGCGCGTTGTGACGCGCCCTCGATCGTGCCCGCCCCTGGCACGTGCAGGAGGAACCAGTACGCGCTGCCGAACACGAGGATCGATACCGTGTGCAGCGCGATCAGGCCGAGGACCAGGCGCAGCACCTTCCAGCGCCCGACCGGCCCGCCCGCGTCGCGACGATGCCGGTTGTAGGCGCGGCCCAGCGCGACCATGCCTTCGAAGGTGAGGTACACCACCGCGACGACGGCCACCGCCGCCGTCGCGATCGCGATGCCATGGACGAGCAGGGGCGCGCCCACGGCCACGGCTCAGCGGCGATCGATCGCCACGTACTCGCGGTCCTCGGGACCGGTGTAGTTCGCGCTGGGACGGATGATCTTGCCGTCCTCGCGCTGCTCGATGACGTGCGCGCTCCAGCCGGTGGTACGCGCGATCACGAACAGCGGCGTGAACATCGGCGTCGGGATGCCCATCATGTGATAGGCCGACGCGCTGTACCAGTCGAGGTTCGGGAACATCTTCTTGGTGTCCATCATCAGGTTCTCGATGCGCTCGGACACGTCGAACAGCGTCATGTTGCCGCCGTCCGCGCAGAGCTTGCGCGAGATTTCCTTGATGATCGGATTGCGCGGGTCGCCCACGGTGTAGACCGGGTGCCCGAAGCCGATGACGATCTCCTTGCGCTCCATGCGCGCGCGGATGTCGGCCTCCGCCTCGTTCGCCGTCGAGTAGCGGCTGATGATGTCCATCGCCACTTCGTTCGCGCCACCGTGCTTCGGCCCGCGCAGTGCGCCGATCGCGCCCGTGATGCACGAGTGCAGGTCCGACCCGGTGCCGGCGATCACGCGCGCGGTGAACGTCGACGCGTTGAACTCGTGCTCGGCGTAGAGGATCAGCGACTTGTCGAGCGCGTCCGCGTGCAGCGACGAGGGGCGCTCGCCGTGCAGCAGGTGCAGGAAGTGCGCGGCGACGGAATCATCGTCGGTCAGCGTCTCGATGCGCTCGCCATTGCGGGTGAAGTGCCACCAGTACAGCAGCATGGAGCCGAAGCTCGCGATGAGCTTGTCGGCGATGTCGCGCGCCTCCGACGCCGGATGGCCTTCGCGTTCGGGCAGCACGGTGCCGAGCACCGAGCAACCCGTGCGCAGCACGTCCATCGGGTGCGCGTTCGCGGGCACCAGTTCCAGCGCTTCCTGCACGATGGCCGGAAGCCCGCGCAGGCGCTTGAGCTTGGCCTTGTACGCGCGCAGCTGCGACGTCGTCGGCAGCGCGCCGTGCACCAGCAGGTGTGCGACCTCTTCGAACGTGGACTGGGTGGCGAGGTCCTTGATGTCGTAGCCGCGGTAATGCAGGTCGTTGCCGCTACGGCCGACCGTGCACAGCGCGGTATTGCCCGCGGCGGTGCCGGACAGGGCGACGGACTTCTTCACCTTCGGGAGCACTTGCTCGCTCATGCGTATCTTTCTCGGGTCATGGCCCGGGCTTGCGGCGCGGGCGGGAATCAGCGGCGGGCGGCATCGCCCGCCATCGGGTCCGCATTATTCGCTCTTCGACCCCGCGAACAAGCGGTCGAGCGTGTCCTCGTAGGCGTGGTAGCCGAGGAAGTCGTAGAGCTCGGCGCGCGTCTGCAGCGTGTCGACGATGTTCTTCTGCGTGCCTTCGCGGCGCACCGTCTCGTAGAAATTCAGCGCGGCCTTGTTCATCGCGCGATAGGCACCGCAGCAGTACAGCGCGATGTCGACACCCGCCTCGCGCAGCTCGTCGGTCGTGAAGAACGGCGTCGAGCCGAACTCGGTGAGGTTGGCGAGGATCGGCACCTTCACCGCGGCCTTGAACTTGCGGTAGTCGTCGAGCGACGTCATGGCCTCCGGGAAGATCATGTCGGCGCCGGCCTCGACGTAGGCCTGCGCGCGCTCGATCGCCGAATCGAGCCCCTCGACGGCGGCCGCATCGGTGCGCGCCATGATCACGAACGACGCATCGGTGCGCCCGTCGACCGCCGACTTCACGCGGTCGACCATTTCCGCCTTCGACACGACTTCCTTGCCCGGCCGGTGGCCGCAGCGCTTCTGCCCGACCTGGTCCTCCATGTGGACGGCGGCGACGCCGACGCGCTCGAAGTTGCGGATGGTGCGCGCGATGTTGAACGCGCCGCCCCAGCCGGTGTCGATGTCGACCAGCAGCGGCATCTGCGTAGCGTCGACGATGCGGCGTGCGTCGGTCAGCACGTCCTCCATCGTCGAGATGCCGAGGTCCGGCATGCCCAGCGAATTCGCGGCGACGCCGCCGCCGGACAGGTAGAGCGCCTTGTAGCCCGTGCGCTTGGCCATCAGGCCGGCGTAGGCCGTGATGGCGCCCATGACCTGCAGCGGGGATTCTTCCTGGATCGCGGCGCGGAAGCGTGCGCCGGCGGATTGATGCGTCATCGTGACCTCGTCGATTGCGGCCCGCGCGTGGCGGGCGGTGGCGACCCCGTGCGTCGCCGGACCCCCAAAGCGACGAAGGCGACCGAGGCCGCCTTCGTCTTGCGCGTTACAGCAGGTGCGCGACGCCCTGCCGCTCTTCCTCGAGCTCGGCCAGCGTCTTGTCCATCGCGGCGCGGCTGAACTCGTCGATCGGCAGGTCGCGCACCATCGTGTACTCGCCGTTCTGCGTGATCACCGGGAAGCCGTAGATCACGCCTTCCGGGATGCCGTAGCTGCCGTCCGACGGAATGCCCATCGTGACCCACTTGCCATTGCTGCCCAGCACCCAGTCACGGACGTGGTCGATGGCCGCATTCGCCGCCGACGCCGCCGAGGACAACCCGCGCGCCTCGATGATCGCCGCGCCGCGCTTGCCGACCTTCGGGATGAACTCGTTCGCGTTCCAGTCGGCGTCGTTGATCATGTCCTTCAGCGACTTGCCGTTGACCGTCGCGAAGCGGTAGTCCGGATACATCGTAGGCGAGTGGTTGCCCCACACGACCAGCTTGTCGATGTCGCCGACCGGCACGCCCGCCTTGTTCGCGAGCTGGCTCAGCGCGCGGTTGTGGTCCAGGCGCAGCATCGCGGTGAAGTTCTTCGCCGGCAGGTCCGGCGCCGACTTCATGGCGATGTAGGCATTCGTGTTCGCCGGGTTGCCGACCACCAGCACCTTCACGTTGCGCGAGGCGACCTTGTTCAGCGCCGCGCCCTGCGCGGTGAAGATCTTCGCGTTCTCGAGCAGGAGGTCCTTGCGCTCCATGCCCGGACCGCGCGGACGCGCACCTACGAGCAGCGCGATGTCGGCGTCCTTGAACGCGACTTCCGGATCGTCGGTGCCGACCATGCCGGCGAGCAGCGGGAACGCGCAGTCCTCGAGCTCCATCATCACCCCGCGCAGCGCCGCCTGCGCCTTCTCCATCGGCAGCTCGAGCATCTGCAGGATGACGGGCTGGTCCTTGCCCAGCATTTCGCCCGAGGCGATGCGGAACAGCAGCGAGTAACCGATCTGGCCGGCTGCACCGGTGACGGCGACGCGGACGGGGGTCTTCATGTACGAACTCCGTGGATCAAGCGTGGGGTTGTCGGACGAATGTTCCTGGATACCGTCGCGTTTGCCGGACGGCTTGGACGCGGAGCTGAGCGCTTCCGCGTCCATCGTTCAGACGAGCTCGGCGAAGAACTCGCGGAAGCGCGCCAGGCCCGGCAGCAGCTGGTCCGTCGGGCAGGTGTAGCTGATGCGAAGCGCGCGCGGCTCGCCGAAGGCCGAACCCGGCACGCAGGCCACGCCCTTGGCTTCCAGCAGCGCATTGCAGAAGTCGACGTCGTTGGCGATCGCGAAGCCGGTCGGCCCGTGCGTCTTGCCGAACGCGCAGCTGATGTCGGGGAACACGTAGAACGCGCCCTCGGGCCGCGGGCACACGACGCCGGGAATGCTCTGCATCACCGCGATCACCTGGTCGCGCTTGGCCTGGAACTCCGCGCACCTCTGCGTCGGCACGTCCTGCGGGCCGGTGAGCGCGGCGATCGCGGCGGCCGTCGTCACTTCGGGCAGGTTGGTGATGTGGTTCGAGTTCATCGTGACCACGGCCTTGGCCACCACTTCGGGGCCGGCCATGAAGCCCACGCGCCAGCCGGGCATGCCGTAGGTCTTGGACAGCGAGTCGATGAAGATCACGCGGTCGCGCAGCTCGGGACGGGCATGCACGAAGTTGTGGTAGCCGATGCCGTCGAACACCATGCGGTTGTAGATGTCGTCGGTGATGATCCAGGTGTCCGGATACTTCGCAACGACGTCGGCCAGCGCGGAAATCTCGTCCTTCGAATAGACCATGCCGGTCGGGTTCGACGGATTGTTGAACAGGAACACGCGCGGCTTCTTCGCGAGCGCGGCATCGAGCTGCGCAGGCGTGAGCTTGTAGTTCTGCTCGGCCGGGCACGGCAGCAGGTCGATCTTCGCGTCGAGGATCTCGGCGATGTCGACGTAGCTCGTCCAGTACGGCGTCGGGAAGGCGATGGTGTCGCCCTCGTCGAGCAGCGCCTCGCAGAGGTTGTAGATGACGTGCTTCGCGCCGACGCCGGTCGCGCAGTTGGCGCGCGTGTAGCCGGTCAGCCCGATCTCGGCCATGTGGGCGAGGAAGGCGTCGATCAGCGCGTCCGCGCCGCGATTGCTGCCGTACTGTCCGCTGTCGCGCTTGAGGGCTTCGGCGGCCGCCGCGTACACATGCGGGCCCGGCAGGAAGTTCGGGACACCGATCGAGAAGCTGATGATGTCGCGACCTTCGGCCTTCAGGCGCTTGGCCTTTTCGGCGACCTGCATGATCGCGCTGGGCTTGGCGCGACCGATGCGCGAGGCGAGCTGGAGCATCGCGGAACCTCGAGGGAATACGGCGGTGGGAGGCCGGCCGAGGCGCGACGGCGCGGGGCCGGAACAACCGCTAAATGGTATCACGTGAAACCTTTTCGGCCGGCCGGCGCCGGACGCGAAAATGCCCGCCGACCGGAGCCGGCGGGCGTCCGGGAACCGCTTACGGGCGGGCGTTGGCGTCGAGCGTCTTGTTCCACTCGGCGACGCGGTCGGCGCGGGCGGCGATCGCGGCGTCGGCATCACCCTCGATCTTGACCGAGCGGATGATGTCGCCCTGCTTCACCGAATCCACGATGTCCTGGCCTTCCAGCACCTTGCCGAAGACGGTGTGCTTGCCGTCCAGCCACGGGGTGGCGACGTGCGTGATGAAGAACTGGCTGCCGTTCGTGTTCGGCCCGGCGTTGGCCATCGACAGCACGCCGCGCTCGTGCGTCAGGCCGTTGCGGGCCTCGTCCTCGAACTTGTAGCCGGGGCCGCCGGTGCCGGTGCCCTTGGGGCAGCCGCCCTGGACCATGAAATCGTTGATGACGCGGTGGAACGACAGGCCGTCGTAAAAGCCCCGGCGCGCGAGGTTGACGAAGTTGGCGACGGTCAGCGGCGCCTTGTCGGCGGCGAGTTCGACGCGGATCGGGCCGCGGTCGGTGTCGAAATGGGCGATCAGGGACATGGAATCTCCAGGGGGGAGGTCAGCGGGAGGATTTGGAAGCGGCGGTGGCGATCGCGTAGCGGCCGAACTGCACGCCGCAGCCGACGATGCCGAGGCCACCGAGCCCGAGCAGCAGCAGGTCGGTGCCCGGCGGCAGGAACGGAGCCTCGAGGACGCCGTTGCGAAGCAGCAGCCCGCCGATGACGCAGAGCCCGGCCACGAGATCCACGACGATCAGCCAGCGCGGAAACGGCGGTACGGAGGGCTGTTCAGGCATGGCGGGCGTCTGAAGCGGCGACACCGCTATAATAGCCGGCTTCCCTTCCCTGCTTGCGCCTTAAGGCGTCTCTTCGCATGTCCATCGAACGCCTGCGCAACATCGCCATCGTCGCCCACGTCGACCACGGCAAAACCACCCTCGTCGATTGCCTCCTGAAGCAGTCCGGCACGCTCAACGAGCGCACCGTGCTCGCCGAGCGCGTGATGGACAGCAACGACCAGGAAAAGGAACGTGGCATCACGATCCTGTCCAAGAACACCGCGATCACCTGGCAGGGCAATCGCATCAACATCGTCGACACCCCGGGCCATGCCGACTTCGGCGGCGAGGTCGAGCGCGTGCTGTCGATGGTCGACTCGGTGCTGATCCTCGTCGACGCGATGGACGGCCCGATGCCGCAGACGCGCTTCGTGACGCAGAAGGCGTTCGCGATGGGCTTCAAACCGATCGTCGTCGTCAACAAGATCGACCGCCCGGGCGCGCGGCCGGACTGGGTGATCGACCAGGTCTTCGACCTGTTCGACAAGCTCGGCGCCACCAACGAGCAGCTCGACTTCCCGATCGTGTACGCGTCCGCGCTGCACGGCTATGCCAGCCTCGACGACTCCGCGCGCAGCGGCGACATGACCCCGCTCTACGAAGCGATCATGAAGCACGTCGAGCCGCCGAAGGTGGATCCGGACGGCCCGTTCCAGATGCGCATCAGCCAGCTCGACTACAGCAACTTCGTCGGCCTGATCGGCATCGGCCGCATCCAGCGCGGCAAGGTGCGCACCAACATGCCGGTGAGCGTGGTCGACCGCGAAGGCAAGAAGCGGCAGGGCAAGGTGCTGCAGGTGCTCGGCTTCATGGGCCTCGAGCGCATCGAGGTGCCGGAAGCGGAAGCCGGCGACATCATCGCGATCTCCGGCGTGCAGGACCTCAGCATCTCCGACACCGTATGTGCGCTCGACGCGCCGGAAGCGCTGCCGGCGCTCACCGTCGACGAGCCGACGATCTCGATGACCTTCCAGGTCAACAACTCGCCGGTCGCCGGTAACAAGGACCTGTCGGGCGGTAAGTTCCTGACGAGCCGCCAGCTGCGCGAACGCCTGGAGCGCGAGACGCTGCACAACGTCGCGCTGAAGGTCGAGGAAGGCTCCGACCCGGACAAGTTCCTCGTGTCGGGCCGCGGCGAGCTGCACCTGTCGGTGCTGATCGAGAACATGCGCCGCGAAGGCTACGAGCTCGCGGTGTCGCGCCCCGAGGTGATCATCAAGGAGATCGACGGGCAGCTGATGGAGCCGGTCGAGCAGCTCGTCGTGGACGTCGAGGAGCAGCACCAGGGTGGCGTGATGGAGAAGCTCGGCATCCGCAAGGGCCAGCTCAAGAACATGGAGTCCGACGGCAAGGGTCGCGTGCGCCTCGACTACATGATCCCGGCGCGCGGCCTGATCGGTTTCCAGAACGAGTTCCGCACGCTGACCCAGGGTTCGGGCCTGCTGTTCCACGTGTTCGACCATTACGGCCCGAAGGAACAGGGCGCGATCGCCAAGCGCATCAACGGCGTCATGATCGCCAATGCCGCGGGCGCCACGCCGGCCTATTCGCTCGGTCCGCTGCAGGAACGCGGCCGCCTGTTCGCGGCCGAAGGCGACATGGTCTACGAGGGCCAGCTGATCGGCATCCACTCGAAGGACAACGACCTCACGGTCAACGCGATCAAGACCAAGCCGCTCACCAACATGCGCGCTTCGGGCAAGGACGACGCGATCCAGCTGAGCCCGGCAATCAAGTACTCGCTCGAGCAGGCGCTGGACTTCATCGAGGACGACGAGCTCGTGGAAGTCACGCCGAAGGAAATCCGCCTGCGCAAGAAGCTGCTGACCGAGAGCGAGCGCAAGACGGCGTCGCGCAGGGGCTGACTCGGTAAACTCGCGCCGGTGAAGGATCGCCCCGCCCGTCCCTACAACCCGAATCCGCGCGCCCACCCCGGGCTGCGCGCGATCGCGCTGGTGGAAGCGGCCAAGGGGCTGATCGCACTGGCCACCGCGAGCGGGCTCGAGATCCTCGGGCCCGCGCCGCTGCGCGGCTTCGTGCATGCGCTCATTCGCCACTTCGAGCTGAGCACCACCGAAGGGCCGCTGGTCTGGCTCGCGAATGCGATCAACGCGGGCGCCGTGCACGCCACGGCCGCCATCGCGGGCGTCTACGGGCTGTTGCACGTCATGGAGGCCTGGGGCCTGTGGCGGGACAAGGTCTGGGCGTCCTGGCTCGGCTGCATCGCCGCCGCCATCTATCTTCCGTTCGACCTGTACGCGCTGTGGCACCACCCGGGCTGGGTGGCGACCGCGGTGCTCGTGGTGACCCTCGTCATCGTCTACGTCCTGGCCCGCGACCTCGTGCGCCGGCGCCGGCGCCCCTTGCCCGGCTGATCGCGCCGACGGATGCTTGGGCGTCTCCCGCCCCGGACTCCGTCATGCGTCGCGCCCTGCCCGTTCTCGCCTTCGGTTTCGTCCTGGCCACCGCGGCCGGATGCGCGTCCACGCCTGTCGCCGACGCCGCCAGCGCACCGGCGGCACCGCCCCCGGTCGCGCACGCGGCGTTCGCGTTCGAGGAAGCGGACGTCGCGACGCTGTCGGCGCGCATGGCTCGTGGCGAGCTCACCAGCCATGCGCTGACACAGGCCTATCTCGACCGCATCGCCCTGGTCGACGTCGCGGGACCGCGGCTCAACTCGATCGTCGCGCTCAATCCGCAGGCGCTCGCCGAGGCCGACGCGCTCGACGCCGAGCGCCGCGCCGGCCGCATCCGCGGCCCGCTGCACGGCATCCCGGTCCTGCTCAAGGACAACATCGATGCGCGACCCATGGTCACGACCGCCGGGTCGCTGGCGCTGGCCGATCACCTGCCCTCGCGCGATGCGTTCCTCGTGGACCGGCTGCGCGCGGCCGGTGCGGTAATCCTCGGCAAGACCAACCTCAGCGAGTGGGCGAACTTCCGCTCCACGCGCTCGATTTCAGGCTGGAGCGGCGTCGGCGGGCAGACCCGCAACCCGTACGCGCTCGATCGCAATCCCTGCGGCTCCAGCTCCGGCAGCGGTACCGCGGTGTCGGCGAACCTGGCCGTCGTGGCCATCGGCACCGAGACCGACGGCAGCATCATCTGCCCCGCCTCCGTGGCTGGCATCGTCGGCCTGAAGCCGACCGTCGGGCTCGTGAGCCGCCACGGCATCGTGCCGATCTCCGCCAGCCAGGACACCGCCGGCCCGATGACGCGCAGTGTCGCCGATGCCGCGGCCGTGCTGGCCGCGATCGCCGCACCGGATGCGTCGGACCCGGCCTACGGCGGCGCGAAGCGTCCGGCCCCCGTCGACTACCTCGCCCATCTCAAGCCCGACGCGCTGAAGGGTGCACGCATCGGCGTGCTCCGCGCGAGCGCGGGCTACCACCCGGACGTGGACGCCGCGTTCGATCGCGCCGTGGCGGCGTTGAAGGCCGGGGGCGCGACCGTGGTCGACGCGACGATCCCGACCGCAGGTAAGTGGGACGAGGCCGAGAACACCGTACTGCTGTCGGAGTTCAAACCCGGCCTCGAGGCCTACCTGGCCGACAGCGGCGCGCCGGTGCGCCGCTTCGAGGATCTCATCGAATTCAATCGCAGCCATGCCGCGCAGGAGATGCCGTACTTCGGACAGGAGCTGTTCGAGCAGGCAGTGAAGGCACCGTCGCTGCAGTCGGCGAAATACCGCACGGCGCGCGACCGTGCGCGGCGCCTCGCCGGTCCGGAGGGCATCGATGCCGCGCTGCGCAGGCAGCATCTGGATGCGCTGGTCGCGCCGTCGACCGGCCCGTCCTGGCGCACCGACACGATGCTGGGCGACCACTTCACCGGCGCGGGCTACGGCGCGGCAGCGGTGGCCGGTTACCCCAGCATCACCGTGCCGATGGGCGATGCGCGTGGGCTGCCGCTGGGCCTCGTCTTCCTGGGCGGCAAATGGGCCGAGCCACGCCTGATCGAGCTCGCCTATTCGTTCGAGCAGGCGACGCATTCGCGTCGTCCGCCGCAGTTCCTGCCGACCATCGACGAACCGGCACCCCGCGCGGCCCGCTAGAGCCGGCGACGCCGCAGGACATGCACGGCGTTGACGATCGCGAGCCCCGTCGTCAACGCTGCGGGTAGCGATAGGGCCGCGTAACCGACCCGCGCGAACGCCAGCGCGGCAGCAAGGCCGCCCGCGAAGAAGCCCGCGATCACCACGGTGCACAGCAGCAGCCGGCGCGGATGCACGGGCGCGCGCCGCAGCACATGCCCCAGCGCGATGCCGACGTCGGTGAACATGCCGGACACGTGGCTCGTACGCACGACGGCGCCGCTGTAGCTCGTCGTCATCGCGTTCTGCAGGCCGCAGGCCGCCGCGGCGAAATGCAGGGCAGCCGCACCGCCGTTAGCGAAGTGCCACTGGGCCGCGAACATCAGCGCTGCCACGCCCAGCAGCAGCGCGCTCTGCCGCTTGCCGAGGTGCAGCGGGTCGCCTGGAATCACCGCGCCGCTGATGGCCGCCCCGGCCACGAATGCCAGCGCCACGCCGGCATAGCGTGCGATCTCCGCCGTCTTCCCGGCTGCCACCGCAGTGGCCAGCAGGGACGTCGTTCCCGTGAGGTGCGAGACCGCCTGGTGCGCCGCACCGAGCAGGCCGATGGCATTAACGGCGCCGGCGTCGAACGCCAGCAACCACGCCACCGGCCAGACCCACCCCGGCAGCCGCGTGATCACCCGTCGCGAAGCCTCCGTCGCGACGCGGCCATCAGAGCGGCGCGCTCAGCTGGTTCTGCTTGCGCACGATCAGCATCGCCACCTCGAGCGCCTGCTCGTAGTTCAAGCGCGGATCGACGCAACTGCGGTAGGCGCGCTCGAGGTCGATTTCGGTCAGTTCGCGCGCACCGCCGAGGCATTCGGTGACGTCCTCGCCCGTGAGCTCGAGATGCACGCCGCCCAGGCGCGTCCCGGCCGCGGCGTGCAGGTCGAAGGCCTGCTCGACCTCGCTCGCGATGTTGGCGAAGCGGCGCGTCTTGTAGCCGTTCGCGGTGGATTCGGTATTGCCGTGCATCGGGTCGCAGACCCACAGCACCCGGCGGCCGTCGCGACGCATCGCCTCCAGCAGCGGCGGCAGCTTGGATGCGATGTGCGGCGCGCCCATGCGGTGGATGAAGGTCAGGCGGCCCGGCTCGTCTTCCGGATTGAGCACGTCCACGAGCCGCAGCAGCTGGTCCGGCGTGACCGACGGGCCCACCTTCAGCGCGATCGGGTTGCGGATCCCGCGCAGGAACTCCACGTGCGCGCCGTCGATCTGCGCCGTGCGCATGCCGATCCACGGATAGTGCGTGCTGAGGTCGAACCAGCCCCAGTTGCGCGGCACCTGCCGCGTCAGCGACTCCTCGTACGGCAGCAACAGGGCTTCGTGCGACGTGTAGAAGTCGACGCGGTTGAGGTTGTGCACCTCCTCGCCCGACAGGGTCTCCATGAAGCGCACCGCATCGCCGATCGCGGCGACCATGCGACGGTACTCATCGGCGAGCGGCGAATGGCCGACCCAGCCGAGATCCCAGTATTCGGGGTGATGCAGGTCGGCGAAGCCGCCGTCGATCAGCGCGCGGACGAAGTTCATCGTCATCGCCGACCGCGCGTGCGCCTTGATCATGCGGCGCGGATCGGGACGTCGCGCCTCGGCGGTGAACGCAGGACCGTTCACGATGTCGCCGCGATAGCTCGGCAGGCTAAGGCCGTCCACCGTCTCCATGTCGGCTGAGCGCGGCTTCGCGTACTGGCCCGCGAAACGTCCGACGCGCACCACGGGCTTGCGCATGCCGTGCACCAGCACGAGCGACATCTGCAGCAGCACCTTCAGGCGGTTGGAGATCACGTCCGACGAGCATTCGTCGAAGCTCTCCGCGCAGTCGCCGCCCTGCAGCAGGAAGCGCCGGCCCTCCTGCGCCTCCGCCAGCTGCTGCTTGAGGCTCAGGATTTCCCACGAGGTGACGAGCGGCGGCAGGCGGCTGAGCTCGCCGAGCGCGGCATCGAGCTCGACGGCATCGTCGTAACGCGGCATCTGAACCGCGGGGCGCGCGCGCCAGGAGCGCACGTTCCACTCGTGCGGCAGCGACACGGCCTGCAGGTTCGACTCGTTGATGGGCATTGCGTCCTACCTTCGACGGAACGCAGCGAAGGCGATCCACAGCGCCAGCACCACGAAACAGATGAGCGTCCACACCGGCATCGACTGGCCCAGGAACGTCCACTCGATTTTCGCGCATTGTCCATCGCCGGTCAGGACTTTTCGCACCAGCGCCATGAACGGCAGTGTCTCGCGCAGGAAGGCGAACGGCGGGCCGCAGGACGGTACCTGGTCCGGCGGCAGGTGCTGGATCCACACATGGCGCGCCGCGATCCCGGCGCCGGCGAGCGCGGGAACGAGGGCGAGGATCCCGGCGAACGCGCGCCCACGCGGCCGCTTCGGCCCCACCAGCGCGATTACCAGGCTGACGACACCGAGCGCGATCACCGCGATGCGCTGGAAGATGCACAGCGGGCACGGCGCCAGGTGCAGCACGTGCTCGGCGTACAGCGCGTACGCCATGAGCGCGCAGCAGGCGAGGAAGATCAGGAAGAACTGGGCGCGAAAGGACGCGCGGAACGGATTGAGAGCCATGGTTCGATCGAATCCCCTGAGGCCGCCATGGTCGCAGGGCGGCCGCGGCAACGCAAAGAACGCCGCCTCGACGAAGCGTGCCGTTCAGCGGCGCCGACCGACGCGACCGTCGACATCGGCGCCGGTGTCGGTGCGCCGGCCGGCACCGTCCCGCAAACGCAGAAGCCCCGGCTGGCCGGGGCTTCGCGGGTGCCGACGCGGAGGTCGGCTACGACAGCGTGACGCTTACTGCGCGGCGTCCGGGCGGTCGACCAGCTCGACGTACGCCATCGGGGCGTTGTCGCCGGCGCGGAAGCCGCACTTCAGGATGCGCAGGTAGCCGCCCGGGCGCTCGCGGTAACGCGGGCCGAGCTCGATGAACAGCTTGCCCACCGCTTCCTTGTCGCGCAGGCGCGAGAAGGCGAGGCGGCGATTGGCGACGCCGTCGGTCTTGCCGAGGGTGATGAGCGGCTCGGCGACGCGGCGGAGCTCCTTGGCCTTCGGGAGCGTGGTGCGGATCAGACCGTTCTTGATCAGCGACGCGGCCATGTTCTGGAACATGGCATCGCGATGGGCGCTGGTGCGGCTGAACTTGCGGCCGGCTTTCTGGTGGCGCATGGCGTTGGATTCCTAATGAATGTTGGAACTACTGGGTTTCGCTGTCGCCATCCGGGCGTTGACGCTTGGACTGCGGTTGGTCCGGTTCCGGCCGTCCCTGACCGGATTGCCGCGGGCTTCGAGCCCGTCGGGGTGGTGCGCGAATCCCGCCGGGAAGGCGGGATTCGGGTTTCGCGGCGCCGAATGCTCGGCGCTGCGAGGTGCTGCCAGGCGGGCTCCGGAGGAAGCGGGTTCCTTCCTTGCCCGGCCCGCGCTCGCGGCGCGGGCGTTCCCGATCGCAGAGCGCTTACGCGTTCAAAGCGCGATCGCTCACCCCATCATCCCGTGCGACGCGATACCGGCCGGCGGCCAGTTCTCGAGGCGCATGCCGAGCGACAGGCCACGCTGCGCCAGGACTTCCTTGATCTCGGTGAGCGACTTCTTGCCGAGGTTCGGGGTCTTGAGCAGCTCCACTTCCGTCTTCTGGATCAGGTCGCCGACGTAGTAGATGTTCTCGGCCTTGAGGCAGTTGGCCGAACGCACCGTCAGCTCGAGATCGTCGATCGGACGCAGCAGCAGCGGGTCGACGCCACCGGTCGCCGGCTTCGCCGCACCGCGCTCGCGGTGGGTGAAGTCGCCGAAGACCGACAGCTGGTCGGTGAGGATGTCGGCCGCGGTACGGACGGCTTCCTCGGCATCGATCGTGCCGTTGGTCTCGATGTCCAGAACCAGCTTGTCGAGGTCGGTGCGCTGCTCGACGCGCGCGGCTTCCACCGCGTAGGCGACGCGGCGGACCGGCGAGAAGCTCGCGTCCAGCATCAGGCGACCAATCGCGCGGGTCTCCTCGTCCGGACGGCGACGCGCGGCGGCCGGCTGGTAGCCGTAACCCCGCTCGATCTTCAGGCGCATGTTGAGCGCCGTGTCCTTGGTGAGGTGCGCGACGACGTGGTCGGGATTGATGATCTCGACGTTGTGGTCGGTGCGGATGTCGCCGGCCGTGATGACGCCCGGGCCCGCCTTGTTCAGCGACAGCATGGCGCTGTCACCAGTGTGCATGCGGATGGCGACGTCCTTGAGGTTGAGCAGGACTTCGAGCACGTCCTCCTCGAGGCCTTCGACCGTGGTGTACTCGTGGAGCACGCCATCGATCTCCACCTCGGTGATCGCAAACCCGGGGATAGACGAGAGCAGAACGCGGCGCAGCGCATTGCCGAGGGTGTGACCGTAACCGCGCTCCAGCGGTTCGATGACGACCTTGGCGCGATTGCCGGTCAGGCGCTCGATCTGGGGACCACGCGGGCGCAATACCTGATTGGCGGTAACCGTCATGTTGTGGCTTCTCCTGGGGGCCGGCGTCGTCACGACGGCCCGGAACGGTGATTACTTCGAGTACAACTCGACGATGAGCGCTTCGTTGATGTCCGTCGGCAGGTCAGCGCGGTCCGGGACCGACTTGAACACGCCCGCGAACTTCTTCGCGTCGACTTCGATCCACGACGGCGACAGGTCCATCTGCTGGGCGACCGTGAGGGCCTCCTGCACGCGGAGCTGCTTCTGCGCGCGCTCGGCGAGCGCGATCGCGTCGCCGGCCTTCACCTGGTACGACGGCAGATTGACGATCTTGCCGTTGACGGTGACGCCGCGATGGCTGACGAGCTGGCGAGCGGCGGCGCGGGTGACCGCGAAGCCCATGCGGTAGACGACGTTGTCGAGACGCGTCTCCAGCAGCTGCAGCAGGTTCTCGCCGGTGTTGCCCTTCCGGTTCGACGCCTTCTTGTAGTAGTTGCGGAACTGGCGCTCCAGCAGGCCGTAGATACGCTTGACCTTCTGCTTCTCGCGAAGCTGGGTGGCGTAGTCGGAGAGCTTGCCCTTGCGGGCGGTGGCGCCGTGCTGGCCGGGCTTCTGCTCCAGCTTGCACTTGGAGTCGAGGGCGCGGGCCGGCGACTTGAGGCTGAGGTCGGCGCCTTCGCGACGCGCGAGCTTACAGGTAGGTCCGATATAGCGTGCCATGTCTTATGTCCTCCTCAGACGCGGCGCTTCTTCGGCGGACGGCACCCGTTGTGCGGGATAGGCGTCACGTCGATGATGTTGAGGATCTTGTAGCCGACGTTGTTGAGCGAACGCACGGCCGACTCACGACCCGGACCCGGGCCCTTGATGCGGACTTCCAGCGCCTTGACGCCGTAGTCCAGCGCAGCGCGGCCGGCCTTCTCGGCGGCGACCTGCGCAGCGAACGGGGTCGACTTGCGCGAGCCGCGGAAACCCGCGCCGCCCGACGTCGCCCACGACAGGGCATTACCCTGGCGGTCCGTGATCGTGATGATGGTGTTGTTGAACGAAGCGTGGACGTGCGCGATGCCGTCGGTGACGACGCGCTTGATCTTCTTCTTCGGAGCTTTCGCGGCAGGCTTGGCCATGTCGGTTCCTTACTTCTTGATGGCCTTGCGCGGACCCTTGCGGGTACGGGCATTGGTCCGGGTGCGCTGGCCGCGCAGCGGCAGGCCGCGGCGGTGACGAAGGCCGCGGTAGCAGCCCAGGTCCATCAGGCGCTTGATCGCCATGCCGATCTCGCGACGCAGGTCGCCTTCGACGACGAACTTGCCGATCTCGGCGCGCAGGCGCTCGACCTCGGGCTCGGACAGGTCACGGATCTTCGTCGTCGACTTCACGCCGGCCGACTCACAGACCTGCTTGGAACGGGTACGGCCGATGCCGTAGATGCTCTGCAGCCCCACCCAGACATGCTTCTGGGCAGGCAGGTTTACACCCGCAATACGCGCCATGAGGCGATCTCCAAAACTGATGTGCGCCCGGCTCGCGCCCGGCGGTTGAACTCTCGAGATGAACCCGAAATCTTGTTGTCCCGGCTTGCTATCGGCCGGCGCGGCAAGCCGCATCGACCCGGCATGGGGAGTGTGCCCATGCTCCGGCGACGGATCCCGGCTGTACCGGGCATCGCGGCGAACCGCCCTGCCCGGCCCCGCGCGCTCCTCAGGCGCGCGTATGGCCGATGACCCACCCGTGCGCGGGACTGCCGCCCGGGTCGCCCATCCGCGGCCGCCGAATCGAGGCTCGGCATGCCGCTAGTTGTTCCGTTTCGCCGTCCTGGCCGGGATTCAAACCGGACGGCCGTCCTGGCCGAGCGCAGGCAAGCCGCGCAGCGCGCCATTATGCCAGCAAACCCTCAGGCGTGCACGCCGCGGTCACGTGGCGGCCGTCCCGGGGTCAGCGGCCGCGCGAGCCTCCGCGCAGGTTCGCCTTCTTCAGCAGGCTCTCGTACTGGTGCGACATCAGGTGCGCCTGGATCTGTGCGATGAAGTCCATCACCACCACCACGACGATCAGCAGCGACGTGCCGCCGAAGTAGAACGAGGTGCCGAGCTGGGTCCGCATGATCTCCGGCAGCAGGCAGACCAGCACCATGTACACGGCGCCAGCGGCCGTCAGCCGGGTCAGCACGGCGTCGATGTAGTCCGCGGTCGAGCGGCCGGGCCGGATGCCCGGGATCAAGGCACCGGACTTCTTCAGGTTCTCGGCCGTCTCCTGGGAGTTGAAGACCAGCGCGGTATAGAAGAACGAGAAGCCGATGATGAGCCCCGCGTAGAGCACCATGTGCAGCGGCTCGCCCGGCGACAGCATCTGGCTGAGCTTCAGCAGCCACGACTGCGAGTTGTTCTGGCTGAACCACGTGGCCGCCGTCGCGGGGAACATGACGATGCTCGACGCGAAGATCGCCGGGATCACGCCCGACATGTTGAGCTTCAGCGGCAGGAACGAGGTCTGGTTCTGGTACGCGTTACGGCCGCCTTGGCGCCGCGCGTAGTTCACGGTGATCCGGCGCTGCCCGCGCTCGACGAACACCACGAAGAAGGTGAAGCCGAGCACCAGCGCCACCGTGATCAGTGCCGCCGGCGGGCTCATGTCGCCGTCGCGGAGCTGGCCAAGCATGTTGATCAGCTGGCCCGGGATGCCGGCGACGATGCCGGCGAAGATCAGCAGCGAGATGCCGTTGCCGATGCCGCGCTCGGTGATTTGCTCGCCGAGCCACATGAGGAAGACAGTACCGGCGGTCAGCGCGACGACGGCAGTGAGAACAAAGCCCGGACCGCCCGCGTACACGACCGGCGTGCCGCTGGGGGCAGTGGCGCCCTGCAGCCAGGTCGCGATGCCCCAGGCCTGGAAGACCGCGAGCGGGATCGTGCCCAGGCGCGACCACTGGTTGATCTTCCGCCGGCCGGACTCGCCTTCCTTCTGGATGGCCTTCAGGCTCGGAACGATCTGCGTCAGCAGCTGCACCACGATCGACGCCGAAATGTACGGCGCGACGTTGAGCGCGAACAGGCTCAGGCGGTGCAGTGCACCGCCCGAGAACATGTTGAACATGTCGACGATCGTCCCCTGGCGCTGGGACATGAAGTCGACCATCGCCTGGGGATTCACGCCCGGGACCGGGACGTAGCAGCCGATTCGATAGACGATCAGCGCCGCGACCACGAACAGCAGTCGCTGGCGGAGCTCGGTGAACTTGCCGAGACCGCCACCGAGGCCGGCCATCGAATTGCTGCTACGCGCCATCAGGCCCTTACTCCGAGATCGAACCGCCAGCGGCTTCGATCGCCGCCTTCGCGCCAGCCGTGGCCGACACACCCTTGAGGGTGAAGGCCTTGGTGACTTCGCCCTTCTTCACCACCTTCACCTTCTTCGTGTTGGTCGGGACGAGGCCCGCTTCCTTCAGCGAGGTGATGGTGATTTCGCCGGCTTCAAGACCCTCGAGGGCGTACAGCAGCACCTCGGCGGATTCCTTGGCCGTCGTCGAGCGGAAACCGATCTTCGGCAGGCGACGCTGCATCGGCATCTGACCGCCTTCGAAGCCGGCCTTGATCTTGCCCTTGCCCGACCGGGCGAACGAACCCTTGTGGCCGCGGCCGCAGGTCTTGCCCAGGCCGGAACCGATGCCGCGACCGACGCGCTTGGGCTCGGTACGCGCGCCCTCACCGGGCTGCAGTGTGTTGAGACGCATGGTCGATTACTCCTCGACGCGAACGAGGTAGTGAACCTTGTTGATCAGGCCGCGTACCTGCGGGCTGTCCTTCAGTTCACGCACATCGTTGAGCTTGTTGAGACCCAGCGCGCGCACGGACAGACGATGAATCGACTGCGTGCCGCGAAGACCCTTGACCAGACGGACCTTGACGGTGCCGCCCTCGACAGCCTGGTGCTTAGCCATGGACCAGGTCCTCCACCTTCTTGCCGCGCTTGGCCGCGATCTGCGACGGCGACCGGATATCGGTCAGGCCGCGCATCGTGGCGCGCACGAGGTTGATCGGATTACGCGAACCAACGGCCTTGGCGAGGACGTTCTTGACGCCCGCCGCTTCCAGGACCGCGCGCATTGCACCGCCGGCGATGACGCCCGTACCTTCCGACGCCGGCTGCATGAACACGCGGGCCGCGCCGTGGCCGGCCTTGACCGTGTGCCACAGGGTGCCATTGTTCAGGTCGACGTTCGCCATCGATTTGCGCGCGTGCTCCATCGACTTCTGGATGGCGACCGGCACTTCGCGCGCCTTGCCGTAACCGAAGCCGACCTTCCCGTTGCCGTCGCCCACCACCGTCAGTGCGGTGAAAGTGAACTGGCGGCCGCCCTTGACGGTCTTGCTGACGCGGTTGACCGCGATCAGCTTCTCGATCATGCCGTCGTCGATCTCTTCGCGGTTGCGATCACGATCGCGGCCGCGCTGCTGACGCTCTTCTGCCATTTGAGTATCTCGGTAGTTGAAAGGACTTGCGGCTTGGCCGCTTATCATTGTGGTTTACCGCGGGTGCACCGACGGCGCGGGAATCCGCGCCGTCGCCCGATGCCAGCCGCATCGGCGGGTCGAACGGCGAGCCGTTCTTAGAACTGAAGGCCACCCTCGCGGGCCGCGTCGGCGAGCGCCTTGATGCGGCCGTGGAAGCGGTAACCCGAGCGGTCGAACGCGACCTTCTCGATACCGGCGGCCTTGGCCTTCTCGGCGATGATGCGACCGACCTTGGCGGCGGCGTCGGCGTTCTTGCCGTTCTTCAGGCCATCGCGGACGTCGGCCTGGAGCGTGGAGGCCGAAGCGAGCACCTTCGAACCGTCGGCGTTGAACACCTGCGCGTACAGGTGCTGGCCCGTGCGCAGCACGGAGAGGCGCGCGACGCCGAGCGTGCGGATGTGCGAACGCGTCGACTTGGCGCGGCGCAGGCGAGCGATTTTCTTCTGCATGGTCTTGTCCTCGAAAGCTGAAGGTCTGGAACGACACCCGCGCAGCGCGCAGGTGTCGTGCGGGGATCCGCTTAGGCCTTCTTGGCTTCCTTACGAATGATCACTTCGCCGGCGTACTTCACACCCTTGCCCTTGTAGGGCTCCGGCGGACGGAAGCCGCGAATCTTGGCCGCCACTTCGCCGACGCGCTGCTTGTCGGCGCCCGCGACGAGGATTTCGGTCTGCGTCGGGGTGGTGATGGTGATGCCTTCCGGCGCCGGGAACACGACCGGGTGCGAGAAGCCCAACGCGAGGTTGAGGTCCTTGCCCGACATCGAGGCACGGTAACCGACGCCGACGAGCTCGAGCTTGCGCTCGAAGCCTTCGGAGACGCCCTTGACCATGTTGGCCAGGATCGCGCGCAGCGTACCGGTAAGCGGGATCAGCGCCGCATCTTCGGTCACGAAGAGGGCGTTGCCGTCCTCCACCTTGACGTCGATGGCGGCCGGCTTCGGCACGGACAGCGTGCCCTTCGGGCCCTTGGCGCTGACGGAATCAGCCTGGACATTCAGCTCGACGCCCTTCGGGAGGGCGACCGGCTTCTTGGCAACTCGGGACATGGTTATTCCTCCCTTAGGCCACGAAGCACAGGACCTCACCGCCGACGCCCTGCTGGCGCGCCTGCGCATCGGTCATGATGCCCTTCGAGGTGGAGATGATGGCGACGCCGAGGCCGTTGAGGACCTTGGGCAGCTCCGACTTGCCGCGGTACTGGCGGCGACCCGAACGCGAGAAGCGCTCGAGACGCTCGATGACCGGACGGCCTTCGTAGTACTTGAGGGTCACTTCGAGCTCGGTCTTACCCGGACCCGCTTCCGCGGTGCGGTAGTCGAGGATGTAGCCCTCGTCCTTCAGCACGCCGGCGATGGCGACCTTGATCTTGGACGACGGCATCTTCACCGTCTGCTTCCGAACAGCGGCCGCATTCTTGATGCGGACCAGCATGTCGGCGATGGGATCAGTCATGCTCATGAGAGTTTCCTTATGAGAAGCACCGATATCCGCGCGATTGCGAATTTCAGTTGTGGACCGCGGCGAAAGGCTCCGCCGCGGCTGAGCCGGCTATCTTACCAGCTTGCCTTGCGCAGGCCCGGGACGTCGCCGCCCATCGTAGCCTTGCGAAGCATGTTGCGGCCGAGGCCGAACTTGCGGTAGACGCCGCGCGGGCGGCCCGACAGCGCGCAACGATTGCGCTGGCGGCAGGGCGAGGAGTCACGCGGCAGCTTCTGGAGCTTGACGACCGCGTCCATCTTTTCCTCGTACGAGGCGGTGGTGCTGGCGATGATCTTCTTGAGCTCGTCGCGCTTCGCGCCGTGGCGCTTGGCGAGCTTCGCGCGCTTGATCTCGCGGTTGACCATGGAGGTCTTGGCCATGTCTGTCGTCCTGTGGGATCAGTTGCGGAACGGGAAGCGGAAGGCTTCGAGCAGCGCCTTGGCCTCGGCATCGGTCTTCGCGGTCGTCGTGATCGCGATGTCCATGCCGCGCAGTGCGTCGACCTGGTCGAAATCGATTTCCGGGAAGATGATCTGTTCCTTGACGCCCATGTTGTAGTTGCCACGGCCATCGAAGGACTTGCCCGACACGCCCCGGAAGTCGCGGACGCGCGGCAGCGAGATGTTCACCAGGCGGTCGAGGAACTCGAACATCTTGGCGCGGCGCAGGGTGACCTTGGCGCCGATCGGCCAGCCGTCGCGGATCTTGAACGAAGCCACCGACACGCGGCTCTTCGTGACGATCGGCTTCTGGCCCGAAATCTTGGTCATGTCGGCGACCGCGTTTTCGAGGATCTTCTTGTTCGTCGCGGCCTCGCCCACGCCCATGTTGAGCGTGATCTTGACCAGGCGCGGCACTTCCATCGGGTTCTTGTAGCCGAACTTCTGGATGAGCTGCGGGACGACTTCGTCCTTGTAGAACTTTTCGAGACGGGTGGTCATTTCAGCATTCCTCAGGCGTCAACCGCCTCACCGCTGGAGCGGAACACACGCAGTTTGCGTCCATCCTCCAGCACCTTGAAAGCAACGCGCTCGCCCTTGCCCGTGGCCGGGTTGAGGATCATCACGTTGGACGCGTGGATCGGCGCTTCGCGCTCGACGATGCCACCGGGCTGACCCGCCTGCGGGTTCGGCTTGGTGTGGCGCTTCACCACGTTGACGTTGGACACGACGACCTTGTCGCCGAGCACGCGGACGATCTCGCCCTGCTTGCCCTTGTCCTTGCCGGTAATCACGACGACCTGGTCGCCCTTGCGGATACGATTCATTTCAAGTCCTCCGCTCAGAGCACTTCAGGGGCGAGCGACACGATCTTCATGAACTTCTCGGTGCGCAGCTCGCGCGTCACCGGTCCGAAGATGCGGGTGCCGATCGGCTCCTGCTTGTTGTTGAGCAGCACGGCGGCATTGCCGTCGAAGCGGATCAGCGAGCCGTCGGGGCGACGGACGCCCTTGCGGGTGCGGACCACGACGGCGTCATAGACGTCGCCCTTCTTCACCTTGCCGCGCGGAATGGCGTCCTTCACGGACACCTTGATGATGTCGCCGATGCCGGCATAACGGCGCTTCGAGCCGCCCAGCACCTTGATGCACATCACTTCCTTTGCGCCGGAGTTGTCGGCCACGTCGAGGTAGCTCTGCATCTGGATCATGTTTCGCTCTCCTCTTAACCGGCCGCGCGGGTGACGATCTGCACCACGCGCCAGTTCTTGGTCTTCGACATCGGCGCGCATTCGACGACGCGGACGACGTCGCCTTCGTTGCAGGCGTTGTCGGCGTCATGCGCGTGCAGCTTGGTCGAGCGGCGGATGTACTTGCCGTACAGCGCGTGCTTGACCTGGCGCTCGACGAGCACGGTGACGGTCTTGTCCATCTTGTTGCTGAGGACGCGACCTTCGACCGTGCGAATCGCCTTCTCTGTGTTGTTGTCGGTCATGGCGGGTCCTTACTTCTGGTTCTGGCCCAGCAGCGTCTTCGTGCGAGCGATCTCGCGACGGACGCGGCGGACTTCATGGCTCTTGGCGAGCTGGCCCGTGGCCTGCTGCATGCGGAGCGCGAAACGCTCCTTGTGCAGGTCGGTCAGGTGGGTGTTCAGCTCGTCGGCCGACTTGGTACGGAGTTCCTTGAGTTCCATCAGCGCACCGTGCGGGTAACGAAGGAGGTGGTCACGGAGAGCTTCGCGGCGGCGAGGCGGAAGGCCTCACGGGCCACTTCCTCGCTGACGCCCTCGATCTCGTAGATCATGCGGCCGGGCTGGATCTGAGCGACCCAGTACTCGACGTTGCCCTTACCGGAGCCCATTCGGACTTCGATCGGCTTCTGCGTGATCGGCTTGTCGGGGAACACGCGGATCCACATCTTGCCGCCGCGCTTGACGTAGCGGCTGATCGCGCGGCGGGCCGCTTCGATCTGACGCGCGGTGAGCTGGCCGTGGGCGGTCGCCTTGAGGCCGAACTCGCCGAAGCTGACGGCGTTGCCGCTCCACGCCAGGCCGTCGTTGCGGCCCTTGTGCATCTTGCGGAATTTGGTTCGCTTGGGTTGCAGCATGGCGGATTACCTCTGCTCGCGGTCGCGACGATCACGACGATCGCCACGGTCACCGCGCTCGGAGCGCTCGCCGCGCGGCGACGAGGACTCTTCCTGCTTTTCCTGGCCGACCTGGGAGAAATCGAAGATCTCGCCCTTGTAGATCCAGGTCTTGATTCCGATGATCCCGTACGTGGTCTTCGCTTCGGCGAAGCCGTAGTCGATATCGGCGCGGAGGGTGTGCAGCGGCACGCGGCCTTCGCGGTACCACTCCGAACGGGCGATTTCAGCACCGTTGAGGCGGCCGGCGACGTTGACCTTGATACCGAGCGCACCGAGGCGCATCGCGTTGCCGACGGCACGCTTCATCGCGCGACGGAACATGATGCGGCGCTCGAGCTGCTGCGCGATCGACTCGGCGACCAGCTGCGCGTCGAGCTCGGGCTTGCGGACTTCCGAAACGTTGATGTGCGCCGGGACGCCCATCACGTCGCTGACCTCGCGGCGCAGCTTCTCGATGTCCTCGCCACGCTTGCCGATCACCACGCCCGGACGGGCGGTGTGGATCGTGACGCGCGCGTTGTTGGCCGGGCGCTCGATCAGGATCTTCGAGATGCCGGCGGCCGCCAGCTTCTTGCGCAGCAGCTCACGCACGCGCAGGTCGGCGGCGAGGTAGCTGCCGTACTGCTTCTTGTTGGCGAACCACTTCGAGTTCCAGTCCTTGGCGATGCCCAGGCGGATACCGGTGGGATGAACTTTATGACCCATTAGTCTGCTCCGCCTTACTTGCCTGCGCCCACGACCACAGTGATGTGGCTGGTGCGCTTGAGGATGCGGGTGCCGCGGCCCTTGGCCCGCGCCATGAAGCGCTTCAGCGTCGGACCTTCGTCGACCATGATGGTCTTGACGCGCAGGTCGTCGGCATCCGCGCCGAGGTTGTTCTCGGCGTTCGAGGCAGCGGAGAACACGACCTTGTAGATCATGCCCGCGACCTTCTTGTCGGAGAACTTGAGCAGGCTCAGGGCGCGCTCGACCGGCAGGCCACGGACCTGGTCGGCGACGAGACGGGCCTTCTGGGGGGAGATGCGCGCGCTGCGCAGGATGGCTTTCGCTTCCATGGTCATCTCCTTACTTGGACTTCTTGTCCGCGACATGGCCCTTGAACGTCCGGGTCATGGCGAACTCGCCGAGCTTGTGGCCAACCATGTTCTCGTTGATGAGAACCGGGATGTGGTTCTTCCCGTTATGGACGGCGATCGTGAAGCCGATCATTTCCGGCAGCACGGTCGAACGACGCGACCAGGTCTTGATCGGCTTCTTGTTGTTGCCCGCGGTCTCCACCTTCTTGATGAGGTGGTGATCGGTGAACGGGCCCTTCTTGAGTGAACGTGGCATGGCCGATTAGCTCCTGCGGTCGCGAACGATGAACTGCTGCGTCCGCTTGTTCTTGCGGGTCTTGTAACCCTTGGTCGGGACGCCCCACGGCGTGACCGGGTGCGGATTACCCTGGCCGGCCTTGGCCTCACCACCACCGTGCGGGTGGTCGACCGGGTTCATGGCAGCGCCACGGACGGTCGGGCGGACACCGCGCCAGCGCTTCGCACCGGCCTTGCCCAGCTTCTCGAGGTTGTGCTCGTCGTTGCCGACTTCGCCGATCGTCGCGCAGCACTCGGCCGGAACCTTGCGCATTTCGCCCGAACGCAGGCGGAGCGTGGCGTAGCCCTGCTCGCGAGCGACCAGCTGCACGCCGGCGCCGGCGGCGCGGGCCAGCTGCGCACCCTTGCCCGGCTTCATCTCGATGCAATGCACCGTGGAACCGACCGGGATGTTGGTCAGCGGCAGCGTGTTGCCGACGCGGATCGGCGCATCACGGCCCGCGAGGACCTGGTCGCCATCCTTCAGGCCCTTCGGCGCGATGATGTAACGGCGCTCACCGTCGACGTAGCACAGCAGCGCGATGTGCGCGGTGCGGTTGGGGTCGTACTCGATCCGCTCGACGCGGGCCGGGATACCGACCTTGTCGCGCTTGAAGTCGATGATGCGGTAATGCTGCTTGTGGCCACCGCCGACGTGACGCGTCGTGATGCGGCCGTGGTGGTTGCGACCACCGGTCTTGCCCTGCTTCTCCACGAGGCCCTGGTACGGGTCGCCCTTGTGGAGGCCGGGGGTCACCACGCGGACCGCGCTACGGCGGCCGGCGGAGGTGGGCTTGAAGGTCATCAATGGCATCGATCTATCCTCAGGCCGTAGCCATCACGTCGATGGACTGGCCTTCGGCCAGCGTGACGTAGGCCTTGCGCCAGTCGGCGCGGCGGCCCATGCGGAACTTGAAGGCCTTGTTCTTGCCCTTCACGTTGACCACGTTGACCGAGCGGACGTTCACGCCGAAAAGCTTTTCGACGGCCGCCTTGATCTCGAGCTTGTTGGCCTCGGTGGAGACTTCGAACACGTACTGGTTCGAGACTTCCTGCAGGCGCGCGGTCTTCTCGGAGATGCGCGGCGCACGGATGATGCTGTAGAGCTTGGCGTCGTTCATGCCAGCCACTCCTCGATCTTCTTGACCGCGTCGGCCGTGACCACGACCGAATCGGCGCCGACGAGCGTCACCGGGTCGAGGCCCTGCACGTCACGCACTTCGACGTACGGCAGGTTGCGCGCGGACAGGTACAGGTTTTCGGTCGCGTCCTCGGTGACGAGGAGCGGACGGCGGCCCGTGCCGAGATCCTTGAGCTTGGCGATCAGACCCTTGGTCTTCGGCGCGTCGAGCTCGAGGGTGTCGACGACGGACAGGCGGCCCTGGCGGTTGAGCTCCGACAGGATCGCGGCCATCGCGGCGCGATACATCTTGCGGTTGACCTTCTGCGCGAAGCTACGCGGCTTGGCCGCGAAGGTCACGCCGCCGCCGACGAAGATCGGAGCCGTCAGCGCGCCATGACGCGCACCGCCGCCCTTCTGCTTCTTCGACTTCTTGGTCGTGCCGTTGACTTCCGAACGCGTCTTCTGGGCCTTGGTGCCCGAGCGACCGGCGTTACGGTAGGCGACGACGACCTGGTGGACCAGGTCTTCGCTGAAATCACGACCGAAGATGGCGTCGGAGACCGAAACCGTCTTGTCGCTGTTGTTGATGGCGAGTTCCATCGTGATTCTCCTTAGCCCTTGCTCGTCGGGCGGACGATGACGTCGCCACCCGGCGCACCCGGGATCGCACCCTTGACCGCGATCAGGCCGCGCTCGGCGTCCACGCGGACGACCTCGAGGCGCTGGATCGACTTGGTCTCGGCGCCCATGTGGCCCGACATCTTCTTGCCCGGGACCACGCGGCCCGGCGTCTGGCGCTGGCCGATCGAGCCCGGCGAGCGATGCGAGAGCGAGTTACCGTGGGTGGCGTCACCCATGGTGAAGTTCCAGCGCTTGATCGTGCCCTGGAAGCCCTTGCCCTTGCTCACGCCCTGGACGTCGACCAGCTGGCCCGGGGTGAAGATGTCGGCCTTGATTTCGCCACCGACTTCGAAACCCGAGATCGCGTCGTCGCCGACACGCAGCTCCCACAGGCCGCGACCGCCTTCGACCTTCGCCTTGGCGAGGTGACCGGCTTCCGGCTTGGTGAGCAGCGATGCGCGACGCACGCCGACGGTGACCTGCACGGCGCTGTAGCCGTCCGTTTCCGGGGTCTTGATCTGGGTGATGCGGTTCGGCGTCGCTTCGATCAGCGTCACCGGCACCGACTTGCCGTCTTCCAGGAAGACGCGGCTCATGCCGGCCTTGCGACCGACAATGCCCAACGAATACTTCTTCGCGGTCATGGTGGGAGGCCTCAGGTCAGCTTGATCTGGACGTCGACGCCGGCCGCGAGCTCAAGCTTCATGAGCGCGTCCACGGTCTTGTCGTTCGGATCGACGATGTCGAGCACGCGCTTGTGCGTGCGGGTCTCGTACTGGTCACGCGCATCCTTGTCGGCATGCGGGGAGACGAGGATGGTGTAGCGCTCGATCTTGGTCGGCAGCGGGATCGGGCCGCGCACTTGCGCGCCGGTCCGCTTGGCCGTCTCGACGATCTCGCTGGCCGAGCGATCGATCAGGCGATGATCGTACGCTTTGAGCCGGATTCGGATCTTCTGGTCCGCCATGACGGTATTCCTTGATTAAAGAGCGACGGACACGGCGGCTTCATGCGCCGGGCCCCACGGTGGCCGCGTACCTCAACCTTGCGGCCGGTGACACGCGTAAAACAAAGCGAGCCGGTTTCCCGGCTCGCCAGACAGAAAAGTATAAGGCGCGTGAAGCATCGCGGCAAGCAGCTTTCGGCTGCGACCGGTGCGACACACGACGCTTCCCTGTCGGGCGAATACGAGTGGCGTCCTGCCCCTCATTTCGCTGTCGATCCCACCGGACGAGGCCGGGGGACCGCGATTCTAACCTGCCTGCGAAGGCGGCGTAAAGACCCCGCCGGACTCCGCCTGCTCCCGTGTGCCCGCCGAAGCGGGCGCCCGGGTCCGCCTCCCCGAAGCGGCGGAAGACGGCATCGACCGCCTGGGCCGCAGCCCGGGCGGTCTTTTACCTTACTTGACGATCTTCGCCACGACGCCGGCGCCGACCGTACGGCCGCCTTCGCGGATCGCGAAGCGCAGGCCTTCGTCCATCGCCACCGGGTTGATCAGCGACACCACCATCTTCACGTTGTCGCCCGGCATCACCATCTCCACGCCCTCGGGGAGGGTCACGGCGCCCGTGATGTCCGTCGTGCGGAAGTAGAACTGCGGACGGTAGCCCTTGAAGAACG
>NZ_SMRQ01000034.1 GCF_004359965.1 Cognatilysobacter segetis | reverse complement strand
GCCCGCCCAGGCGAACAGCGCGAGCACGGGCGCGGCGATGAAGCCCGCGGCGACCGACAGCAGCGTCACCGCGACGGTGAAGTACACGATGCCGAGCGGCAGCATCAGCAGCATGTAGAGCATCGTGCCCCAGGTGCGCGGGTCGACGAACATCGCCTTGATGCGCTCGAGCAACGGCGCGTCGCGGGTGACGTACAGCGGGCGGCGCGGCATGCGCTCGCCGAGCATCACCTCGACCAGCCGGCCTTCGACGAGCGACAGCACGCGCACCGATCCGAAGAACAGGATCACGAACGGGATGCCGATGATCAGCACCGACAGGCCGGCGCTGAGCGACAGGCCGGTGACCGTCCACGTGAAGTAGAAGATGCCGGTCGCGAGCGAAAGCAGCATGTAGAACAGCGCGGCGTAGGTGCGCGGCTCGGCGGCGACGCCGAAGAAGCGGCCCAGCGCGGAACGGCGTGCCGCCGGCTTCGGTGCCTGCAGCGCGGTCTGCACGCGCACCTCGGTGTCGCGGTAGATGTCGGCGACCTCGTCGGGCGCGCCGTAGCTGCCGGCGACGTCGGCGATGACCTGCGCCTCGCTGCGGCCGGGATTGGCGGCCATCTCGGAGCGCAGGTAGTCCTCGGCGTCGTAGAGCGCGTCCTGCACGAGCGCCGGATCGGCACCGGCGAGCGCGGCGCGCAGGCGGTCGAGGTATTCGGCGATCGTGGTCGGGGCGGCCAGGCCGGGGGCGAAGGTGTGGGCGGCGTTCATGCGGAGTCTCCCCGGAGGGCGGTGGCGTCGGTGGATGTGGAGTCGGAACGGGCGAGCGGGCCGAGCACGGCGTCGACCGAGTCGCGCGTGCCGCGCCAGGCGGCGGCCCAGTGCGCGAGCACGCCGCGGCCGGCGTCGTTGATGCGGTAGTAGCGGCGCGGCGGCCCGGAGACGGAGGGCTCGACGTGGCTCGACAGCAGCCCCGCCCCCTCCAGCCCGCGCAGCACGGGGTAGAGCGCGCTCTGCTTGCCGGCCAGCACGCCCTCCAGCTGTTCCAGCCGCTTGGCGATCTGGTAGCCGTACATGGGCTCGGCGGCCTCGCCGAGCACGGCGAGCAGGGCGAGCGAGACCGTCCCGGCGCTGAGCTCCTTCTGGAACTTGCGCAGGTGCAGGTCGGGATCGGCGGCGGGTTGGGCTGACATGGCGGAGCCTCTGCCTGATGACGACTTCACTGTAGTGCGAAGTCCGATATACCGAACCTGCCATTGGTCACTGAACCAACGTCACGGCCGCTTTGTCCCCGCCACGACACCGGCGGCGGTATCACCGGGACGAACCCACCACCGGAGCGCGCCATGAGCCGCGGCGACAAGTCCAGCTACACCGACAAGCAGAAGCGCGAGGCCTCGCACATCGAGTCCAGCGAGAAGAAGGCCGGCAAGTCCGACAAGGACGCCGAGCGCATCGCCTGGGCCACCGTCAACAAGCAGGACGGCGGCGGCAAGAAGTCGGGCTCGGGCCGCACGCACCACTGAGTCCGCCCGTTAGGTTGTCTCTCGACGCCCGGTCCCGCGCCGGGCGTCGTCGTATCCGAACGCAGGTGCAGCGTGCGGTGGGCAAGGCGCATGCGACAGAATTGGTGGACTCTCCAGGGGAACCCACCATGCCCATGACGCGCCCGGCCGTCGCCACGCTGTCCCTCGCACTCGCCCTCGCCTGCACGACGTCGGTCGCGGCGGCCCCGAAGGCGCCGGCCAACGCGCGCTCGATGCAGGAAATCATCGACGCCTCCAGGCCGTCCGATTGGCGGCGCCTCGACCCGCGCGACACGCTGTACCTGGATCTGGCCAATGGCCATCGCGTCGTCGTGGAGCTCGCGCCGCGCTTCGCGCCGCAGCACGTGGCGCAGGTGCGTACGCTCGCGCACGAGGGTTACTGGAACGGGCTGTCGATCCTGCGCTCGCAGGACAACTTCGTCGTGCAGTGGGGCGATCCCGAGGAAGACGCCGCGAAGAAGAAGCCGACCGGCAGCGCGAAGAAGCACCTGCCCGCCGAGTTCACCTTCGCGTCGAAGTCCGCGCCGGGCTGGACGCGACTGCCCGACGTCGACGGCTGGGCGCCGCAGGTGGGCTTCGTCGACGGCATTCCCGCCGGCCACGACCCGAAAGCGAACACGTACTGGATGGCGCACTGCTACGGCGCGGTCGGCGCCGGTCGCAACAACGAGGCCGATTCCAGCGACGGCACCGAGCTCTACGTCGTGACCGGCCAGTCGCCGCGGCAGCTCGACCGCAACATGTCGATGGTCGGCCGCGTCGTGCAGGGCATGGAATGGCTGTCGACGATCCCGCGCGGCACCGGCCCGCTGGGCTTCTTCGAGAAGCCCGAGCAGCGCGTGGGCATCCGCGCGATCCGCCTCGCGGCCGACGTGCCGGAGAGCGAGCGCACGAACGTCGAGGTGATGCGCACCGACTCGCCGCTGTTCGCCGAGCTGGTCGAGGCGCGCCGCAACCGCCGTGATGCGTTCTACAAGGTGCAGTCGCACCACATCGACCTGTGCAACGTGCCGCTGCCCTCGCGCGAGGCGAAGCGCTGACGGTCAGCGCTGGATGACCGGCGGCGCGTTGGCGGCGGGTCGCGATCGCGTGCCGTTCGCGAGCACCAGCGCGGCCTCGGCGGCGCTCGCGGCGGCGTCGGCCGCCGGCGCCTTAGCCGCGGCCTGCGCGATCGCGGGCGACCGCGGCGGGCCGGCCTCCAGCGTGCGCGGCACCGGTGGCGGATCGTTCGGGCGACCGTCGCCCGCCATGCGCGGCGTGTCGCTCTCGGCGGCGATGCGCTCGGCCTCCTGGCTCAGCACCACCAGCGAGATGCGCCGGTTCTTCGGATCGGCCGGGTCGTTGCGGTTGAACGGCACCGACGACGAGAGCCCGACGACGCGCGCGAGCTTCTCCTCGCGCATGCCGCCGGCGATGAGCGCGCGGCGCGCCGCGTTCGCGCGTTCGGCCGACAGCTCCCAGTTGCTGTAGCCGTTCTTCGCGGCGTAGGGCGTGGTGTCGGTATGACCGCTGATCGCGACGCGATTGGGCACCTGGTCGATGTACCTCGCGAGCTCGACGAGGATCGTGCGCGTGTAGTCGCGCAGCTCGGGCGAGCCGAGGTCGAACATCGGCCGGTTCTGCGCATCGATGATCTGGATGCGCAGCCCTTCCGGCGTGATGTCGATCAACAGCTGGTCCTTGAAGGGCGCCAGCGCCTGGCTCTGCGCGATCGCCTTCTGCAGCATCTGCTTGAGGACCTCGAGCTTCTGCTTGTCGGCCTTCTCCAGTGCCTTGCGCGCGGCGTCGGTGTCGGCGGTCTTGCCGCTGCCGACGCCGGGGATCTTCGCATCGCCCGCACCGGGCGGATTGCGCACCTGGCTGAAGAGCTTGATCGGCGTGTCGCCCGCGCCGCCCGGCCCCATCTTGCCCTGCACCGCCGTGCTGGTGCGGCCGCGCACCGCGCTCGGGTTCTTGAAGTAATCGGCGATGCCGCCAAGCTTCTCCTGCGGCATCGTGGCGGCGAGCCACATGACCATGAAGAACGCCATCATCGCGGTCACGAAGTCGGCGTAGGCGACTTTCCACGAGCCGCCGTGATGCGCGCCGCCGCCCTTCTTGCGGCGCTTGATCAGGATGATCGGCGGTTGCTGCTGCGCGGCGGCCATGGTCGCGCGCTCAGCCCCGCGCGGCCTTGAGGTCGGCCTCGAGGTCCTGGAACGACGGACGCACGTCGGAGAACAGCAGCTTGCGCGCGAACTCGATCGCCACGCTGGGCGCGTAGCCGCGCAGGCTCGCGATCAGCGCCATCTTCACCACCTCGAAGGCCTTGCCGTCCTCGTGCGCGCGGTTCTCCATCGCGCTGGCGATCGGCGCGACGAAGCCGTACGAGATCAGGATGCCGAGGAACGTGCCGACCAGCGCGGACGCGACCTTCTCGCCGATCTCCGACGGCGCCGCGCTGCCGACGATCGACATCGTGTTGATGATGCCGAGCACGGCCGCGACGATACCGAAGCCCGGTAGTGCGTCGGCCACCTTCTGCACCGAATGCGACGGCTCGAGCGCTTCGTGGTGGTGCGTTTCCAGTTCGTACTCGAGCAGCGATTCGAGCTCGTGCGGCGCCATGTTGCCGCCCACGATCAGGCGCAGGCAGTCGGTGATGAAGTCGAGCATGTGGTGGTCGGCGAGGACCTTCGGGTACTTCTGGAAGATCGAGCTGTCCTGCGGCTGCTCGATGTGCGCCTCGATGGCCATCATGCCTTCGCGGCGCATCTTCACCAGCAGCTCGTAGATGAGCTTGAGCAGGTCGACGTAGTCGCCGCGCGTGTACTTCGGGCCCTTCATCACGCCCTTGACGCCGGCGAGCGAGGCCTTGATCACCTTCATCGGCGTGGCCACGACCCACGAGCCCATGGCGCAGCCGAGGATCACGATGAACTCGTTGACGTGCCACAGCGCCAGCAGCTTGCCGCCCACCATCATGAAGCCGCCCAGGACGCTGGCCAGGACGACGACGGCGCCGATGATCAGGTACATCCGTGTAGCTCCTGCGGGGGCGGGGAATTTCGACAGGTGAGCTAACGGCGGCGGCGCGGCGATCTTGAGTCGCGCGCCCGGCCAAGCGGCCGTGGCAGCGGCGCGTGTTGGCATGCCGGTCACGGCGCGGGCCCGAGCATGGAACCCGAGACCCGCAAGGAGCCCGACATGAACCGCGAAACCCCGCAGCACGGCCCCACCCGCGACGCCGGCGCCCGCCTCTACGAGGACATGCCCTCGGTCACCGACCGCGGCCAGCTCGCCTCCGGCCGCGACGATTCCTTCGGCGCGCCCGACATCGGCGGCCCGTACGAACCGCGCTACGGCCGCGACCTCCGCCAGGCCGAGGGCCGCGCGATCGCCGACTCGACGCATCGCGCGATGCAGCCGCGTCGTCGCGGCACCCGCAACGCGACGCGCCCGGATTCGCTGATCGCCGAGGAGATCAGCGAGCGCTTCCGCGACGACGAGCTGCTCGACGCCAGCGAGATCCTGCTGCGCGTGGAGGACGGCCGGGTGCTGCTGACGGGCGAGGTGCCCGAGCGCTGGATGAAGCATCGCGCGGAGGACATCGCCGACGGCGTCCGCGGCGTGTCCGAGGTCGAGAACCGCATCCACGTCGACAACGGCCTGGCATCGTTCGGCCCGGGTGGCGCCGTGCGCAGCGGCCTCGACCAGCCCGGCAGCGGCTTCTCCAGCTCACCGCCGAATGCCGACTGGCAGCCGCGCGATTCGCGCGTGGATTGATCCCCATCACCGCATTCGAAAAACGCCCGCGCCCGTCGCGGGCGTTTTTCGTTGGCGCGGCGCAGGGCCCGCAAGCATGTGCGAACGGGATCACGCGTACGGCGGCGCCCGCGCGTCGCGTCGCGTCGCGTCGCCGCTGCCGCGACGCGCGCTGAACCGCTTGAAACAGGCCCGTTTGCCATCACGCCGCCTTTGCCGCGCGCTGCCTAGCCTCGATTTCGTCTCCTCTTGACCGGACGTACCCACCATGCCCGTGATGCGAATGCGAGTGACCGGCAGCGACGACCACGCCCGCGCCATCGGCAACCTGCTGCAGAGCATCGACGGCATCGAGCACGTGGAAGAGGTCGCCGACCTCATGCCGCGCCTCGACGACGACGACTCCAGCTCGGCCGGCCTCCCCGACGACCAGGGCCCCGGCGTGCACGAGCTCGAGGTCGAGGCACCGAACGACCTCGCCGTGCAGCGCGTCCGCGACGCCGTGGAAGCGCTGGCCTTCGACCTCGACGTGCTGGTCGAGTTCGAGAACGACGCCGACTGGAACAGCTGAGGTCGGACGATGCGCGCCGCCCCGAGCCCCCTTCGCTGCAATGCCCACGATCGCGCCCCGCGCGATCCGGCGCGCCTGCACGGCCCGGCGGGAGCGTGACCATGCACGGCCGACTGCACGAAACGCTGCTGTCGGACCGGAGTCCGCGGAGCGCGATGGTGTCGATGGTGCCCGCCGCATTCGGCAGCGGCGTGCCGGCGGTGGACGGCATCCGCATCGGCATCGGCGGCTGGACCTACGCACCGTGGCGCCACACGTTCTATCCGCAGGGCCTGGTATCGCGCCGTGAGCTCGAGTACGCGAGCCGGCGGTTCAGCAGCATCGAGATCAACGGCACCTTCTACGGCGCGCGTCGGGCGGCCGAGTACGCCCAGTGGCGCGACCAGACGCCTGAAGGCTTCGCGTTCTCGGTCAAGGCTCCGCAGCACATCACCCAGCGCGGCCCGCTGGCCAAGTGCGGCAAGGCCGCATGGGCGTTCCTCAATGGCGGCCTGGCCGAGCTGGGCGATCGCCTGGGCCCGGTGCTGTGGCACATGCCGCCGAGCCGCGTGTTCGATGCCGACGACCTGGCCGCGTTCCTCGACCTGCTGCCGCGCACGCTCGACGGCCGGCCGCTGCGCCACGTCATCGAACCGGGCCACCCCAGCTTCGTCGATCCGCGCTACATCGAAGTCGCGCGCGCGTTCGGCGCCGGCACCGTGTTCACCGACGCACCCGACATGCCCGCGCTCGGCGACGTCACTGGCCGCGTGGTCTACGTGCGCCTGATGCGGTCGCGCGTGGACCTGCAGGAAGGGTATCCGCCGGACGACCTCGACGTCTGGCTGTCGCGGCTTCAGCAGTGGTCGCGCGGCGAGGATCCGGTCGACATGCCGCGCATCGCCGAGCCCGCGCCCCCGCTCGGCCAGCGCGAGGTGTTCGCCTATTTCATCGGCGGCGCCAAGCAGCGCAATCCCGCCGCGGCGATGGCGATGATCGCCAGACTGCTGCGCCGCTGAGGCGTTACCGGCGCCGCATCATTTCGTGCGCTGGCTCAGCGCGACGCTGCCGAGGATCAGGGCGCCGGCAATCGCCATGCGCGCAGTCGGCACCTCGGCCAGCAGCCACCACGCCCAGGCCACGCCGAACAACGGCACGAGATACGTCACCGTCGACGCCCGCGACGCGCCGATGCGCGCGATCAGCCGGTAGTACATGACGAAGGCGATGCCGGTGCACATCACACCGAGCAGCGCGACCGACAGCCATGCCTGCGCCGAGGGCATCCGGGCGGGCCATTGCGCGATGCCGAACGGCAGCAGCAGCACGGCCGCGCAGGCGAGCGTGGCCGGCGCGACGGCGGTGGCCGGCAGGCCGGTGAGATGGCGTCGCACGAGCTGGATGCCGATGCCGTAAAGCAGTGCAGCGGTCGCGCCGGCGAGCACGGCCGCGCCGATGTCCGCGCCGGCGATGCGGCCGCTGGCCAGCACCACCACGCCGGCGAAGCCGGTCGCGAGCGTGATCGCGCGAGTCCAGCCGATGCGCTCGCCGAAGAACGTCGCACCGACGAGCGCGGTGAACAGCACGGTCATCGCATTGCAGATGGCGCCGACGCCGGCGGGTGCGCGCTCGGCGCCCCAGGCGAACAGCAGGAACGGCACGGCCGAGTTGACCGCGCCGATCAGCGCGAGCTTGGGCCACATCCGCAGCGGAAAGTCCGCCCGTGCGCGCCACAGGAACGGCGACAGCACGATCGCGCCCAACGCGAGCCGCAGCTCGACCAGCGCGGCGGGCCCGAACTCCGACGCCGCGATGCGCATGAACAGGAACGAGGCGCCCCAGATCGCGCCGAGCACGGTGATCTCGACGGGGGTGATCCAGCCGGCGGTGCGCGACGGCGTGGACAGCGGGGTAGCGGTGGCATCGACGGCCATGGCGGTTCTCCGGGACGACGTAGCCTCGGCCTGCCCGGCGCGCGACGCCATCCGCATCGTGTGCCCGCGAGCCTCATGCCACATTGGGTTCGGTCGCCATTGTCCGCGCCCGGGGCCGCGCCACAAGCGCATACTTTCGCGGTCCGACACGAATCTGGCTTGAGGCTCGCATGGGAACCCGCGCCGAATGGCTGTCCGCCCTCGCCGCCTTCGAGGCCGCGGCGCGCCACCAGAACTTCGCCCATGCCGGTGAGGAGCTGCACCTCACCGCGTCGGCGGTCAGCCACCACGTGCGCAAGCTGGAATCGCGCCTCGGGCTGCCGCTGTTCCAGCGGCACGCGCGCGGCGTGGCGCTCACCGCGTCGGGCCGACAACTCGCCGACGCCGCCAGCAGTTCGCTGGCCGATATCGAGGACGTGCTGCGCGGCCTGAAGGCTTCCAGCGGCGACGCGGACCTCGTGCGCATCGCCACGCTGCACTCGTTCAGCTGCGCCTGGCTCATGCCGCGCCTGCCCCGCTTCACGGCCCTGCATCCGAACGTGCGGCTGAGCTTCGAGACGGGATTCGCGCTCGCACGTTTCGACGACAGCGGCCCCGACCTCGCCGTGCGCCATGGCGCCGGCCAGTGGCCGGGCACGCAGGCGACGCCGCTGCTCGAGGAGCGGTTGTTCCCGGTCGCCGCACCGTCCATGGCCGAAGGCATCGCCTCCGTCGACGAGGTCGCGCGCCTGCCCCTGGTCTCCGACAACGCACGCCAGGGCTGGCCCGACTGGTTCCGCGAGGCGCAGGTGCGCGGCGTCACGCCGGACGAGCGCCTGCGCTTCACCGATTCGACCGGCGCGCTGGAAGCGGCGGCGACCGGCCTCGGCGCCGTGCTCGCGCGCGAGCACATCGTCGCGCCGTACCTCGATAGTGGCCGGCTGGTGCGCCTGCCGGGCCCGGCGGTGCGTGCGCGCTGGGCCTACTACGTGGTCGTGCCGACGCACCGGCGGCTGCGTCCGTCGGCGCGGGCGTTCGTCGACTGGCTGGTCGACGAGGCGCGGCGCGCCGTTCCGTGACCGCAATGGCGCTGCGTGCGATCCGTCGCCGGCGGATCGCGCGACCGCATCGATAATGGTGCGATGACGACGCCCGAAACCCGCCGCGCCTTCCTTCAGATCCATTTCTGCGTCCTGCTCTGGGGCTTCACCGCGATCCTCGGCAAGATGATCAGCCTGCGCGCACTGCCGCTGGTCTGGTGGCGCATGCTGTTCGTGGTCGCGGTGCTGGCCTGCGTCCCCCGCGTATGGCGCGGGCTGCGCGCGATGCCGGGGCGGCTGGTGGCCGCGTATGCCGGCATCGGCGTGCTGGTCGCGCTGCACTGGCTGACCTTCTACGGCTCGATCAAGCTCTCGAACGCGTCCGTGGGCGCGACCTGCATCGCGCTGGGCACGGTGTTCACCGCGCTCGCCGAGCCGTGGCTCGCGCGCACGCGCTTCCAGCCGCGCGATTTCCTGCTCGGCGTGGCGGTGCTGCCGGGCGTCGCCTTCGTCGTGGGCGGCATCCCGCCGGGCATGCGCGCGGGCGTGGCGGTGGGCACGCTGTCGGCGATCCTCGTCGCGCTGTTCGGCTCGCTCAACAAGCGTCTGGTCGAGCACGGCGACGCGCTGACCGTGACCGCGATCGAACTCGGCGCGGGCACCCTCGCGCTCACGGTGCTCTCGCCGCTGATGGCGCTGCTGATGCCGGGCGAGGGCCTGACCATGGTGCTGCCGTCGATGCGCGACACCGGCCTGCTGCTGGCCCTGTCGATCGGCTGCACGCTGATCCCGTACGCGCTGTCGCTCGTCGCGCTGCGCCACATGAGCGCGTTCGCCGCCCAGCTGGCCGTGAACCTGGAGCCGGTCTACGCGATCGTGCTGGCGATCCTGCTGCTGGGCGAGCAGCGCGAGCTCAGCCTCGCGTTCTACGCGGGCGTGGCGATCATCCTTGCCGCGGTGCTGGCGTATCCGCTCCTGCATCGGCTGCGGCGCATCGAGCATCCGGACATGCTCGCCGCGTCCGAGGCTAAGGGCATGGTCGACTGACGCGACTCAGCGCCGTGCGCGCCCGCGGCCGGGCCCTTTCGGATCGCCGTCGCGGGCGAAGGCCGGCGGGTAGTAGAAGTTGAGCGTGCGCAGCAGCCCGTCGCCGGTATTGCGCACTTCGTGGCGCTCGCCCTTCTCGATCACCAGGAGCCGGCCCGGCGCCAGCGCGACGCGGCGCTTGCGTCCGTCGACCTCCACCGTGGCGACACCGCGGCCATCGACTACGTAGAGCCACCGGTCCGCGCCGCGGTGGTAGTTGTCGTCCCCGCCCTCGGTGTCGCCCGGCGCCAGCACCATTTCCGCGCACTGGACGCGCCGTACCTCGAAGGCGACGCGGAAGCCTTCGCGCAGGCCGAGCTTCTTCGTGTGCATGGGCACCTCCTCGAGGGAAGGCTCCCACCGGCCATGTCGAGGGCGGATCAGTCGCGACGCTCGACCGCGCGCGGCGCCGGACCGACGCCGCGCCTGCGCTCGGGCCGGCGGCGTCAGGCCGGCGCGTGCGCCGACTGGTCGAAGGTCATGTAGCAGATGTTGAGCTTGTTGCCGTCCAGGTCGCGGAAGTAGGCCGCGTAGAAGCCCGGGAAGCGCTCGCCGGGCGCGCCCTCGTCGGCGCCGCCGAGCGCGAGCGCCTTCGCGTGCACCGCGTCCACCTGCGCGCGATCCTTCGCCTCGAGCGCCACCATCGTGCCGTTGCCGACGGTGGCCGTGCGCTTGTCGAACGGCACGGTGATGCCCAGGCCGGCCCCGGCCCCGCCGTTGCCGT
This sequence comes from Cognatilysobacter segetis, assembly GCF_004359965.1. Taxonomy (GTDB): domain Bacteria; phylum Pseudomonadota; class Gammaproteobacteria; order Xanthomonadales; family Xanthomonadaceae; genus Cognatilysobacter; species Cognatilysobacter segetis. Next base: position 29,110 of record NZ_SMRQ01000034.1, on the reverse strand, counting down.
ACGCGATGAAATAGCCCGGCTGCTCCATCTCCCGCTTGCCGCCGATCAGCGCGAGCAGTTCGTCGTAGAACGCCGCGGCGCGCGGCAGGTCGTTGGTGCCGAGGGTGGTGTAGGCGATCATCGCGTCGTCTCCGTTGGATGCGGCGCGATCCTAGCGCGCGCCCGGCGTCGCAGACAGCCACCGCGGCGAGCGTCTATGCTCGCCGCGTTCGACTCCGGGGACTTCGATGAACGCCAATACCCAGCACGACATCGCCAAGCTGATCCTGCGCGTCACCCTCGGCGTGCTGATCCTCTTCCACGGGCTCGCCAAGCTCAACGGCGGGATGGGCGGCATCGTGCACATGGTCGAGTCGCACGGCCTGCCCGGCGCGCTCGGCTACGGCGTGCTGCTGGGCGAAGTGATCGGCCCGCTGATGCTGATCGCCGGCTTCCACGCGCGCATCGGCGCGGTGCTGGTGTTCGTCAACATGCTGGTGGCGGTGATGCTGGTGCACATGCGCCAGCTCGGCGCGTTCAACGAGCAGGGCGGCTGGTCGCTCGAGCTGCAGGCGATGTACGCGGTGTCCGCGCTCGCCCTGGCGCTGCTCGGCCCCGGCCGCTACAGCGTCAACGAGCGCTGACCGTGCACGTCGTCGACTTCGAACTCGAGGGCGAGTACGTCGAGCTCAACCAGCTGCTCAAGCTGGCCGGGTTGTGCGACAGCGGCGGCGCCGGCAAGCAGATCGTCGCCAGCGGCGCGGTCAACGTGGACGGGCACGTGGAGCTGCGCAAGACCGCGAAGATCCGCGCCGGCCAGTCGGTGCGGCTGGGCGACGTGGAGATCCGCGTCGTCCCCGCCTGATCACTTCATCAGCGGGCGCAGCGCCGGCCAGACGTGGTCGAGCAGCTTGCCCTGGACGGGCGCGGTCGGATGCAGGTTGTCGCGCTGGAACGCGGCGCGCTGCATGACGATCGGCTCGAGGAAGAACGGCACCAGCGACGCGCCGTTGCCGCGCGCCACGCCCGTGTACGCATTGGCGAAGCCCTCGGTATAGGCGCGGCCGAGGTTGGGCGGCATGCGCATGCCCAGCAGCAGTACCTTCGCGCCCGAGGCCTTCGACAGCTTCGTCATGCGGTCGAGGTTGGCCTGCATGTCGCGCACCGGCAGGCCGCGCAGGCCGTCGTTCGCACCCAGTTCGATGACGACCACCGCCGGCTTCACGCGCGACAGCTCGCGGGGCAGGCGCGACAAGCCGCCGGCCGTCGTCTCGCCGCTGACGCTGGCATTGACCACCTTCCAGCCTGGGTTCGTGGCCTTCAGCCGCTGCCCGAGCAGCGACACCCAGCCCTGCTGCACGGCGATGCCGTAGCCGGCCGAGAGCGAATCGCCCATCACCAGCACGGTCTTCGTGGTCACCGGCGCCTGCTTCGCCGGGGTGCGCGCTTGCACCGGCAGGGCGACCAGCAGCGCCATCGCCATCACCAGCCACCACAGCCGCCGTTGAATGCGGGCGGTCATGCCTTCATATGCGGGGTTCATCCGTTCCTCCGGCCGCTTCGGCCCTGATGGGAGACATGATGCTCGACGCGACCGTGAACCCCGCCCGAAGGACCGCGCCCTCGGCGCTCCAGGCCGATGCGCTCGGCAAGTCGGTGGCGCTGCCCTCGGGCCCGCTGGTGATCCTGAGCGACGTCGATTTCTCGATCGCCCCCGGCGAGACGGTGGCCGTCGTCGGCGCGTCGGGGTCGGGCAAGAGCACGCTGCTGTCGCTGCTGGCCGGGCTCGACGTCCCCTCGGGCGGGCGCGTCCTGCTCGACGGCCAGCCGCTGTCCACGCTCGACGAGGACGGCCGCGCGCGCGTCCGCGGCGAGAAGGTCGGGTTCGTCTTCCAGAACTTCCAGCTGCTGCCGTCCCTCACCGCGCTGGAGAACGTGATGCTGCCGCTGGAGCTGCGCGGCGACGCGGACGCGGACGCGCCGGCGCGCGCCATCCTGCAGCGCGTCGGTCTCGGCGAGCGGCTGGCGCACTACCCGCGCCAGCTGTCGGGGGGCGAGCAGCAACGCGTCGCCCTCGCCCGCGCCTTCGTCACCCGCCCCGGCCTGCTGTTCGCCGACGAGCCCACCGGCAACCTCGACACCCGCACCGGCGCCGCGATCATCGAGCTGCTCTTCGAACTCAACGAGCAGGCCGGCACGACGCTGGTGCTGGTCACGCATGACGATGCACTCGCCGCGCGCTGCAGCCGCCGCCTGCGCCTGGACGCCGGCCGCCTGGTCGACGACACGGCCGCGGCGCGATGAGCGGCACGCTCGCGCTCGCCTGGCGCCAGCTCAGGCGCGACCTGCGCGCCGGCGAGGTGCGCCTCCTGATCGCGGCCGTCGTGCTCGCGGTACTCGCGGTGACCTCGGTCGGCTTCGTCACCGACCGCGCCGAGCGCGCGCTCGCGATCGAGGCCAACCGCCTGCTGGGCGGCGACGCGGTGGTGCGCGGCGACGGGCCGCCTTCCAAACGCATGCTCGACGCCGCGCGCGCGCCCGGCCTGCGCGTGGCGGAGACCCGCGAGCTCACGACGATGGCGTCCGTCGGCGAAGGCGAGGCGCAACGGCTGAAGCTCGCCGACCTGCGCGCGCTCGGCGACGGCTTCCCGCTGCGCGGCACCTTCCGCGTACTCGATGCGCGCGGCACGGAAACGGTCACGACCGCGACTCCGGCACGCGGCACCGCCTGGCTCACGCGCAACGGCGCGCAGGCGCTCGATGCGAAGGTCGGCGATACGGTGACGCTGGGCGATGCGACGTTCCGCATCGCGGCGATCGTCACGCAGGAACCGGACGCGTCGACCGATCTGTTCAACATCGCACCGCGCGTGCTCATCCCGCTGGCCGACCTGCCGCGCACCGGGCTCGTGCAGGAAGGCAGCCGGCTGGAATACCGGCTGATCGTCGCGGGCGATGCCGGCGCGGTCGAACGCTTCACCGCGACGGCGAAGGCCGCGCTCGGCCGCGGCCAGCGGCTCGAGACGATCGGCAACGCGCGCCCCGAAGTGCGCTCGGCGCTGGATCGCGCAGGGCGCTTCCTGGGCCTGGCCGCGATGGTGTCGGTGATGCTCGCGGCGGTGGCCGTGGCGATGGCCGCGCGCCGGCACAGCGAGCGCCATCGCGCGGGCGCGGCGGTCATGCGCTGCCTCGGTGCCTCGCAGCGGCGCATCGTCGCGATCAACGTCGGCGAGCTGGCGCTGCTCGGCGTCGCGGCGAGCGTCGCGGGCGTCGTGCTCGCGTTCGCGATGCAATGGGGCGTCGGCCTGTGGCTGGCGCGGAAACTCGCGCTGTCGATCCCGCCCGCCGGCCTGATGCCCGCGCTGCAGGGCCTGCTGCTCGGGCTGGTCGTACTGCTCGCGTTCGGCGCGCCGCCCGTGCTCGCGCTGCGGCGTGTTCCGGCGTTGCGCGTGCTGCGTCGCGACCTCGACCCCGTGGAGCCGAGCGCATGGGCCGTCGGTGCGCTCGGCATCGCGGCGCTGGGCGCGCTGCTGTGGTGGAAGGCGGGGTCACCCACGCTGGGGATCGCCATGCTCGCGGGCGTCGTCGCGACGCTCGCCGTGCTGGCACTGCTCGCCTTCGGGCTGATTCTCGCCGTGCGCGCCCTGCGCACGCGGCTGCGCGGGCCGCTGCGCTATGGCCTTGCGAACGTCAGCCGGCGCGCGGGCACGAGCGTCGCGCAGGTGTGTGCGCTCGGCCTCGGGCTCATGGCGTTGCTGCTACTGACATTCGTGCGCACCGACCTGCTCGATCGCTGGCAGCGTTCGCTGTCGACCGACGTACCGAACCGCTTCGTCATCAACGTGCAGGACGACCAGGTGCGCGACGTGCGCGCCTTCATCCGCGACCAGGGACTCGGCGCGCCCGAGCTGGTGCCGATGATCCGCGCGCGCCTCGTGCAGCGGAACGGCCGCGCGGTGAGCGGCGCGTCGTACCGCGAGGACGACGCGCGCCGCTTCGCCGAACGCGAGTTCAACCTGTCGGTCGCGGCGCGGCCGGGTGCCGGCAACCGCGTCGTCGCCGGTCACTGGTGGCGCGGCACGCCCGCTTCGCCGGAGCTGTCGGTCGAGCAGCGCTTCGCGGAGCGGCTCGGCTGGAGGATCGGCGATCGCATCACCTTCGACGTCGCCGGCCAGCCATTCACCGCACGCATCACCTCGTTGCGCGAAGTCGACTGGGAGAGCTTCCGCCCGAACTTCTTCGTGGTCGCCTCGCCGCATGCGCTGGACGGTTACGCGGCGAGCTGGATCACCGCGGTGCGCGTGCCCGCGTCGCAGCCGCGGTTCACCGCACGGCTCGTCGATCGCTTCCCCAACCTCACGGTGATCGACATCGACGCCGTGCTCGCGCAGGTGCGCGCCACCGGCGACCAGGTGTCGACGGTCGTGCAGGTGGTGTTCTGGTTCTCGCTCGCTGCCGGCGTGCTGGTGCTGCTGGCGGCGGTGACCGCGAGCCAGGACGAGCGCCTGCTCGAAGGCGGCGTGATGCGGGTGCTCGGGGCGCGGCGCGGGCAACTGCGGATGGCGCAGGCCTCGGAGTTCGTGGCGATCGGCCTGCTGTCGGGGCTGGTCGCGGCGATCGCGGCGACGGTGCTGTCGGGTGTCATCGCCACGCGCGTGTTCGACCTGCCCTGGGCCTTCGACGCGAAGCCGGCGATCGTGGGTGCCACGGTCGGCGTGGTGGCGGCGCTCGTGGCGGGCATGTGGGCCACGCGCCGGGTGCTCGATGCGCCGCCGTCGACGACGCTGCGCGAACTGCAGGACTAGCCCTCAGTTCGCCTGCACGGCGAGCGCGTTGCGGATCAGCATCGCGTCGCCCCCGCGCGCGATCGCCCAGGCATCGAGCCCGATCCCGAGCACGAGGGTCGGACTGAGCCGTTCGAGGTCGACGTCCGCCACGCCCAGGTCGTGTCCATCGAGTTCGGCGCCCGCGTCGAGCACCGCGACGAGGCGCTCGGCCACGACGTGCATGGTGCCGTCCGTCATCTGGAACGCATGGAGTCGCATGCCGTGCCGGCGTGGATGGAACGCTCACTGGCCGCGGCGGGCGGCCACCGCAACCGCGTCGATGCCTCCGATGGGAATCCCCGGCGACGCTGCGCCGGGGACTCTCGTGCCTCGCAGGAGGCGGTTCCGCTCGAGGGCGGAGGTGCGATGGAGGGCCACCGCGAGGCCACGCTGCGCCGGCCAACGTTAGACGTGCGTGATCGCGCAAAGAAAAACCCCGGGCCACCCGGACCGGGGTTGGAGAGGAATGCCGGCGCCACGCGCGCCACTGCCCGGCCAGCGTCCGCAACGCGCCGTGAGACCGTCGTGACGGATGGCGGTCGACCAAGAAAAACGCCCCGGACCTGCCGGGGCGTGCAAGCGTCGAGACCGCGGCGGACCTGTGCACGGGTCGTCGCCGGGGGCCGCTGTCGGTGCCTGAGCTTTGCTTGTCGACGGCCTTGCGCGAAGAGTGCGGTCCGCGCGGTTAACCGATCATGATCCGGCGATCGCGCCGCGTGGTTGATGCAGCGCAGCGCGTCCTCGCGCGGGGCCGCCGAAGTCAGCCGCCCAGACGTTCGAATCGACGCACGCATGCGGCCGTGCCGGCAGCGGCGTCGGCCGCGGCGTTCGCGATTTCGACGTGGGCGACTACGGCCGGCTTGCCATCCTCGTTATCCGTATCGACCTAGGTTCAGGCACACACGCGATCGAACACGACGAGGACCCGATGCTGGCCACCACCTATCGACGCCCCTACAAAGTCCGCGCCGAGCACGTCGCCGAGCCGGTCATCGAGCATCCGAACGATGCGATCGTCAAAGTCACGCGCACCTGCATCTGCGGTTCGGACCTCCACCTCTACCACGGGCTGGTACCGGACACCCGCGTCGGGACGATCTTCGGCCACGAGTTCTGCGGCATCGTCACGGAGATCGGCTCCAGCGTGCAGAACCTCAAGGTGGGCGACCACGTCATCGTGCCGTTCAACATCGCCTGCGGCAGCTGCTATTTCTGCCAGCGCGAGCTCTTCGCCAACTGCCACAACACCAACCCCGAATCGACCGCAGTCGGCGGCATCTTCGGGTACTCCCACACCACCGGCGGCTACCACGGCGGGCAGGCCGAATACGTGCGCGTTCCGTTCGCCGACATCGGTCCGACCAAGATCCCGGACGGCATGCACATCGAAGACGCGGTACTGCTCACCGACGTCGTGCCCACCGGCTACCAGGCCGCCGAGATGGGCGACATCAAGGAGAACGACACCGTCGTGATCTTCGGTGCCGGTCCGATCGGCATCCTCGCCGCGCGCAGCGCGTGGCTGATGGGCGCCGGGCGCGTGATCGTCGTCGACCACGTCGAGTACCGCCTCGACTTCGTCGCCAAGTGGGGCCCGGCCGAGATCGTCAACTTCAAGGAGGTTGACGACATGGTGGTGCACCTGAAGAAGATGACCGACTGGCTCGGCGCGGACGTCTGCATCGACGCGGTGGGCGCGGAGGCGGACGGCATGCTGTGGCAGTCGATCACCGGCGTGCGCATGAAGCTGCAGGCGGGCGCCGCAACGGCCGCGCAATGGGCGATCAATTCGGTGCGCAAGGGCGGCAACATCTCGATCGTGGGCGTCTACGGTCCGACTGTGAATGCCATCCCGCTGGGCAACATCGTCAACAAGGGCCTGACCGTGCGCGCCAACCAGGCGAGCGTGAAGCGCCACCTGCCCCGCCTGTTCGAACACGTGATGGCCGGCCGCATCAAGCCGCGCGAGATCATCACGCACCGCGTGCCGCTGGAGGACGTCAACGACGCGTACCACATGTTCTCGGCGAAGCAGGACGGCTGCATCAAGACTGTTCTTATTCCGCCGGGCATGAGCGACGTCGGCTTCACGCCGAGCGCGTCCACGCCTGCCACGCCGAACCTGCACTGAGGAGCCACCGCATGACTTTCGACCGTTCGCAGATCAACGGCTGGGGCGCCGACCTTGACCGCAGCAAGCGTCCCGCGGTTCCAATGGAACGCCAGCCGCCGCGGATGGGCAACCCGCATTGGGATGTTCCGGAGGCCCAGCCGCAGACCGTCGAGGTGCTGCACTCGATCGAGCGCCCCGGTAACACGCCGGTGTTCGGCACGGCGTGCCCGCCCAGCGGCCTGTCGGGCAAGATCCGCCGCGCCGCGTTCCGGCACAGCGAGGGCCGCCTCCGCCACTGGATGATGCTGCTGCTCGCCGACCGCGTGAACGTGGTCGAAGGCCTCTTCAGCGACGCACGCGGCTCGAAGAAGGTGCATTCGGTGGCGATCGTCGGCCTGGTCGGGCTGCTCGCCGTGATGTGGCTGCGTCGCGGCAGCTGACCGCCGGCGCGAGTGCTTGGAACGCCGCCCGCGGGCGGCGTTCGCATGTCGGTGACGCGCTCAGGCGTTGTCGTCTTCCCAGTGGAAACGATGCAGCAGGCGGTGCGCGACGGGCGCCACCACCAGGCTTGCCGCCACGATGAACACCAGGCCGGCGTAGAGCGCATAGCCGCCGGCGAAGAGTTTTCCGGCCTCGCTGCGCGGTGCGTCCACCGGGCCCATGCCACCGAGCAGCATCGCCGCATTGAGGAACGCGTCGACCGGTGCAAGGCGTTCGAACGCAATGTAGCCGGACATGCCCAACCCCAGCGACAGGCCGACCAGCAGCACCGCGACCAGTGCATGTGCCGCGAGCCGTTTCAGGAATCGCGCGCGGCTGATGACGGGGTGGCGGCGTCGCTCGTACATGCGGCCATGCTAGCGCCGCCGCCGGCCAGCGCCTACGATCGCCGCGCCCGGAGATGCCCATGCTGCTGCGCGATGCCACGCCCGCCGACGCCCCCGCGCTGCTCGCGCTGAACGAGGCCTCCGTTGCCGTGCTGAGCCCGATGGACGCGCCGCGCCTGGCCGCGCTGCAGCGCAACGCCGCGCTGTGCCGGGTCGTCGAGGACGCGGGACGCGTGCGGGCGTTCGTGCTGGCATTCCGCGAACACGCCGACTACGACAGCCCGAACTATCGCTGGTTCGACCAGCGCTATCCGCGCTTCATCTATGTCGACCGCGTGGTCGTGGAGGCCGCATACCGCGGCCGCGGGCTGGGCCGGCGGCTCTACGCCAACGTATTCGCGCTCGCACGGCGCGAACAAGTGCCGCTCGTCGCCTGCGAGTTCGACGTGGAGCCGCCGAATGCGGCCTCCGAACGCTTCCATGCACGGATGGGTTTCCGCGAAGCGGGCGTCCAGCGACTCGGCGAGTCGGGCAAGCGCGTGAGCCTCCAGGTGGCGCGGGTGGACGAGGCCTAGGGCGTTGGCTTGCCTGCGGCACGGCGGCCGCCGAGGTGCTCGGCGAGGAAGTCCAGCACCCGGCCGTAATAGGCCTCTCGATTGCCCTGCCCGTAGACGCCATGCGTCTCGTTCTTCGGGAAGTAGCCCACGAACGGCTTGCCCGCGCGCTCCAACGCCGCGGTCATCTGCCGCGCGTTCTCGAAGGCCACGCGATCGTCGAGCACGCCATGCGCCAGCATGAGCGCGGGCCTGATCTTCCCCGCGTACGAAATCGGCGACACCGCCAGCAGCGCGTTGGCGTCCTTGCCGACGGCCTCCTCGAGGAACACGCGGCCGTACTTGCTGCGATGGGTGTCGCCCCAGCGCCACAGGATGGTCAGGTCCGTGGGCGCCGCGCTCGCGACCGCGCATCGATAGAGCTCAGGCTCGAGCGCCGCGCCCATCAGCGCCGCATAGCCGCCGTAGCTCGTTCCCCAGATGCAGGTGCGCGCCGGGTCGACGTCGCCCCGCCCGATCGCCCAGCGCGTCGCGTCGGTGAGGTCGTCCTGCATCTTGCGACCCCACTCGCGGTAACCGAGCCGCGTGAAAGCGCGCCCGTAACCCGCCGACCCGCGGAAGTTGACGCGCAGCACCGCGTAGCCGTGCGCGGCGAGGATCTGCGTTTCCTCGTCGTAGGCCCAGTCGTCCTTGATGTCGAACGGGCCACCGTGCGGCAGCACGACCAGCGGCGGCTTCGCGCCCGCGGGCCGCAACGGCAGCGTCAGGTAACCCGTGAGCTCGAGGCCGTCGCGCGCGCGGAACGCCACGGGCGTCGCCGGGCTCAGTTCGTCCGGACCGATCCACGGCCGCGTGCGCGCGATCAGCGCGGAGGTCCGGTTCTTGCGGTCGAGCAGGTAGAAGCTGCCGGGGTCGCGGTCGCTCGCCACGGTCACGATGACGAACTGCCCGTCGCGCGAGCCGCTGCCGAAGCGCACCTCGTCATCGGGAAAGGCGGCCTCGAGCTGGCGCATCAGCACGGCGTCCGGGTGCGCGGCATCCCAGAAGCGCGCGCGAGGGGTTCCGGCGCCGTATGCGGCACCGATCGGCTCGCGACCGTCGGCCGACCAGACGATGTATTCCGGGTCCATGCGCGGGTCGGCCAGCACGGTTTCGCGCTGACCGCCCTGCATGTCGAGCCGCTCGATCACGTCCGGCCCTGCCGGGCGCTCGCTCAGCAGATAGCCCCAGCGGCCGTCCCGCGACCGCCCGATCGGCGCGACCTCGACGCCGCTCACGGCTTCGTCGTTGACCAGCGTCCAGCCATCGCCCTTGCGCATCCAGAGCTTCTGGATATCGCCGTCGTCGGTGACGAAGGAAAAGCGCACGTCGCCGGCGTTGTCCGCGAGGAAGCTCGCGTTGATCGCCGGCGCGTCGGCGATGCGCTGCGCGCTGCCCACGCCGTCGACGCCGACCTTTTCGACGTAGGTCCAGCATCCCTTCGACGACGAGCGTCCGCACTTCTCCACGAGCATGTGGCCGTCGTCGTCGATCAGCGTGTCCAGGATCGACGTCGTCAGCGTGCGCTTCTGCGTGCCGTCGACGTTGATCGCGACCACGTACGGCTCGAGGTAGGCCTGCTCGACGCGATAGCCGCGGCGCGAATTCATGACGAAGACCCGCTCCGGTCCCGCCCATTCGACCCGCGCGATGTCGCCGCGCTCCTCCGGGTCGATGAGCCGTTCGGCCTTGAGCGTCTCGCGGTTGATGATCGCGAGCATCATCCTGCCCTTGATGCGCATCGTCGCGGCGATGTACCGGCCGGTCGGCGAGATCGTGAGCAGTTCGTGCGTCGGCGGCCGGAGGATTTCCTCCAGCGTCGGATCCTTGGCGCGCGCGGTCGGCGCGACGAGGCCGACCGCGGCGGCCAGCAGCAAACCCAGTCCCCTGCAATGCATCGCCGTTCTCCCCTGACGGCTTCGGTCAGCGCAACATCGGCAGGTCCAAGCCCTGCTCGACCGCGCACTGCTGCGCGATCGCGTAGCCCGCATCGGCGTGGCGCATCACCCCGGTGCCGGGATCGTTCCACAGCACGCGCGCGAGGCGACGGTCCGCCGCCTCGCTGCCGTCGCAGACGATGACGACGCCGGAGTGCTGCGAATAGCCCATGCCGACGCCGCCGCCGTGGTGCAGCGAGACCCACGTCGCGCCGCCGGCGACGTTGAGCATCGCATTGAGCAGCGGCCAGTCGGACACGGCATCGGAGCCGTCCTGCATGGCCTCGGTCTCGCGGTTCGGCGAGGCCACCGAACCGCTGTCGAGATGATCGCGACCGATCACGACGGGCGCCTTGAGCTCGCCATTGCGCACCATCTCGTTGAACGCGCGGCCGAGCTTGTCGCGCAGGCCCAGGCCCACCCAGCAGATGCGCGCCGGCAGGCCCTGGAACGCGATGCGCTCGCGCGCCATGTCGAGCCAGCGATGCAGGTGCGGATCGTCGGGGATCAGCTCCTTCACCTTGGCGTCGGTTCTGTAGATGTCCTCGGGATCGCCGCTGAGCGCGACCCAGCGGAACGGGCCGACGCCGCGGCAGAACAGCGGTCGCACGTAGGCCGGCACGAAGCCCGGGAAGTCGAACGCGTTCGCGCAGCCTTCGTCGAAGGCCATCTGGCGGATGTTGTTGCCGTAGTCGAAGGTCGGGATGCCGGCGTGCTTGAACGCGAGCATCGCCTCGACATGCACGCGCATCGACTTCTTGGCCTCGTCGCGCACGCGGTCCGGATCGTTCGCCTGCGCATCGAGCCACTGCTCGACGGTCCAGCCGATCGGCAGGTAGCCGTGCACGGGATCGTGCGCGCTGGTCTGGTCGGTCACGGCATCGGGATGCACGCCGCGGCGCACCATCTCCGGCAGGATTTCCGCGGCATTGCCGAGCAGCGCGATCGACTTCGCCTCGCCGGCCTGCGTGTATTTCGCGATGCGCGCGAGCGCGTCGTCGAGATCGCTCGCCTGCTCGTCGACGTAGCGCGTGCGCAGGCGGAAGTCGATGCGCGACTGCTGGCATTCGATCGTCAGCGAGGATGCGCCGGCAAGCGTCGCCGCGAGCGGCTGCGCGCCGCCCATGCCGCCGAGGCCCGCGGTGAGGATCCACCTGCCGGTCAGGTCGCCGGCGTAGTGCTGGCGACCCATCTCGACGAACGTCTCGTACGTGCCCTGCACGATGCCCTGCGAGCCGATGTAGATCCACGACCCGGCCGTCATCTGGCCGTACATCATCAGGCCCTTGCGATCGAGCTCGTTGAAGTGCTCCCACGTGGCCCAGTGCGGCACGAGGTTGGAGTTGGCCAGCAGCACGCGCGGCGCGTCGGCATGCGTGCGGAAGATGCCGACCGGCTTGCCCGACTGGATGAGCAGCGTCTGGTCGTCTTCGAGGCGGCGCAGCGAGTCGAGGATCGCGTCGAAGCATTCCCAGTCGCGCGCGGCGCGGCCGATGCCGCCGTACACCACCAGCGCCTGCGGGTTTTCGGCCACCTCGGGGTCGAGGTTGTTCTGCAGCATCCGGTACGCGGCTTCGGTGAGCCAGGACCTGCAGCTGAGCTCGCTGCCGCGCGGCGCGCGGACGGTGCGGGTGGGGTCGACGCGCGTGGACATCGGTGCTTCCGGTGCGGTGATCGCCGGATTATCGCATCGCCGGAAACGACGACGCCCGGCGCGGGGCCGGGCGTCGGGACGCGTGCGCGGCGGTCAGTGGATCGACGTGTCGAGCTTGCGCAGTGCGTCCGCCATGTCGATTTCGCCAGTCGAACGCAGATCCTCCTGCGTGTAGACGCGGCCGGCATGGATCGATGGGCAACCCGCGTCCTGCGCCCTGTTCGCGCGCGGCCGGATCCGGGTGCCGGTTTCGCGCAGGCAGTGGCGGTCGACGTCGGCCTCCGCGCGCGCCGGGGCCCTGGCGGCCGGCGTCGCCGGCTCGGGCGATGGCGGCGTCGCGTCCTGTGCGAACGCAGGCGCCGCGGCGGACAGCAGCAGCGCGGTGGCGATGGCGATGCGATGGCGCATGGCGGTGTCTCCCGTGGGCGTGTGTCCACGATACGCCGCATGCGCCGGCGCAGGGGGCCCAGCGCCTGCCGGGTTCAGTCCCGGCTTAGCGCGACGGGCAGGCCGTCGGCCGGGCGGCCCGGAACGCCGCGATCGCTGCCGCATCCGCGTCGCGGCCCGGCGTGCCGCCGTCGAACACGACCTGCCACTGCCCGTCGGCGCCGCGGCGCCAGACCGACTGGAAGCTGCTCAACCGCGACTGCGTGACGCCGTCCTTCGTTTCCTCCGCCAGCGCAGGTCCCGTCGACCAGGCGATGTCGCCCACCGCGGTGGTCCGCACCGGATACCACTCCAGCCGGATGCCGTCGCCGCGGATGATCGGCGTCCAGGCCCGCACGATCGTGTCGCGGCCGCGCTGCGGCCGGGGCGAGCCGGCGGCGAACGCGGCATCCGGCGCGACGTGCGACGCGAACGCGGCCGCGTCATGGTCGGCGACCGACTTCGCGAACGACAGCTCGCGCGCGAACACCGCGCATTCGTCGGCCGAGAACGGCGCCGGGGCCGGGGCGGCTACGGGCGCCACGGCGAGCAGCGGGACGAGCAGGGACGCGAGCGGCATGGCAGGGCTCCTCTGGACGGTTTCGCGATGGTCGTGCTGCCGGGCGCCGGCGACGAGCGGCTAAAGTCATGGTCCCGCCACCGTCCGTCGCCCCGTGATCCGAACGCTCGCCGCCTGCGCCGTCGCCCTGTCCCTCGCCGCCTGCACCACGGTGGCACCCGTCCCGGCGCCGGCCGTCGCCACCATCCTCGTCTCGATCGACGGCCTGCGCGCCGGCGACGTGGCGCGCGGCCGGATGCCGAACCTCGACGCGCTCGCGCGCGACGGCGTTCGCGCCGAAGGCATGCGGCCGTCGTATCCCAGCCTCACCTTCCCGAACCACTACACGCTGGTGACGGGGCTGCGGCCCGACCGCCACGGGCTCGTGCACAACACGGTGGACGACGCCCGCCTCGGCCGCTTCACGATGGACGACGAGGTCGCGGTCGGCGATGCGCGCTGGTGGGACGCGGGCGGCGAACCGATCTGGTCGAGCGCCGAAAAGGCCGGCATCCGCACCGCCACGATGTTCTGGCCCGGCAGCGCGGCGCCGATCGGCGGCGTCCGTCCCTCGGAATGGCGTCCGTTCGACGAGTCGTTCGCCGGCACCGCGCGCGTCGACACCGTGCTGGGCTGGCTCGACCGCCCGGCCGCCACGCGCCCGCGCCTGGTCACGCTGTACTTCGAGGACGTCGACCACGCCGAGCACGACCGCGGCCCGGACTCCGCGGATGCGGAGAAGGCGCGCCAGACCGTCGACGGCTACCTCGGCCGGCTGCGCCAGGGACTCGCCGCCCGCGGACTGGCGGGCCGCGTGAACCTGGTGGTGGTGTCCGACCATGGCATGGCAACGGTGGCGCCGGGTCATGCCGTCGCGGTCGAGGACATGGTGCCGGCCGACGTCGCCACGAACATCACGACGGGCCAGTCGCTCGGCTTCCGTCCGTTGCCCGGCCGCGAAGCCGAGGCCGAGCGGCGCCTGCTCGGACGCCACGACCACTACGAATGCTGGACCCGCGCCACCATGCCGGCGCGCTGGCATTACGGCGCCAATCCGCGCGTGCCGCCGATCGTCTGCCAGATGGACGAGGGCTGGAACGGCGACCGGGCCGCGAAGATCGCGAGGCGCCCCGCCGGCCGCACCACCGGCTCGCACGGCTACGACCCGGCGCTGCCGTCGATGCGCGCCACGTTCGTCGCCAGCGGCCCGTCGTTCCGCCGCGGCGTCGTGCTGCCGGTGATCGACAACGTCGACGTCTACCCGATGCTGGCCCGCATCGTCGGCGTCGCGCCGCAGCCGAACGACGGCGACCCGGCCGCGCTGCTGCCGGCCCTGCGCGACGCGCGCTGACCGTCAGGCCGAAAGCCGCGCGATCGCCTTCGCGTAACGCGCCGCGATCGCGTCGGCCGCGACGTGGCGGCCCTCGCGTACCCACGCCTGCCCCGCGACGTCCACCTCGCGGACCAGCGGGCGGTTGCCCGCGAAGATCCAACGGTCCGCGACATCCTCCGTCGTCGCACCGGCGAGCAACGGATGGGCGGCATCCAGCACGACGCGATCGGCGCGCGCGTCGCGTCCGGTCGAATCGGCGGCGCTGTCGATCGCATGCGCCAGCAGCGTCTCGCCCACGCTGCCGGAGGCACCGATCGCGATGTTGCGACGGTGCGTGACCAGCCGCTGGCCATATTCGAGCCAGCGCAGCTCCTCGACCGGCGAGACCGACACATGCGAGTCCGAGCCGATGCCGAAGCGGCCGCCGGCGTCGAGGTAGTCGCGCAACGGGAACAGGCCATCGCCGAGGTTGGCTTCGGTCGTGGTGCAGATCGCGACCGTCGCCTTCGACGCCGCGATGCCCGCGATCTCGCCCGCATCCAGGTGCGTCGCGTGCACCAGCGTCCAGCGCGCGTCGACCGGCGCATGGTCGAGCAGCCAGCGCACCGGGCGCGCGCCGCGCACGGCGACGCAGTCGTCCACCTCCGCCGTCTGTTCCGCGATGTGGATGTGGATGCACGCGTCCGCCGGCAGCGCGCCGAGCACCTCGCGCATCGCCGCCTCCGGCACCGCGCGCAGGCTGTGCAGCGCGCATCCGATCGTCAGCGACGCGCCGGCATCCGCGCGCAGCGTGTCGAGCAAGCGCAGATAGGCGTCGACCTCGTGGCCGAACCGCCGCTGGCGCACCGCGAGCGGGCGGCCGTCGAAGCCACCGGCCATGTACAGCACCGGCAGAAGCGTGAGGCCGATGCCGGTCTCCCGCGCCGCCTCGATGAGCGCGCGCGACATCGCCGCCGCGTCGTCGTAGGGACGGCCATCAGGAGCGTGGTGCAGGTAGTGGAATTCGCAGACCGACGTGTAGCCGGCTTCCAGCATCTCGACGTAAAGCTGCGCGGCCACGTCGCGCAGCAGCGACGGGTCGAACCGCTCGGCCATCGAGTACATCGTCTCGCGCCACGTCCAGAAGCTGTCGGCGGGATCGGTCTGCCGTTCGGCGAGGCCCGCCATCGCGCGCTGGAATGCATGCGAGTGCAGGTTGGCGATGCCGGGAAGCTCCCAGCCCCGGTCGGTGCGTCGGACGATGGGCTCGGGCATGGCGGTCGCGGGCTCGGGGGTGCGCTAGGCTACCGCGGGCTGCCGGGAGTGCCGCAATGCGCATCGTCGAATTCGTGGGCTTCGTGGTGGTGGCGATCGCGCTGGTGGCGTGGATGATCGGCGAACCCCACACGCTCGCGTCGATCCGGCGGCCCCGCCCGGAGGACGACGCCCGCGACGACGGGATCGACGGAGACGACGCGCCGTGACGCCCCGCTGGGACGGCCTGGTCGTCGGCGCCTCGCTCGCGACGCTGGATGGCGACGGCTACGGCGCCATCGACGACGGGGCGATCGCGTGGAAGAACGGCCTCATCGCCTTCGTCGGACCGCGCGCGGATCTGCCGGGCTCGCCGTCGGCACTCGCCGCGCAGGTGATCGAGGCGACGGGCTGGATCACGCCCGGCCTGGTCGACTGCCACACGCATGCGGTGTTCGCGGGCGACCGCGCCAGCGAATTCGAGATGCGGCTGGAGGGCGCGCGTTACGAGGACATCGCCCGCGCCGGCGGCGGCATCCTGTCGACCGTGCGGGCCGTGCGCGCGGCCGACGAGGACGCGCTGTACGCCCAGTCGCGACCGCGCATCGAGGCACTGCGCCGCGACGGCGTGACCACGCTCGAGATCAAGTCGGGCTATGGGCTCGACTTCGACAACGAGCGCAAGATGCTGCGGGTCGCGCGGCGCTTCGCATCGCCCGCACTGGACGTGCGCACCACCTACCTCGCCGCGCACGCGCTGCCGCCGGAGTTCGCCGGCCGCGCGGATGCCTACATCGACGCGGCGATCGACTGGCTGCCGCGACTGCACGCGGAGGGCCTCGTCGACGCGGTGGATGCCTTCTGCGAGGGCATCGGTTTCTCACCCGCGCAGACCCGTCGGCTGTTCGAACGCGCACGCTCGCTCGGGCTGCCGGTGAAGCTGCATGCCGACCAATTGAGCGACCTCGACGGCGCCTCACTGGCCGCGGAATTCGACGGCCTCTCGGCGGACCATGTCGAACACACGAGCGAGGCGGGCGTGCGCGCCATGGCGGCCGCCGGCACCGTTGCGGTGCTCCTGCCCGGCGCGTTCCACGTGCTGCGCGAAACCCGTCTGCCGCCCATCGACGCGTTCCGCGCGCATGGCGTGCCGATGGCGATCGCGACCGACTGCAATCCCGGCACTTCGCCGCTTCTTTCGCTGCGACAGGCGATGCAACTGGCCTGCACGCATTTCCGCCTCACGCCCGAGCAGGCGCTGCGCGGCGCGACGCAGCATGCCGCGCGTGCGCTCGGGCTGCACGATCGTGGCGTACTGCGCACGGGGCTGCGCGCCGACCTCGCCGTCTGGGACATCCGTCACCCGGCCGAGCTCTGCTACTGGCTCGGCGGCGATCTGCTGAGCCGCGCCGTCGTCGCCGGCCATCCGGCGTACACGCGGCACGTCATCCATCCTTCCGAAACCTGACGCGGAGACACCATGCGCGCCCTGCCCTGCCTGCTGTTGCTGATGCCCATCGCCTGCCTCGCCGCCGCGCCCGAGGTACCTGACGCGCGCGCGCTCGCACGCCAGGCGCTGATCGTCGACACGCACATCGATGCGCCCGGCGAGTTGCTCAAGAGCTGGCGCAACCTCTGCAACGAGACGCCGGACCGCGAATTCGATGCGGCGAAGGCGCGCGCCGGCGGCCTCGACATCGCGTTCATGTCGATCTACACCTCGCCCGAGGACGACCGTGCGGGCATCGCGACGCAGAAGGCGCATCGCGAGATCGATGCGGTCGAGGCCATGGCGGGCCGCTGCCCCGACCGTTTCGCGGTGATCACCTCGCCCGCCGACTACGCGCGCCTGCGCGGCGACGGCGAGCGTGTGCTGCTGGCGCTCGGGATGGAGAACGGCGCGCCCATCGGCGACGACCTGTCGCGGCTGGAAGGCTTCCGCGACCGCGGCGTCCGCTACATGACGCTGGCGCACAGCCACAGCAACCGCATCGCGGACGGCTCGTATTCGCTGGACCGGCCTTGGAAGGGGCTCAGCCCGTTCGGGGAGAAGGTCGTCGCCGAAATGAACGCGCTCGGCATCATGGTCGACGTCTCGCACCTGTCCGACGATGCGGTGGAGGACGTGCTGCGCGTCGCGAAGGCGCCCGTGATCGCGAGCCACTCGGGTCTGCGGCACCTCACGCCGGGCTTTGAGCGCAACCTGTCGGACGCGCTGGCGAAGAAGATCGCCGCGACCGGTGGCGTCGTGCAGATCACCTTCGGCAGCGGCTTCATCGATGCCAAGGCGGCGGCCGACACCACCGCGTATTTCCGCGAGCTCGCGAAGTTCCAGCACGAACAGACGCTGGCTGCGTCGCGCGGCGAGGCGGTGAAGTCGGTCGACGCGTTCGACGCGGTCTGGGATCCGGCGCATCCGAAGCCGGCGACGAAGCTGTCGCAGGTCGCCGACCAGGTCGACTACGCGATCCGACTGCTCGGCGACGACCACGTCGGCATCGGCTCCGATTTCGACGGGGTCTCCGGTGCGTTGCCCGAAGGCCTGAAGAGCGTGGCGGACTACCCGAACCTCGTGCAGGCCTTGCGCGAGCGCGGCCATTCGGACGCGACGATCCGCAAGGTGCTCGGCGGCAACCTGATGCGCGTGTGGGCGGCGGTGGAGGCCGCCGCGACGCGCTGAGCCGACGGCCGGCGTCAACGAAGAGTCGACGGCACGCGTTCGCGTGGCATCGCCCTTGGAGGACGTCGCGATGAAGCGTGCTTCGGTCTGGATCCTGCTGTTGGCCGCGGTTGGCGCCGCCGCGTTCGCGCAGGCGCGTGACGGGCGCGTGCGCGAGCTGCTGCGCGCCCGCATGGCGCAGCGCGCGGACGCGGGTGTGACGCCGGTGGCCGACCCGGATGCGCGCATCGTGCAGGGCGGCGATTACCGGTTCGAGATCGAGCACGCCGGTTTGCGGCGGAGCTACCGCGTCCACGTTCCGCGAAGCTACCGGCCGGGACGCCCGACGCCGTTGCTGGTCGCGCTGCATGGCGGCGGCGGCGACATGGACTGGCAGGCGGACGATGCGAAGTATGGGCTCATCGGCAAGTCCGAGCGTTCGGGCTTCGTCGTGGCGTTTCCCAACGGCTACAGCCGTTTCCCGGGCGGGCGGCTGGCGACGTGGAATGCCGGTCGCTGCTGCGGCCGCGCGCGCGATCTCGGCATCGACGACGTCGGTTTCGTCCGCGAGGTCGTGGCGCATGTGGCGCGCGCGGTGGACGTCGATCGCGACCGCGTCTTCGCGACCGGGATGTCGAACGGCGGGATGATGGCCTACCGCCTCGCCTGCGAGGCATCGGACGTGTTCCGCGCGGTCGCGCCGGTCGCCGGCACCGACAACACGCGGGAATGCCGGCCGTCGCGGCCGGTGTCGATCGCCCATTTCCATGCGCGCGACGACGACCACGTGCGGTTCGACGGCGGCGCCGGGCCGGGCGCGTTCCGCGATGCGTCGGCGGTGACCGATTTCACCTCAGTGCCGGCGACGATCGCGAAATGGTCGGCACTCGACGGCTGCACGGTAGCGCCGCGCCGGGTGCTGCAGGTGCCGGGCGCCTACTGCGAAGTGCGCGCCGGGTGCGCGGGCGGATCGAAAGTGCAGCTCTGCGTCACCGATCGCGGGGGGCACTCGTGGCCCGGCGGGCGCAAAGCGCGCGGTGCGCCGCCGTCGCCGTCGATATCCGCCACCGATGCGATGTGGGCGTTCTTCGAATCGCTGTGACCGCGTTGCTGCGCGCGACGTCACGCACAAAAAAAAAGCCCCGCATTGGCGGGGCTATTTTCTCCGGCGGAAGGATTACTCCTTCGCGGCCTTCTTCACGGCGACCTTCTTGGTCGGCGCCTTGGCGACGGACTTCGTCGCCTTCTTCGCGACCGGCGCGCTCGCGGCGCCCGTGGTCACGGTGGTCGCCTTGGCGCTGCGCGCATTGCCGTAGCTGGAGTTGTAGCGCTTGCCCTTGGCGGTCTTGCGGTCGCCCTTACCCATGATGTCGCTCCTGGAAATGTTGCATGCGGATGCCGCGCGACGCGGCGAATACGAGGCGGGCGCGGTGGACCCACGCGGCTCGCGAAGCGCGAAAGCCTAGCACAGCCGGCCGCTCAGGCCCGAGCGCGGCGGGCGAAGCGAAGGTTGAGGAAGTGCGCCACGGCGACGAGGCTGCCGCCGGCGGCCATCGCGAGGGCGTGCGGCACGGCCGCATGGTGCAGCGGGGGCCAGCGCACCCCGGCCCAGAGCAGCGCCAGGCCCGGGGCGAGCAGCATCAGCGCCAGCCCCGCGCGGTGGCGGCGGAACCCGCGCACCAGGCTGACGGTGCCGACCAGGCTCGCGAACAGCACGAACGCGAGCTCGACGCGATCGCTCAGCGCCAGGGCCAAGCCCACGGACGGCAGCACGACGAAGACCACCGGAAGGATCGCGCAGTGGACTGCGCACAGCAGCGAGCCGGCCATGCCCACCCGGTCGAGCGTCGGTCGTGCAGCGGTACTTCCGGCAGGGGTCGCGTTCATTTGGAATACTATAACGTTTCTTCGTGTTCCCCATGTCGACCCCCATGACCGCCCGTCGCAGCAGCGCCCCGCCCAGCCTCGCCCTCCTCGCCATTGCCCTGGCCACCGCCCTGCCGGCCGCAGCGGCGCCCGCCACGGCCCCGGCCCCGGCCCCGGCCCCGGCCCCGGCCGACGAGAACCCGCAGGATGCGCACCACGACCAGCCGCGCCAGCTGGACCGCGTCGTCGTCACCGCCGCGCCCCGTCGCGCCACGGCCGAGGAACTCGTGCGCCCGGTGGACGTGCTCGGCGGCGAGCGCCTCGACGAAGCCCGCGGTTCGACGCTGGGCGAAACGGTCACCAAGCTGCCCGGCGTGCAGTCGTCGAACTTCGGCCCCGGGGTCGGCCGGCCGATCATCCGCGGCCTCGAGGGCGGCCGCGTCGGCGTGCTGTCCGGCGGCCTGTCATCCCAGGACGTGTCGACGGTGAGCCAGGACCACGCGGTGGCGATCGAGCCGTTCCTCGCCGACCAGATCGAGGTGCTGAAGGGCCCCGCGACGCTGCTGTACGGCTCCGGCGCGATCGGCGGCGTGGTCAACGTCGTCGACGGCCGCATCGCCGAGAAGCCGCTCGATTCGACACTCACCGGTCGCGCCGAACTGCGCCACGACACGGTCAACGACGGCTTCACCGGCATGGCGCGCGTGGACGCGTCCGGCGCCGACGGCACGCTCGTGCTGCACGCCGACGCCGTCTACCGCGACCAGGGCGACTATTCGATTCCGGGCGGCGGCCGCCAGGCCAACAGCTTCATCGACACGAAGTCCGCCGCGCTCGGCGTTTCCCGCGTCGGGGCGCTGGGCTTCGCCGGCGTCGCGGCATCGCGCTTCGAGGACGCCTACGGCAATCCCGGGGAGCCGGGCGACCCCGCCGCCGGCGAGCGCGGCGTGTCGCTGCGCATGAAGCAGGACCGCGTCGAGGCCAAGGCCGGGCTCGATCGCGATTTCGGCATCTTCGACGGCCTGCGCGCGAGCCTCGGCGGCACCGATTACGAGCATGTCGAGTACGAGGGCGAGCAGGTCGGCACGCGCTTTCTCAACAAGGCGAGCGAAGGCCGCATCGAGCTGACGCATCGCGCGCTCGCGGGCTGGACCGGCGCGGTTGGCCTGCAGGGCGTGGAACGCCGCTTCGAGGCGATCGGCGAGGAAGCATTCGTGCCGCGGACCCGCACGCGCGGCTGGGGCGTGTTCGTCACCGAACAGCGTCGCTGGGGGCCGCTGCAGATCGACGTCGGCGCGCGCGTCGACCGCATCGAGACCGCGCCGGCCGGTGGCGGCACGCGGGCGTTCCGGCCGGTGAGCCTGTCGGCGGGCGCGGCGTGGAAGTTCAGCGACGCCTGGCGGCTCAACCTCAACCTCGACCGCGCCGAACGCGCGCCGGGCGAGGAGGAACTGTTCGCCGACGGCCCGCATGTCGCGACGCTGTCCTACGAGGTCGGCGATGCGCAGCTGCGCAAGGAGCGCGCGAACGGCGCCGAGCTCGGCCTGCATTACCACGGCGGCCGCGTGGACGCGAAGCTGTCGGCGTACCAGACGCGGTTCGACGGTTTCATCTACCTCGGCGATACGGGCGAAGTGGCCGATATCGACGGCGAGCCGCTGCCGGTGCGCCAGTGGTCGCAGGCGGATGCGCGCTTCCGCGGCGTCGAGGGCGAAATCGTCGGGCACCTGCTGGACGCCGACGCCGGCCGCCTCGATGCGCGCCTGTTCGGCGACCGCGTGCGCGCCACGCTCGACGACGGCGGCAATCTGCCGCGCATCGCGCCGGCGCGCGTCGGCGCGGAACTGCGCTGGCGCGGCGCCGACCTGCGTGCCTCGCTCGGCGCGACGCACTGGTACCGGCAGGACGACGTGGCAGCGGGCGAATCCGCGACCGCCGGCTACACGCTGGTCGACGCGCACGCGGCGTATCACATCGACCGCGGCGCGACCGCGCTCGAGTTCTTCGCCGACGCGACCAACCTGACCGACCAGGTGGCGCGCGTGCACACGTCGTTCCTCAAGGATCGCGTGGTGCTGCCCGGCCGCGGCGTCGCCTTCGGCGTGCGCGTGTTCTTCTGACGGACGCGCCGCAACGAAAAAGCCCGGCTTTCGCCGGGCTTTTTTTCGACCGCCAGCGCGGCTCACTCCCGCGCCGCGCAGGCCGCGCACAGGCCGTGCACCTCCAGCGTCTGCGCGCGCGGGGTGAAGCCCAGCGCGCGGGCGCGCGTGTCGAGCGCGCCGACGATCTGCTCGTCCTCCAGCTCGACCGCGGCCTGGCAGCGGTCGCAGATGAGGAAGGGCACCGCATGGCGCTCGCTGCCCGGGTGGTGGCAGGCCACGAACGCGTTGATCGAGGCGAGCTTGTGGATGAAGCCGTTCTCGAGCAGGAAGTCGAGTGCGCGATAGACCGTCGGCGGCGCCGCGCCCTCGTGCGTCGCCTTCATGAGGTCGAGCAGTTCGTAGGCCTTCAGCGGCCGTCCCGCATCGGCGATCAGGCGCAGCGCGCTCGCCCGCAGCGGCGTCAGGCGCAGGCCGCGCGCCTCGCAGGCGCGTTCGACCTCGGCCACGAACGCATCGCCCGAATGGACGTGGTGATGCGGATCGGTGCAGTGGTCGGAATGCGCCATGGCGACCTCAGGCTGCGTCGGGAAGCTTCGCGATCGCCGCGTCGATGCGCAGCAGCGCCTCGTCGCGACCGGCGAGGTAGACGGTCTGCGCGATGTCCGGGCTGACCTGCGTGCCGGTGATCGCCACGCGCAGCGGCTGCGCGACCTTGCCCATGCCGACGCCGCAGGCCGTGGCGACGTCGTGCAGCACCATCGACACCGAATCGGGCGACCACGTCATCAGCTCGGCAAGGCGCGCGCGCGCTTCGCGAAGCGGCGCACGCGCGGCGTCGGTGAGGTGCTTGGCGACGGCCGCGTCGTCGTACTGGTGCAGCGGGCGGAACCACACCGCCGCGCGCTCGGCCATGTCCGCCAGCGTCTGCACGCGATCGCGCAGCGCGACCACGAGGTCGGCCGGTTTCGGGCCCTGCGCGAGGTCGTAACCGTGACGCTCCAGATGCCAGACCAGATGCTTGGCCACGGCCTCCGGATCGTCGCTCTTGAGGTACTGCTGGTTGAGCCAACCGAGCTTGGCCGGATCGAGGCGCGAGGCCTTGGCGTTGACGTCCTTGAGGTCGAACAGCCGCGTCATCTCCTCGATCGAGAAGATCTCCTGGTCGCCATGCGACCAGCCCAGGCGCACGAGGTAGTTCAGCAGCGCGTGGGGCAGGTAGCCCATCTCGCGGTACTGCATCACGTCCGCGGCGCCGGTGCGCTTGGACAGCTTCGCGCCGTGCTCGTCGAGGATCATCGGCAGGTGCGCGAAGTGCGGCACCGGAGCATTCAACGCCTGGTA
This sequence comes from Cognatilysobacter segetis, assembly GCF_004359965.1. Lineage (GTDB taxonomy): Bacteria > Pseudomonadota > Gammaproteobacteria > Xanthomonadales > Xanthomonadaceae > Cognatilysobacter > Cognatilysobacter segetis. The sequence goes on along the minus strand of NZ_SMRQ01000034.1, from coordinate 5,662 downwards.
GATGTTGATCTGCCGGGGGGTGTTGTTGACGTGGTCGTCGCCGCGCACCACGTCGGTGATCCGCATGTCGATGTCGTCGACGACCACCGCGAAGTTGTAGGTCGGGTAGCCGTCGGAGCGGAAGATGACGAGGTCGTCGAGCTCGCTGTTGGCGATCTCGATGCGGCCCTTGACCTTGTCCTCCCACGCGACCACGCCGTCCTGCGGATTCCTGAAACGGATCACGCGATTGGGGTCGTCGCGAAACCCCGCGTCGGCGTCGCGGTAGGCGCCGTTGTAGCGCGGCTTCTCGCCCGCGGCCATCGCGGCTTCGCGCATGGCCTCGAGTTCGTCCTTGGTCTCGTAGGCGTAGTAGGCCTTGCCCGCGGCGACCATCTGTTCGGCGACCTGCCGGTAGCGGTCGAGCCGGTGCGTCTGGTAGACCGGGCCCTCGTCGTAGTCGAGGCCGAGCCAGTCCATCGCCTCGAGGATCGCGTCGATCGCCGCCTGCGTGCTGCGCTCCTGGTCGGTGTCCTCGATGCGCAGGATGAACTCGCCGCCGTTGCGGCGCGCTTCGAGCCAGCAGTACAGCGCCGTGCGGGCACCGCCGATGTGGAGGTAGCCGGTGGGGCTGGGCGCGAAGCGGGTACGGCTGGTCATGCGGTGCTCGACGGCGGAGGGATCGGCGATTTTACCGCCTGCCGCCCGTCCGGCCGCTCAGGCGCGCGGCCCGGCCTCCACCATCAGCCAGTAGCCGTCGTGGTCGGCGTCCTGCCGGGGCAGTTGCTCGAGCCGCGTCGGCACCGGCCACTCGCCGCCGTCGACGCAGGCGCGCATGGCGTCGCGGATCGCGTCGGCGAGTGCGTCCAGCCGGGTCGCATCGACCGAACAGCCGGGGAAATCCGGCAGCGTCGCATGGTAGCGGCGGTCGGCGTCGCGTCGAACGAAAGCGAAGTAGCCCATCAGCCCGGTGCCCCGCGGCCCGTCACCACGCCGTCGGCGCGTGCGCATCCCCTGCCCTGCATGCCGTCCGTCCCCCCGGTCGCGATCGGTCGCGGGGACTATACGCCGGCACCGCGGCGCATCGCCCGCCGCCTCGCCGAGACGTGCGGCGCGTCGCAGTCGAACTGGCGGCGGCCGTGCCCCGACCGCCGCCTACAATGCGCCGCATGACCACGCTCTTCATTTCCGACCTGCACCTCGATGCCGAGCGGCCGCAGGTCACCGAGCTGTTCCTGCGGTTCCTGCGCGACGAAGCCGCCGGCGCGCGCGCGCTCTACATCCTCGGCGACCTGTTCGAGGCCTGGGTGGGCGACGACGATCCGTCCGACGTCGGCGACGCGGTCGCGCGCGCCATCCGCGCCGTCGTCGGCGGCGGCACGCCGGTCCGCTTCATCCGTGGCAATCGCGATTTCCTGCTCGGTCGGGCCTACGCCGCGCGCGCGGGCATGGACGTGCTCAACGATCCGTCGGTCGTGTTGCTGGACGGTCGACCGGCGCTGCTGCTGCACGGCGACCTGCTGTGCACGGCCGATACCGGCTACATGGCGTTCCGCGCGCAGACCCGCGATCCCCGCTGGCAGGCGCAGTTCCTGTCGCAGCCGCTGGCCGCGCGCCTCGCGTTCGCCGCGCATGCGCGCGAGCAGTCGCGCGAGGCGCAGGCGGCACTGAAGCAGGCGGGGACGATGGAGACCATCACCGACGTCTCGCCCGAAGCGGTCGACGCCTGGTTCTCGCAGTACGGTGTCGACCTGATGATCCACGGGCACACGCACCGGCCGGCGGTCCATCGGCGCGCGGTCGGCGGTCGCGATTGCCGCCGCGTCGTGCTGGGCGACTGGTACGAGCAGGGTTCCGTGCTGCGCGCGTCGAACGGCGAGCTCAGGCTCGACGCGCTCGCCTGACACGGCGTCGTCACCTCAGTTCGCCAGCGCGTCCAGCGAGGCGAGTTCCTCGGCGTCGAACCCGGCCTCGAGGCGCGCTTCGCGGTTGAACGGCCCGTACAGCACCGCTCGGGCGTACTCTGCCAGGAGCGCCTTGAACGTGGCCTGCGGCTCCAGCCCGCGCTGCGCGCAATGCCAGCGGAACCAGCGGCTGCCCGCCGCGACGTGGCCCACCTCCTCGCGCAGGATCACGTCGAGGATGTCGGCGGTCGCGCCATCGCCCCTCTGGCGGAGTTTCACGATCATTCCCGGCGTGACGTCGAGGCCGCGCGCTTCCAGCACGCGCGGCACCAGCGCCATGCGCGCCAGGCCGTCGTGCCCGGTCTTCTGTGCCATCTCCCACAGACCGTTGTGCGCGTCGAAGTCGCCGTAGTCGTGGCCGAGCGACTGCAGGCGGCCGCGCAGCATGGTGAAGTGGCGCGCCTCGTCGTTCGCCACCGACGCCCAGTCGGCGTAGAACCCCGCCGGCATGCCGCGGAAGCGGTAGACCGCGTCCCAGGCGAGGTCGATCGCATTGAACTCGATGTGCGCGATCGCATGGACGAAAGCGGCGAGTCCCTCGGGCGTACCGAAGCCGCGACGCGGAAGGTCGCGCGCGTGCACGAGGCGGGGGCACGCGGGGCGGCCGGGCATCGCGATCGGTTCGGGAGGCGCGGTGTCACCTGGCGCGAGCTCGCCGCGCGAGAAGCGCTCGAACGCGTCGAACGTCAGCGCGACCTTGTCCTCGGGCGTCGCCGCACGCAGGCATTCCTGCGCGGCGGCGTGCAGGCAAGCGGCCATCAGGCGGGGCCGTCGTCGTCCTCGAGCGGACCGGCGGCGCGCGAGCATTCCCAGCCGTCCGGATAGCCGCCGAACGATTCGGCGAGCACCGTCAGCTCGCGCTCGAGCCGCGTGATGTCGGCATGCTTCGGCGCCATGTGGCGGCCGGCGACGACCTGCCAGATTCCCTCGTCGTCCACGCCCGGAATCGACACGATGAGGTCGGGCAGCTGGTTCGCCGCGTCCGCGAAGGCGCGCGCCGCCGCTTCCTCGCCGAACACCAGCAGGAAGTCGATCTCGCGCGGAAGGGTGAGGTCGTCGCCGTCCTCGAGCATGGCGCGCAGCACGTCGCCGTTCTCGTCGTCGGGCAGCATCGCGAACTGCAGCGACTTCATCAGGCCACCCGCCGCGCCTGCTTGGCGCTGTCCGAGCGCGCCTGCCGGATGCGCTCGAAGTAACCGGGTTCGACGCCCGTGACGTACTCGCCGCTGAAGCAGGACGAGTCGAACGCGTCGATGCGGTGCTTCGGCCCCGAGACGGCTTCTTCCAGATCCGCCAGATCCTGGTAGATCAGCCAGTCGCAACCGAGCAGCTGCTGGATCTCCTCGTCGGTACGGCCGTGCGCGACGAGCTCATCCACCGACGGCATGTCGATGCCGTAGATGTTCGGGAACCGCACCGGCGGCGCGGCCGATGCGAGGTAGACCTTGTTGGCGCCGGCGTCGCGCGCCATCTGCACGATCTGCTTGGACGTCGTGCCGCGCACGATCGAGTCGTCGACCAGCAGCACGTTGCGCTTGCGGAATTCGAGCGGGATCGCGTTGAGCTTGCGGCGCACGGACTTCGCGCGCTCGCCCTGCCCCGGCATGATGAAGGTGCGCCCGACGTAGCGGTTCTTGATGAAGCCCTCTCGGTACTTCACGCCGAGCACGTTGGCGATTTCCAGCGCGGCGTCGCGCGAGGTGTCGGGAATCGGGATGACGACGTCGATGTCGTGGTCCGGGCGCAGGCGCAGGATCTTCTCGCCGAGCTTCTGGCCCATGCGCATGCGCGCCTTGTGCACCGAGACGTCGTCCATCATCGAGTCGGGGCGCGCGAAGTAGACGTATTCGAAGATGCAGGGCGTCGCGGCGCGCTCCTCGGCGCAGGCGCGCGCATGCAGCGTGCCGTCGGCGGTGACCACGATGCCCTCGCCCGGCCGCACGTCGCGCAGGCGCTCGTAGCCGAGCAGGTCGAGCGCGACCGATTCCGACGCCACGGCGTACTCGTCGCGTCCGTCGCGCACGCGCTTGCCCAGCACCAGCGGACGGATGCCGTGCACGTCGCGGAAGGCCACCATGCCGAAGCCGAGCACCACGGCCGTGACCGCATAGCCGCCGACGCAGCGGCGGTGCACGCCCTCGATCGCCTTGAAGATCGACTCGGGCGAGAGCTCGCCCTGCACGTCGAGCTCATGCGCGAAGACGTTGAGCAGCACTTCCGAGTCGGACTCGGTGTTGACGTTGCGCTTGTCCTGCTCGAACACCTCGCGGCGCAACGCGTCGGTATTGATCAGGTTGCCGTTGTGCGCCAGCGCGATGCCGTAGGGCGAGTTGACGTAGAACGGCTGCGCTTCGTCGCAGCCCTCGCTGCCGGCGGTGGGATAGCGGCAGTGGCCGATGCCGAAGTTGCCGTGCAGCAACTGCATCGACGCCTCGTCGAACACGTCGCTGACCAGGCCATTGCCCTTGTGCACGCGGATCTTCGAGCCGCTTGCGGTGGCGATGCCCGCGGCGTCCTGCCCGCGGTGCTGGAGCACGGTCAGCCCGTCATAGAGCTGGCCCGCGACGTCGCTCTGGCCGACGATTCCGATGATGCCGCACATGTATTCGTGTCCTGCTGGGGATCAGGCCGGGAGCCCCGGAAATGGGGGCAGCTCCGGAAGGTTTCGAGCGGGCATGGCGCCATCGAGGTCGAGCCGTTCACGTGCCCAGGTCGGCAGCCACGTGGACATCCAACCGGCGCCCGGCTTGAACAGCGGCACCAGGGCGGATGCCTGCCACTGGCGCTGGCGCGGCATCGGCGTGAAGCCGAGCAGCAGTACCAGCGCGCAGGCCATGACCAGGCCGCGAACGCCGCCGAGCGCGAGCCCGAGCGCGCGATCGACGCCGCCGAGCCCCGCCGCGACCAGCGCGCGGCGCGCGACGAAGGCCAGCAGCGCGACCAGCATCGCCGCGCCGAGGAAGCAGGCGCCGTAGCCGACCAGCGTCTGCACGGGCGACGGGTCGCCGCGGTCGGCGAGCAGGCGCGCAGCGCCGCCGCCGAGGGTCAGCGCGGCCGTCCCGCCGAGCAGCCAGGCCAGGACGGAGGCCGCGACGCCGACGAAGCCGCGCAACAGACCCATCAGTGCCGAAAGCACGAGGATCGCCAGCAGCAGCCAGTCGAGCGGGCTCATCGTCAGGGATGAGGCCGGACGATGCCGCTGACGCCGAGTTTCGAGGCGACCTGCGCGCGCAGCGCGTCGGCCGCGGCGCGGTCCGGCGCGGGGCCCACGCGGACGCGGTTGAGCGTGCCGCTGTCGGTGCGCACCTGCTCGACGAAGGCGGAGAAACCGGCCGCCCGCGCGCGATCGCGCAGGCGGGTGGCCTCGTCCGGATTCGCGAACGCGCCGAGCTGCACCGCATAGCCGACATTGGCGGCCGCGGGTGCCGGGGCGGCGGGCGGTGTTGAAGGCGCGGGCGGCGCGGTGGGCTTGGCTGCCGCAGCGTCGGCCGGATCCCGAGCGGTCGCGACGGTACCCGCGGTCGTGACGGCGGCGGCGTTGCGCGGCGCGGTCGATACCTGCGTCGTGGCCGGCAGCGGCGCCGACGCCACGGCGGGCGCGGGCGCGATCGGCATGGTCGCGGCCGGCGCGGCGGCGCCCGCGTCCAGCACCACCACGCGCGTATTGACGTCGCTGCGCACGCGGCCGGCAGCGAGGCGCGCGGCTTCCGCCGCGGCGG
>NZ_SMRQ01000033.1 GCF_004359965.1 Cognatilysobacter segetis | reverse complement strand
CGGCACGGCGACCGGCGCGGCTTCCGCGGCGACGGCCCGCGCGACGCGCGCGGCGAAGTCCGCCGGCGCCGCGATCGGCGCCTGCCGACGCAGCGCGTCGCCGATCAGTTGCCAGCGGCCGCATTCGTCCTGCCAGCCGGTGTCGTGCGCCAGGCGACGCGCCGCGAAACGGCGCGCATCGCCCTGCAGCGCGCCGTCGAACAACGCGCTCAGCGTCTCGCGGTCGGTCCCGGGGATGTCATGAGTCGTCATCGCGGCCGCTCCCGTGTGCCTGTCGTCGTGCCTTCGTTGTCGAGAAGAGGCTTGAGCTGCGCATCGATCGCCTCGCGCGCCCGGAAGATCCGCGAACGCACCGTGCCGATCGGGCAACCCATGCGCTCGGCGATCTCGTCGTAGCTGAGGCCTTCGACCTCGCGCAGCGTGATCGCGTCGCGCAGCTCGCCGGGCAGCCGGTTCACGGCGTCCATCACCGTGCGCTCCACTTCCTGCCGAAGCAGCTCGTGCTCCGGCGTATCGGTATCGCGAAGGCGGAACGACGGATCGAACTGCTCGGCGTCCATGACGTCGATGTCGTCGGTCGGCGGCCTTCGGTTCTGTGCGACGAGATGGTTCTTGGCGGTGTTCACGGCGATCCGGTGCAACCAGGTGGAGAACTGGGCATCGCCGCGGAAATTCCCCAGCGCGCGGTACGCGCGCATGAAGACGTCCTGGGCGATGTCCTGGCATTCGCTCCAGTCATGCACGTAGCGCCCGATCAGCCCGATCACGCGATGCTGGTACTTGCGCACCAGCACGTCGAAAGCGGCGCTGTCGCCGCGCTGCACGCGCTCGACCAGCTCCCGGTCCAGCGGCGACTCCCGCGACTGGCCGGTCTCCATTGCAGACCCTTCCTCTACGGCCATGTCGGGCCGGCACTCCTGTACGCGCCCGCTCATCGCCGGGCATTGGGACAACGCCATCGCGGAAAAGTTCACCGTCCGCGGCCACAGGCGCAGGAGGTCGGACGGAGGCGCGGATTGACGCACGTGAAACAACCTACCGATGATAGCCGGATGTTCCATACGTGATCGGATGGTTTGCTGATGCGCGCCCCCTCCCGCTTCGACGGCCTGCCGATGCTGAACTGGCACGCCGAATCCCGCGACGACGGCGTCGTCGTCCTGTCCTTCGACAAGGCCGGGACCGGCGTGAACACGTTCTCGCAGGACGTGCTGATCGAGCTCGACGGCATCCTCGAGCGGCTGCGCCTGGAGCCGCCCAAGGGCCTTGTGATCCGCTCGGCGAAGGCCAGCGGGTTCATCGCCGGTGCGGACATCAAGGAATTCCAGACGTTCGATCGCCGCGGCACGGTGGGCGACGCCATCGCGCGCGGCCAGACCGTCTTCCAGCGCATCGCCGACCTGCCCTTCCGCACCGTCGCCGCGATCCACGGCTTCTGCATGGGCGGCGGCACCGAACTCGCGCTGGCCTGCGGCTACCGCGTGGCCAGCGACGATCCGTCCACGCGCATCGGCCTGCCCGAGGTGAAGCTCGGCATCTTCCCGGGCTGGGGCGGCAGCGTGCGCCTGCCACGCCTCATCGGCGCGCCGGCCGCGTTCGACCTTATGCTCACCGGCCGTACGGTGACCGGCAAGGCGGCCAAGGCGATGGGCCTGGTCGATCGCGTCGTGCCGGTCGGCGAACTCGTCGACGCTGCGGTGAAGCTGGCGCTGCGCGGCGCCGAGCGCCCGTTCCAGCAGCGCGCCCTCGCTTGGGCGAGCAATACCTGGCCGGCGCGACAGGTGCTCGCACCGACGCTCGCCAAGCAGGTCGCACGCAAGGCCCCCAAGGACCACTACCCGGCGCCTTACGCGCTGATCGAGAGCTGGCGTCGCGGCGGCGGATCGACGAAGGCGCTGCTCGCCAACGAACGCCGCGCCGTGGTCAAGCTGTCGTCGACGCCGACCGCGCGCAACCTGATCCGCGTGTTCTTCCTGCAGGAACGCCTGAAGTCGCAGGGCATCAAGGATCACGGCATACAGCGTGTGCACGTCGTCGGCGCGGGCGTGATGGGCGGCGACATCGCGGCGTGGTCGGCCTACAAGGGCTTCGAGGTGACGCTCGCCGACCGCGAGCAGCGTTTCGTCGACGCCGCGCTGCAGCGGGCGTCGGAGCTGTTCGCCAAGCGCGTCAAGGACGAGAGCAAGCGGCCCGCCGTAGCGGCGCGCCTGCGCGGCGACGTCGGGGGCAGCGGTGTCACCGATGCGGACCTCGTGATCGAAGCGATCGTCGAACGTCCCGATGCGAAGCGTGCGCTGTACGGCGATGTCGAGCCGCGCATGAAGACCGACGCACTGCTGACCACCAACACCTCGTCGATTCCGCTCGACGAGCTGCGCGGAGGCCTCGCGCGCCCGGCGCAGTTCGCCGGCCTGCACTACTTCAATCCGGTCGCGCTGATGCCGTTGGTGGAGATCATCCGCCACGACGGCATGGACCCGCTGACCGAGCAGCGCCTGGCCGGCTTCTGCCGCGCGATCGACAAGTTCCCGGTGCCGGTGGCCGGCACGCCGGGCTTCCTCGTCAACCGCGTGCTGTTCCCGTACATGCTCGAAGCCGCGAACGCATATGCCGAAGGCATTCCCGCGCCGCTGATCGACAGGGCCGCCGTGAAATTCGGCATGCCGATGGGGCCGATCGAACTCGTCGATACCGTGGGCCTCGACGTCGCTGCCGGTGTCGGGCACGAACTCGCGCCGTTTCTCGGACTGCCGATCCCGGCCGCGCTTGCCACGCCGCCGGAGCCCGGCCGGCGCGGCAAGAAGGACGGCCAGGGCATCTACAAGTGGGAGAACGGCAAGCCGGTGAAACCCGAGGTGCCGCAGGGCTACAAGGCGCCGGACGATCTGGAGGACCGCCTGATCCTGCCGCTGCTCAACGAGGCCGTGGCCTGCCTGCACGACGGCGTCGTTGCCGATCCCGACCTGCTTGATGCCGGCGTCATCTTCGGCACCGGCTTCGCGCCGTTCCGCGGCGGCCCGATCCAGTACATCCGCGAAACCGGCGTCGACCTGCTGCTGCAGCGGTTGCGCCAGCTCGAGGCGCGCCACGGTGCACGTTTCGCGCCGCGCCCGGGTTGGGACCATCCGGCCCTGCGGGGCTGACCGCGAGGGCGCCTTCGGGCGCCCGATCTCGAGGGACCTGCGCCCAGCGGCGCGTATGCGTGTTCCTCGCCCACGCGAGGTGGCGCAGGGTTACATCGTGTGCGTCGTGCGATCGCTGGAGAGCAGGCCGGCCAGCAGGGTCTCGATCCTGCCCTTCACGGCCTCGCCCTCCGGCGTTTCCGGAAACTGCACGCCGATGCCGGCGGGATGACCGCCCTGCGCACCCACCGGCGTCAACCAGACGACCTTCCCGGCCACCGGCAAGCGCTCGCCCGATTCGGGCAGCGTGACCAGCAGGAAGACCTCGTCGCCCAGCGTGTACCGCTTGGGCGTGGGGACGAAGATCCCGCCGCCCTTCAGGAACGGCATGTACGCCTGGTAGAGCTGGTTCTTGTCCTTCAGGACCAGCGACAGGATGCCCTGCCGCGCACCGCCCGGGGTTGCACTCATCGCTCGCGGATCTCCTGGCCTGCGCGCGTCGCCGCGCACCAGGCCGTCAACAGTTCCATCAGCACGAGGTCCGCGCGGACGGTGGTCCGCAGCAGCTCGCGACTGCGGTTCGCCTTGTCGAACCAGGTGGCCAGACTGCGCGCGGCGCGGGGGTCGGTCAAGCCGCGGGCGCGCTCGACCACGAGATCGGCCGCATGCCGCAGGCGCAGGTCCGCCTGCTCGTCGCCGGCCCACTGCTGGGCGATTTCCTGCGCGGTGGCCTCGCTGCGCGCCAGCTTCTGCAGGTCGGCGGCGACGCGGCGGCGCACGTCGAGCCCACCGCTGCGCAGCCATGCGTCGGCGAGGCCGGGGTGGCCGTGCGCGGCCTGCAGTGCCTCGTCGACGTCGGTCGCCGCATGGCCCTGCGCGAGCAGCCATGCGCGCGCCTCGTCCAGGGGCGGCAGGCGGAACTCGACGCGCTGGCATCGGCTGCGGATCGTCGCCGACAGCCGCGCCGGGTGGGCCGTCACGAGCCACAGGTAGCGGCCCGGCACCGGCTCTTCCAACGTCTTGAGCAACGCGTTCGCGGCCGCGTGGTTGATCGCATCCGCGGGATCCACGATGGCGACCTGCGCGCGCCCGAACTGCGGCGTGAGCGACAGCTGCGTCGACAGCTCGCGCATCTGGTCGATCACGATCTCCGTGCGCAGCTTCGTGCCCTCGCGGTTGGGGATGAAGCTGACGAACCGGTAGTCCGGATGCGTGCCGGCCTCCAGCAGGCGGCAGCTGCGGCAGGCGCCGCAGGCGTCGGTGCCCACGGGCGTCTCGCAAAGCACGCGGCGCGCCAGGCGCATGGCGACATCGCGCTTGCCCAGGTGCGCCGGCCCGCAGAACAGTTGGGCATGGCCGAGGCGCCCCGCGTCGAGCGTCGCGGCGAGCTGCGCATAGATGCGCGACTGCCAGGGCGCGAGTACCGTCATGCGAGCCGCGCGCGATGGCGACGCAGCGCTTCGACCGCGCGCGCCGCGACATCGTCCGGCGGACGCGTCGCATCGATCACGACGAAGCGCGACGGATCCGCCGCCGCCCGCGCCAGGTAGGCCGCCCGGACGCGTTCGAAGAATTCCACGCGCTCGGACTCGATCCGGTCCGGTCCGCCGCGACCGCGCGCGCGTGCGAGCCCGACGTCGACCGGCACGTCGAGCAGCAGCGTCAGGCCCGGCGCGATGCCGACGAATTCGCGCTCGAGCAGATCGATGAGCCGCGGATCGCAGCCGCGTCCGCCGCCCTGATAGGCATGGCTGGCGTCGGTGAAGCGATCGCTCAGCACCCACTCGCCGCGCTCGAGCGCCGGCGCGATCACCTGCGCGACGAGCTGCGCGCGCGACGCGAACATCAGCAGCAGCTCGGTGCGATCGCAGGGCGGCTCGTGCGACGGGTCGAGCAGCAGCTCGCGGATCTGCTCCGCCAACGGCGTTCCGCCCGGCTCGCGCGTGCAGGTGACGCGACCGTCGCGCTCGAGTTCACCGCGCAGCGCGGCCAGCACGGTGGACTTGCCCGCGCCCTCGCCGCCTTCGAGCGTGACCAGCCGCGGCTCGCGACGCAACACCGCCGCCTCGCTCATTGACGCGTCGCCTGCGCCGCGCGGTAGTTGGCCAGGTACTTCTGCACGTTCTGCTGGTGCTCGGCGAGGCTCTTGGCGAAGAGGTGGCGACCGCTGCCGTCCCCCACCGCGACGAAGTAGAGCGCATCGCCCTGCGCGGGGTTCGCGACGGCCTGGAGCGACGCGACGCCCGGCATCGCGATCGGCGTCGGCGGCAGGCCGGCGCGCGTGTACGTGTTGTACGGCGTGTCGGCCTGCAGGTCGGCCTTGCGGATGTTGCCGGCGTAGGCGGTGCCCATGCCGTAGATCACCGTGGGATCGGTCTGCAGCAACATGCCGAGCTTCAGCCGGCGCTCGAACAGGCCCGCGATGGCGGGCCGCTCCTCGGCGATGCCGGTTTCCTTCTCGACGATCGATGCCAGCGTGAGCATCTCGTCCGGCGTCTTCAGCACCGTGTCGGCGCGGCGCGAGCGCCACGCGGCATCGAGCGCCTTCTGCATCGCCTTGTACGCGCGCCCCAGCACGTCGATCTCGCTGTCGCCGCGCGTGAACACGTACGTCTCGGGCAGGAAGCGGCCCTCCGGGTGCTGGCCCGGATGGCCGAGCTTCGCCATGAGCGCCGCGTCGTCCAGCTTGGCCGCGTCGTGCACCAGCGGCTCGGCCTTGGCCAGCGCGGCGCGGACGTCGCGGATGTTCCAGCCTTCGACGATCGTGACCTTGTGCTGCACCACGCGGCCGTCGCGCATGTCGATGAGCAGCTCGCGCGGCGTCATGCCGGGCTCGAGGCGGTATTCACCGACCTGCAGGCGGCCTGCGGCGCCGAGCTGGCGCGCGAGCGCGGTCCATTCCAGCGTGGAGCCCTGCACGCCGGCGGCCTGCAGGCTGCGCAGCACGGTGGGCAGCGAGTGGCCCGGCCGCACGACGACGCTCGCGCCGGGGCGCACGCCGCGCATGGGCGCGTCCGCGAAGGTGTCGTAGCGGAACCAGGCGAACGCCAGCACCGCGACGATCGCGGCGAGCAGCAGCAGGGTGAAACAACCTGTTCGGCGCTTGCGCGGACGGCTCACGGCGTCTCCGGATTCGGGGCGAAGGCGGGATGGTCGGACGCGAGGCGGTGCCGCAGCGCCGCGACCTGCGGATGCGGCGACCACGCGAGGTCGCCGAGCCGCTCGACTTCGAGGATACCGCGCACGGCATTGCAGACGAACAACGCGTCCGCGGCTTCGACGTCCGATGGGGACAGCCGCGCCTCGTCGGCATCGAGGACGGCCATCGCCCAGCCGCGCATGACCCCGTGGACGCCGCAGCGATCGAGCCGGGGGGTGCGCCAGCGGCCCTGCGACAGGATGAACACGTTGCCGGCGATGGCGCTGGCGACGTCGCCGTCGGCGTCGACCATCAGGCCGTCGTCGGCGCCCTCGCCCGCCGGCCATTCCGATCGAGCGAGGACCTGCTCGAGCCGGTTGCAATGCTTCAGGCCGGCGAGCCGGGGCTGGACCGCAAGGCGCGTCGCGCACCAGCGGACGACGATGCGGTCGCGCCGCGAGGGCGCTTCGTGGCGCGACAGCAACCACGTCGCGGGGCCGGCAGACGCCGCGTAGCCGCGCGCACCCTCGCCACGCGTGACGAGCAGCTTGGCGACGCCGTCGGCGCCGTCGAGCGTCGCGGCCAGCGCCTCGCGCACGCGCCCCTCGTCCGGAAGGGCGATGCCGAGCGCATCGGCGCCCCGCGTCAGCCGCGCCCAGTGGCGGTCCCACCACGGCACGTCGCCGCGCCAGACCCGCATCGTCTCGAACAGCCCGTCGCCATAGGCGAGGCCCCGATCGAGCGGCGACAGCGCATCCACCTGGTCGTTTCCGCGGAAGATGCGCGCGTCCATCAGCCGTCGACGCCGAGCGCGCGCAGCATGCCGCGTGCCTTGGCGCGCGTCTCGTCGAGCTCGCGCTGCGGATCGGAGTCCGCGACGATGCCGGCGCCGGTGCGGAAGCGCACGGCCTCGCGTTCGACTTCCGCGCTGCGGATCAGGATGTTCAGGTCCATGTCGCCGTTCGGCGCGAGCCAGCCCATCGCGCCGGTGTAGATGCCCCGGCCGACGCCTTCCAGCTCGGCGATGATCTGCATGCAGCGCACCTTCGGGCAGCCGGTGATCGTGCCGCCGGGGAACACCGCGCGGATCACCTCGCCCGGGGTGACGCCCGCGCGCAGTCGGCCGCGCACGTTGCTCACGATGTGGTGCACGTGCGCGTAGCTCTCGACGCTCATCAGTTCGTCGACCTCCACCGTGCCGGGCCGGCACACGCGTCCCAGGTCGTTGCGTTCGAGGTCGATGAGCATCACGTGCTCCGCGCGTTCCTTCGGATGGCCGACGAGCTCGCGGATGCGGCCGGCGTCGTCGTCACCGGGCACGCGGGGACGCGTACCGGCGATGGGTCGCGTCTGGACGAGGTCGCCCTGCACCGACACCAGCCGCTCAGGCGACGCACTCACCACCGTCCCGCTGTCCGTGGCGAACAGCCCCGCGAACGGCGCCGGATTGTTGCGTCGCAGCTGCGCGAACAGCGCGGCCGGGTCGACGTCCCCATCGAAACGCGCGGTCCATCCGCGCGAGAGGTTGGCCTGGAACACGTCGCCCGCGGCCAGGTAGTCGAGGATCCGGCGGACGCCGTCGGTGAAACGCGCCGGCTCGTCCTCGAGCACGGCCGCGGGCGGCGTCCACGCGGACAGCGCGTGCAGCCGCGCCGCGTCGGCGATGTCGCGCTCGATCCGGTCCGCGGTCGCGGCGTCGATCGCATCCAATGTGGCCTGGCGGGTCTCGCGGTCGTGTTCGAGCGCGCCGCCGACGCGCACGGCGACCGCGACCGGCAGCGAGCCGGGCGCGTCAGGCAGGCGCAACACCGGTTCCACCTGTGCGGCGGCCTCGTAACCGATCAGCAGCGCCCAGCCGCCGGCCACGGAGGATCGATCGCTGCGCGAACGCGCGAACGCCTCGTCCAGCGCCGCGAAGAACTCCGTGCCGACCTTGCATCCGGCCGCGTCGCGCACCTCGCCGTCGCGGCCCAGCACGAGCCGCTCGCCATGAGCCGCGAGCAGCAGGTCTCGGCGGCCGATGCGCGTCCCCGACGCGCTCGATTCGAGCAGCACGGGGTAGCGCGAAGGCGCGAGGCGGTGCAGGTCCAGAAGGTCGCCCGCGCCGGTCAGCGCGCGTCGGACGGGGGTCGGGGACGTCATGCGGGCGGAGGTGGCGACCGGAGCGCGATTATCACCGCTCGACGGGCCTGCGAAGGCGGGCGCAGGCATGCGCCTGAACGCACGAGCCCGCCTCGCGGGCGGGCCCGTCCACGGCGCGGGCGCGGATCAGACGCGGCGGAACACCAGCGTGCCGTTGGTGCCGCCGAAGCCGAAGCCGTTGGACACCACCGCGTCGACCTTCGCCTCGCGCGCCATGTTCGGCACGTAGTCGAGGTCGCAGCCTTCCGACGCGTTGTCCAGGTTGATCGTCGGCGGAATGACGCCCGTGTGCATCGCCATCACCGAGAAAATGGCCTCGACGCCGCCGGCGGCGCCCAGCAGATGGCCGGTCATCGACTTGGTCGAGCTGACCATCGTGCGGTAGGCGTGGTCGCCGAGCGCGCGCTTGATCGCCATCGTCTCGGCGAGATCGCCCAGCGGCGTCGACGTGCCGTGCGCGTTGACGTAGCCGACCTGCTCCGGCGACACGCCGGCGTCGCGCAGCGCCATTTCCATGCAACGGGCGGCGCCTTCGCCGTCCTCGCTCGGGGCCGTCATGTGGAACGCGTCGGACGTGGCACCGAAGCCGGCGAGCTCGCAGTAGATGCGCGCCCCGCGGGCCTTGGCATGTTCGTACTCCTCGAGCACCAGGATGCCGGCGCCGTCGCCCAGCACGAAGCCGTCGCGCTCGGTGTCCCACGGGCGCGAGGCACGCGTCGGATCGTCGTTGCGCGTGCTCATCGCCTTCATCGAGCAGAAGCCGCCGACCGACGTCGGCGACGAGCCACGCTCGCCGCCGCCGGCGATCATGACGTCGGCGTCGCCGTACTGGATCATGCGCATCGCCATGCCGATCGAATGGTTCGACGTGGCGCAGGCCGACACGGCCGAGAAATTGGGGCCCTTCATGCCGGTGAGCAGCGAGACCTGCCCCGGCAGCATGTTGATGATCGTGCTGGGCACGTAGAACGGCGAGATCTTGCGCGGGCCGCCCTCGTGGTACTTGATCGCCGTTTCCTCGATGCCGAGGATGCCCCCGATGCCCGAGCCAATCAGCGCGCCGACGCGCTCGGCGTTGGTATCGTCGATGACGAGGCCCGAATCCTCCAGCGCCATCAGCGATGCGCCGACGCCGTAATGAATGAACGGGTCCATCTTCTTCGCGTCCTTCGGGTTCACCCACTTGGTGACATCGAAGTCGCGCACTTCACCGGCGATCTTGGTGGTGAAGTTGGTAGTGTCGAAGTGCGTGATCGGGCCGATGCCCGAACGCCCGTTGACGATGCCGTCCCACGTCGTCGCCAGGTCGTTGCCCAGCGGGGAGACGATTCCGAGACCGGTGACGACGACGCGACGCTTGGACATGACCTGGACCTCGAACTGCACCGGCCGCGCCGGTGGGCGTTGGCGCGGCGATACGTCGCCGCATGGGATGGCTCAAAAGCACGGGGCCGCAATGCGGCCCCGTCGGTGTTTCGCGGACGTCGGGAGCGCCACGGCCTCCCGACGCCATTGCAGCGGTTACGCCTTGACGTGCGACTTCACGTAGTCGATGGCCTGCTGCACGGTCGTGATCTTCTCGGCCTCTTCGTCCGGGATCTCGCACTCGAACTCTTCTTCGAGCGCCATCACGAGCTCGACCGTATCGAGCGAGTCGGCGCCCAGGTCATCGACGAACGAAGCATTGGTGGTGACGTCTTCTTCCTTCACGCCGAGCTGTTCGACGACGATCTTCTTGACGCGCTCTTCGATGCTGCTCATTGGGTCTCACTCCTCCCGGGACGGGATCTTCGATGGACAAGTCTAAATGAATCGCGGCGGGCCGGAGTATAGCGGCCGGTACCGCGTGAAAAAGTCGTTGGGCCGGGGCCGGCCGTCGCCTCAGGGCATGTACATGCCGCCGTTGACGTGCAGCGTTTCGCCGGTGATGTAGCTCGCGTTCGGGCCGGCCAGGAAGGCCACCGCGCGCGCGATGTCGGCCGGCTCGCCGAGGCGGCCCAGCGCGATCTGGTCGAGCATGCCCGCCTTGGCCTCGTCCGGCAGGCCGCGCGTCATGTCGGTGTCGATGAAGCCCGGCGCCACCACGTTGACCGTGACGCCTCGCGAGCCGATCTCGCGCGCGAGCGACTTGCTGAAGGCGATGATGCCCGCCTTCGCCGCGGCGTAGTTGGACTGCCCCGCGTTGCCGGTCACGCCGATCACCGAGGCGATGTTGACGATGCGGCCCTTGCGCGCCTTCATCATGCCGCGCATCACCGCCTTGCAGGAGCGGTAGACGCTGGTGAGATTGGTGTCGAGGATCGCCTGCCAGTCCTCGTCCTTCATGCGCATCAGCAGGTTGTCGCGCGTGATGCCGGCATTGTTGACGAGGATCGACACCGGGCCGATGTCCTTGGCGATGGCGTCGATCAGCGCTTCGATCGCGCCGGGCTCGGTCACGTTTAGCACGCGCCCCTGGCCGCCCTTCGCGGCCAGGCGTTCGCCGATCGACGCCGCGCCGGATTCGCTGGTCGCGGTGCCGATTACGACGGCTCCCTGCGCGGCGAGTTCGTCCGCGATCGCCGCGCCGATGCCACGCGTGGCGCCGGTGACCAGCGCGATCTCGCCCTTGAGTGCTTCCGTCATTCCGTCTCTCCGTTTCAAGGCCGCGCCCGGCGGCCGACCGGCGCCGGCGCGGCAGCCGCGACGGCGTCGGCGATCAATGTCCTGTCAGCGACGCCACTCGGCGAGCGCTGCGTCGAGGTCGGCGGCAGTGCCGAGCGCGCGCGCGTCCACCGACTTGTCGATGCGCTTGACCAGGCCCGTCAGCACCTTGCCCGGGCCGCATTCGGCGATACGCGTCGCCCCGCGCGCCACCAGCGCCTCCACGCAGCGCGTCCACTGGACCGGCAGGTAGAGCTGGCGCACCAGTGCATCGCGGATCGAGGCGATGTCGTCGCGCACCTCGGCATCCACGTTCTGCACGACCGGAAGCTGCGGCGCGGACCAGGGCAGGCTGTTCATCGCCTCGGCGAGGCGATTGGCGGCCTCGCGCATCAACGGCGTGTGCGAGGGCACGCTGACCGCCAGCTTCACCGCCTTGCGCACGCCCCGCTCGGCCAGCATGGTCAGCGCGCGGTCCACCGCGTCCGCGTGGCCGCCGATGACGATCTGCCCCGGCGAGTTGAAATTGGCGGGCACCACGACCTCGCGACCGCTGCACGCCTCGCAGACTTCCTGCACGAGCGCGTCGTCGGCGCCGAGCACGGCGGCCATCGCACCGGTGCCGGTGGGCGCGGCCGCCTGCATCAGTTGGCCGCGCAGGCGCACGAGGCGCGCGGCGTCGGCCAGCGGAAGCGCGCCCGCGGCGACCAGCGCGCTGTATTCGCCGAGGCTGTGACCGGCGAGCTGCCCGGGCGCCTCGCCGCCGCGCGAGCTCCAGAGCCGCCACACGGCGACACCGGCCGCCAGCAACGCGGGCTGCGTGAACTCGGTGCTGTTGAGATCCGTGTCCGGGCCGTCCTGGCTGATCCGCCACAGGTCGACACCTGCGCCTTCGCTCGCTTCGGCAAAGGTCGCCTGCACGATCGGATCGATCGCCGCGAGGTCGGCCAGCATGCCCAGCGACTGCGAACCCTGGCCGGGGAAAACGAATGCGAGTTGCGTTGCGGTCACGCGGCGAGCCCGATGTGTGGCGCGCCATGATACGGACGAAGCCTCCGGGCTGTCTGTACTCCGGCGTACGCCGCCGATCGGCGCGTACCACGGCCGTTTGCCGCAGAAACGCGAACGCCCGCCGGTGCGAGCGGCGGGCGTCGGGCAGACCAGCGTCGGGCGTTCAGTAGCGGATGAGCGCGCTGCCCCAGGTGAAGCCGCCGCCGAACGCCTCCAGCAACAGCAGCTGGCCGCGCTGCACGCGACCGGAACGTACCGCCTCGTCGAGCGCCAGCGGCACCGAGCCGGACGACGTGTTGCCGTGCCGGTCGACGGTCACGATGACGCGCTCCATCGGCATGTCGAGGCGCTTGGCGGTCGCCTCAATGATGCGCAGGTTGGCCTGGTGCGGGATCAGCCAGTCGATGTCGTGGCGATCGAGGCCGTTCGCCTCGAGCGTTTCCTCGACCACCGAATCCAGCGCCTTCACGGCGTACTTGAAGACGTCGTTGCCGGTCATCATCACGCGCACGCCGGCGTTGTGCTCATCGGGCTTGAAGCCCGCCGACACCCCGACCGGGTTGTACAGCAGTTCCTTCTTGCTCCCGTCCGCATGCAGGTGGGTGCTCAGGATGCCGGTCTCGGAGTCGGCCTTGAGCACCACGGCCCCGGCCCCGTCGCCGAACAGCACGCAGGTCGAGCGGTCCGACCAGTCGAGCATGCGCGTCAGCGTTTCCGCGCCCACCACGAGCGCGGTCTTCGCGGCACCCGAGCGGATGAACTTGTCGGCCACCGTCAGCGCGTACACGAAGCCCGAGCACGCGGCATTGACGTCGAACGCGGGCACGCCGAGCGCGCCGAGCCGGTTCTGCAGCAGGCACGCGGTCGACGGAAAGATGATGTCGGGCGTGGTCGTGCCGAGGATGATCAGGTCCAGGTCCGCCGCGGTGACGCCCGCGGCTTCCATCGCGCGCGTGGCGGCGTGGAAAGCCAGGTCGCAGGTGGTTTCGCCTTCCGCCGCGACGTGCCGCTCGCGGATGCCGGTGCGGCTGGCGATCCATTCGTCACTGGTCTCGACGAACTGGGCGAGATCGCTGTTGGTGAGGACCTTTTCCGGCAGGTAGCTGCCGGTGCCCGCGATGCGCGCGAAAACTTGCTGGGTCATCCCCTGCCTCGCCGATGGCCGCGGTCGCGTGGCGCGCCGCGGACGCCGCCGTATGTACGGCGGCCTGAAAAACGGCGATGCGACCCGGAGGTCGCATCGATCGTGTCGCGGGATCGACCCGCGGTCCGCGCCGGGGACAGGCCGACGGCGCGAATGTCACCGGGCGCTTGCGCGCCGGGTGATCACTCCTCGTCGACGACCTTCGAACGGGTCTCGATGACCTTCTTGCCGCGGTAGTAGCCGTCGGCCGTGACGTGGTGGCGCAGGTGCGTCTCGCCGGTCGTCGGGTCGGTCGCCAGCTGCTTCGGGCTCAGCGCGTCGTGGGCGCGGCGCATGCCACGGCGGGAGGGGGAAACGCGGGACTTCTGGACAGCCATCGGGGTGCTCCGGTGAAACGTGTGGCGGCGTCGGGCATGGCGGCCCTGGCCGAAAGAAGGAAATTATCGCCCAGCCCGGCGGCCGAAGCCACTGGCGGGGTTGCGTGAGCCCGTGGGCTACTCCGGCTTCTTCTTCAGCGCGGCGAGCGCGGCGAATGGATTCGGCTTTTCAGCCTCGACGACCTCGTCGGTTCCCCACTCCTGCTCGACCGCTTCGCTGCCCGGCCGCACCGGGACGACCGGCACGGCGAGGATCAGTTCGTCCTCGACCAGGTCGAGCGTACCGAGCTCACCGCTGGGATCGACCAGCAACGCCTCGTAACCGGGCGGCAGCCCGGCCTCCTCCGTTTCGTCCCGGATCAGGCCCATGCGCTGGTCGATGCGGACCGGCATCATGAAACGCTCGAGCGTGCGCTGGCAGACCAGCGGCAGTTCGGCGTCCGCCTGGACCTCGACATACGCGATGCCGAACTCGTCGCGGTCGAAATCCAGAGAGAAGCGGACGTCCCCTTCAGGCCCGTCGAGCAGGCTCGAAAGCCGGCGCAGCGAGGCCAACGGAACCCGGCCCTCGATCCCACGGCGAGCCGTCACCTGGCGCCACGCGTCCAGGGTCTCGGGGACCGGCGAGCGGGACGATTCCGAGGACATAAGGCGCGAAATGGTAGGGAGCCGGCCCGGACGTGTCAAACCGCGGGCCGTCGCCACCCCGCATTGCCGCGTCGACATGGCGCGCGGCAGACTGCGGGACCGATCCGGAGACCTTCGTGACCGCCGTCGCCCTGCTCCTGGCCGCCCTGGTGGCCGCCGTCGCCTTCGTCCTGTTGCGCCGCCCCCGCCGCATGTCACCCCACCAGCGCGCGGTGCGCGAGGTGCTGGACGCGGCCGACGCGCTGGAGGACCGCCTGCGCATCGCCCGTGCCGAAATCGAGGCGGTGGCGGGCGACCACGGCCCCAATCCGGTCGGCGACGCGATGCGGGAGATGCTGCGCCAGCGGCTGTGGCTCCGCGACCATGGGGACGGCGCCACGCCCGCCCAGCTGGCCGAGGTGCGCGACGCGATCCACGAGGCGCGCGTCCGCATCGACCAGCAGCTCATGCGCATCGAGGAAGCGAGGCTGCCGCGTGACTGACGCGGCGCTGGTACTGGCGTCGACCTCGCGCTACCGCCGCGAACTGCTGTCGCGCCTGGGTGTGCCCTTCGACTGCGCGGCGCCCGGGGTCGACGAAACACCGCTGCGCGATGAGGCGCCCGGCGATCTCGTGGTGCGCCTCGCCCGCGCCAAGGCCGCGGCCGTCGCGCGGGCGCGGCCCGACGACTGCGTGATCGGCTCGGACCAGCTCGCGGCGTTCGACGGGCGCGTGCTCGGCAAACCCGGCGTGCCGGAGCGCGCCTGCGAGCAGCTCGCGGCGATGTCCGGGAAGAGCGTGGAGTTCCTGACGGCGCTCTGCGTGATGCGCGGCGAGTCCGAGATCGGGCTGCACGTGGATCGCACCGTCGTGCGCTTCCGCGCGCTCACCGCGGTCGAGATCGAGCGCTACGTCGCTGCCGAGCGACCGCTCGACTGCGCCGGCAGCTTCAAGTCCGAAGGCCTGGGCATCGCGCTGTTCGATGCGATCGAGACGGAGGATCCGACGGGGCTGGTCGGACTGCCACTGATCGCCACCGCGCGGCTGCTGCGCGCGGCGGGGTTCGACCTGCCCTGAGATTCAGCGGCGGATGTCCACCGGGACTTCCGGCCATGCCTCGACCGCGCCGTCGAGTCCGTGCAGGCGCAGGCCGAGCCAGTGGCGCCCGGGCGAGACGCCGGTGGCGTCGACGGCGCCACGGAAGCCCAGTCGCGGCGCGTTCGGATCGGCGAGCCCCGGCCACGACGCGTCGAGCCCTTCGTAGGGCAGCCCGTACTTCAGCGCCGCGACCACGCGACCGTCGAGCGTGGCTTCGACGCGCGCGAGGCCGACGCCCTGGCGGAACGCCCAGCCGGTGACCTCGAAGCGGGGGCCGACGGTCGCCCCCGCGGCAGGCCGGTCGATCCACGCCAGCGCGGGCGCGGTGCAGGCGCCGTTCGTGGGCCGCTCGATGCGGAACAGCGCGAGCCGCTGGCGCCCATGGTCGACGTTGAGTATCCGCGGCGCGGGCAACGGACCGACGCGCCGGCATAGTTCCAGATAGCGCCGGTGCAGGTGCTTGAATTCGACCTCGCTGACGCCGACCGCGAGAAGCACCGGGCCCTGCTCGACCAGCGCGCGCGGATCCGCGTCCAGGCCCCACAGGTGCAGCTGCGGTGCGCGGCCGTGCTTACGGTTGAGCGGATGGTCGAGTACCGCGATGCGCGGATCGTCGAGCGCGAAGCCGAGCTCGGCGCCGAGCTTGAAGTTGTCGGCGACGACGCGCGTTCCAGCCGGCAGGGTGCGCAACTCGTCGCGGACGGCGTGGGCCGCCTCGTCCCAGCCGGCGAAATTGGCCGGGTACCACTTCTCCGCCGCGGACCGCGCCCGCACGTCCGGCAGCGAAACCGCGACGTAATAGCCGAGCACGACCACGAGCCCGACACCGGCGACAGCGGCGGTGGCGCGGCGCAGCCAGGGCGCAGCCGTCCCCAGCAGACGAGGCAGGAGCGGGATCAGCGCGAGGTAGCCGGGGAGCGGCCAGTGGAAGCTCACGCGCTCGGTGTCGGCGAAGAAGCCCAGCGCGAAGAAGCCGGCGATCACGAGCAGGCCCAGCAGCGCGAACCAGCGTGCGCTCAGCAGCGGGCTGCGGAGCTCCTCGCGCCCCGCGCGCAGCAGGCCGACGAACAGCAGCGGCGTCACCAGCAAGGCCTGGATCGCGATGAACCACAGCCCGCTCGCATGGAACGCCCACGGGTGGCGATCGACGAGCTGGAAGCGCAGGCCGGCATCGGCGTTGTCGTAGTTCCACCACACCAGCGGGGTCCAGGCGGCGGCGCCCAGCGCGATGGCGATCAGCACGCGTGCGTCCTTCAGCACGCGGCGACCCTCCGGCAACGCGAGCAACGCGACAAAACCGACGGCGATCACCGCGATGAACCGGTAGTGGCTGAGCGCACCGAGGGCGAGCCCGAGCGCGAGTTCGAGCGCATGGAGCGCGTCCACGCGGCGCAGCAGGCAGGCGCCGGCGTCCATGCACAGCAGCGTGGCGAGCGCCATCATCGCGTCGGGCACCGCGAGCAGGCCGAGGGTTCCGGCGAGCGGCAGCAGCAGCGCGAACGTGCCGGCGACCCAGGCCTCGGCCTCGCCGAAGGTGCGGCGCGTGATGCGCACGAGCAGCAGCGGCACCAGTGCCGCCACCGCGAGGAACGGCAACCGCAGGGCGAGCAGGTGCTGGCCGCCGATCGCCACGCCCAGCCGCGTCATCCACGCAGTGAGGCCCGGCAGGTCGGAATACGCGGCGGCCAGGTGCTGCCCTTCCTGCCAGTAGAAGGCCTCGTCCACGAACAGCGGCAACCGCGCCGCCACGACGAGCTTCACCAGCAGCACGACAGACCAAAGCGCCCAGAACAGGCGACGCGCATGCGCCGCACCGGGCTCCGACTGCATCCTCATCCGACCTCGCTACACTCGATCGGCGGCATCGATGCCGCCAGGAATCCAGTGCGCGGAGACGACATGGCCTCGGGCACGGCGGCGAGCATGCTATCGCAACCCCTTCGCAACGCCCTTGACCGCGCGCAGACGCAGGTCAACACCCTGCTGCTCGGCAAGTCGCACGAGGTGCGGCTCGCGTTCGTCGCACTGCTCGCGGACGGGCACATCCTCATCGAGGACCTGCCGGGACTGGGCAAGACCACGCTGGCGCATGCGCTCGCCGCCACGGTGGGCCTGCAGTTCCAGCGCGTGCAGTTCACCTCCGACCTGCTGCCGGCGGACATCCTCGGCGTCTCGGTATTCGACGCGGCGCGGCAGGCGTTCGAGTTCCACCCGGGCCCGGTGTTCACGCAGGTGCTGCTGGCCGACGAGATCAATCGCGCGCCGCCGCGCACGCAGAGCGCGCTGCTCGAGGCGATGGCCGAGCACCAGGTCACCATCGACGGCACCACGCATGCCCTGCCCTCGCCGTTCTTCGTGATCGCCACGCAGAACCCGGTCGACCTCTCGGGCACCTATCCGCTGCCGGATTCGCAGCTCGACCGCTTCCTGCTGCGGCTGTCTCTGGGGTACCCGGGCGAAGACGCCGAACGCGAACTGCTGGCGGGCACGGACCGCCGCGTCCTCATTGCCGACGTGATGCCCTGCTTCGCGGACGGCGAATTCGACGCCGTGCGCGCGGCGGTGGCGCAGGTGCACGCGAGCGATGCGCTGATCGCCTACGTGCAGGCGCTGCTGGCGCGCAGCCGCCGGCATCCGGGCGTGCGCGTGGGGCTCTCGCCGCGCGCGGGCCTGGCGCTGCTGCGGGCCTCGCGTGCGCATGCGCTGCTGCTCGGTCGCCTGCACGTGGTGCCGGAAGATGTGCAGGCGCTGTTCTGCCATGTCGCGTCCCATCGCCTCGTGGTCGATGCCGATGCCGGCAGCGACGGCGCGGTCGCCAAGGCGATCCTGCATTCGGTGCCGGTGGACTGATGGCACCGACGCGGGGCCTTCGTCGGCGTCTGCTCGCGCTGGCGCGGCCGCGCCGCCAGGAATCGCTGCCGATCCGCTTCGACCGGCGCCGCATCTACGTCCTGCCCACGCGGTTCGGCCTGTTCTTCGCCACGTTGCTCGCGGTGATGTCGGTCGGCGCGCTCAACTACAACAACAACCCCGCCCTGCTGATGGCGTTCCTGCTCGCGGGCGCCGCGGTGGCGAGCCTGGTATCCGCGCAGCTGCAGCTCAGCGGGGTCGCCATCACCGCGGTCGACGCCGAGCCGGTTCCCGCGGGCCAGCCCCTGCACCTTCGCGTGCACGCGCGCGTCGACGACCGCCGTCCGCGTTCGGGGCTGAAGGTCGATTACGACGACGGCGGGGCCGCGGGGCTCGCGATGCGCGGTGGCGCGGGCGAAGCGGTGCTCGAACTTCCGACCCGCCACCGCGGCTGGATCGACGTGCCGCGGCTGCGCGTGTCGACGACCTGGCCGCTGGGTATCGCGCGCGCCTGGTCCTACGCGTGGCCGGACACGCCGCTGCTCGTGTACCCCGCGCCGGATCCGGTGGCGATGCCGCTACCCGCCGGCTCCGGCGACCCGGCCTCGCGGCGGCTGCAGGCCGCGGGCGACGACGTGCACCACCTGCGCAACTACCGCACCGGCGATTCGCGCCGCGCCATCGCATGGAAGCCGTCGGCGCGACGCGGGGCCTTGCTCGTGCGCGAGTTCGAGCAGCCGGCCGGCACCGACATCGACCTCGACTGGCGCGAGCTGCACGGCGTGGCGCACGAGGCACGGATCGCCCGGCTGGCGCGCTGGGTCGAGGATGCCGAACGCGACGGCCGCCGCTACCGCCTCACGCTGCCGGCGCAGCCGCCGATCGGGCCCGATCGCGGTCCCGCGCATCGGCATGCCTGCCTGCGCGCGCTCGCACTGATGCCCGATGGCTGAGCACGCCGCGCCGCCACTCGACGAGGCGAGTCGCCGCTGGGCGCTGCTCGTCGCGGCCGTCTGCCTCGCGCCGCTGCTGCTGCAGTTGCCCGGGCCGACGTCGCTCGCGATCGCCGCGACCGCACTCGTCATCACCGGACTGTCCTGGCGGCGACCGCTCTCCAACTTGCTGCGCGGCGTGCTCGCGGTCGCGATCGTCGTCGCCGTGAGTGCGCAGTTCCGCTTCGAGTTCGGCCGCGACACGGGCTGTGCGCTGCTGGGGGCGATGCTCGCGCTCAAGCCGTCCGAAACCTCGAGCCTGCGCGATGCGCGCAGCCTGGTCGGATTCGCGCTGTTCGCGCCGTTCTCCACCTTCCTGCTCGACCAGGGGCCGTGGTCGCTGGCGCTCGGCCTGACCGGCGCGATGCTGGCGCTCGGCGTCCTGCAGCGGCTCGCAGCCGTCGAAGGCGGCATGCCGCCCGAGCGCTTCATCCTGCCGTTCCAGCACGCGCTGCGATTGCTGCTGCTCGGCCTTCCGCTGGCCTTCGCCATCTTCTGGCTGTTCCCGCGCATCGCCACGCCGCTGTGGGGCGTGCCGGGGCGCGCGCAGGCCAAGGTCGGACTCTCCGACACCATGTCGCCCGGCGACTGGGTCGACCTGCTGGCCGACGACAGCGTCGCCGCACGCGCCCGCTTCATCGGCCCGACGCCGCCGAAGTCCGCCATGTACTGGCGCGGCCCCGTGTTATGGGAGTTCGACGGTCGCACCTGGCGCCGCGGCCGCGGCGGCGAGCCCCGTCCGCCGTCGTTCGTGCCCTCGACGCGGCGCTGGACCTACACGCTCGACGTGGAGCCGACCGATCGCACCCAGCTGGTCGCGCTCGACCTGCCGCTGTCGGTGCCCGACGGCGCGCGCGCAACGTCCGACTACAGCCTGCGAACGACGCGCCCCATGGCCGCGCTCACGCGTTGGACAATGACCTCGGCGCA
Organism: Cognatilysobacter segetis; assembly: GCF_004359965.1. GTDB lineage: Bacteria > Pseudomonadota > Gammaproteobacteria > Xanthomonadales > Xanthomonadaceae > Cognatilysobacter > Cognatilysobacter segetis. The sequence continues at coordinate 17,595 of NZ_SMRQ01000033.1, read as the reverse complement.
GCCGCAATCGTTCGACGCGGTGCTCGACGCGTCGCAGCGCCTCCGTGGGCTCGCGCTGCCGTCCGGGCACGATCCGCGCACGGTCGCGCTCGGCCGCGAGCTGCGCGCGAGGCTGCGCGACGACCGCAGGATCGTCGACTACGCGCTCGACTGGATCCATCGCGACTTCGCCTATTCGATCTCGGCGCCCGTGCTGGGCCGCGACGCGATGGACGACTTCCTGTTCCGCACGCGCACCGGCTACTGCGAGCATTTCGCCGGCGCGTTCACGCTGCTCATGCGCGCCGCCGGCATCCCGACGCGCGTGGTCACGGGTTACGTCGGCGGGACATGGAACCGCCTCGGCGGCTACTGGATGATCCGCCGCATGGACGCGCACGCCTGGACGGAGGTCTGGCTGCAGGGCCGCGGCTGGGTGCGCGTGGATCCGACGGCGGCGGTGGCGCCCGAGAACGTCTACGACACCCTCGACGTCCCGATGGCCGAGGGCGGCCTGTTCGAGACGCTGCAGGCTCCCGGCGGATTGGGCCAGGTCGGCGACTGGCTGCGGACGAACTGGAACGACATGGTGCTGGGCTTCGACGCCGACCGGCAGTCGCGGCTCTTCTCGCCGCTGGGCCTTCGCCGCATGGACCCCACGCACCTCGCACTGCTGTTCGGCGCCGTCTCGTCGCTGGCGCTGGGCCTGATGGTCTGGCTCGGCCTGCGCGGTCCGCGCGACCGCGACCCCGTTCTGCGCGCGTGGCACCGCCTCGATCGGCGCTACGCCCGCCGCGGGCTGGGGCGTGCCCCGCATGAACCGGCGACGACGTGGGCTGAACGGATCTCGAAAGCGCGCGGCCCGGACGCGGTCGAACTGCGCGATCTCGCCGCCCGCTTCACGGCGGCGCGTTACGCTGCCGGTGTCGCGGACGGAGCGTCCGCACGTCGGCTGGTGCGCGATCTCGGTCGCCACCGGCCGTCCTGAATCCCGCGCTGGACGCGCTCCCGTCCGGAGGCCGTATGAATTCGAAGACCCTGCTCGTCGTCGCACTCGCCGCCTCGCTGGCCGCGTGCGCGACCGCACCGCAGCCCCTGCAGGGGCAGTTCACCCCGATCACCCCGCGCGAGGCCGTGGAGCGCGACAGCACCGGCGCCGTCGTGCGCTGGGGTGGCCGCATCGTCGAAGTCGAGCCGCAGCCGAACCGCACCTGCTTCCAGATGATCTCGACGCGGCTGGACGTATCGGGCCGCCCGTACTGGGCCAGCGACGACGTGGGCGGACGCTTCATCGCCTGCCGCACGGGCTTCTACGACCCGGCGGTGTTCGAGAAGAACCGCGAGGTCACCTTCACCGGCCGCGTCGAGGGTTACGACACGCGTCGCATCGGGCAGTACGACTACCGCCTGCCGCGTCTCGCGGCCGACGTCGTCTACCTGTGGCCGGTGCGCCAGCGCGTGGACGTGATCGAGCGTCCGGCGCCGTGGCCGTGGTGGGGCTGGTGGTGATCGGCGCCTGAGCGCTCGATGCACGAAGCCCGCCGATCGGCGGGCTTCTGCATTCTGCGTGCCCAAAAAAGCGGTCAGTGCGCGTGGCGTGCCCCGAAGCCGCCGAGCGGCGCACCCGCGAGCAGATGCAGGTGGACCTGGAACACCGTCTGCCCCGCATCACGCCCGCAGTTCATGACGACGCGATAGCCGTCCTCCGCGAAGCCTTCCGAACGCGCGTACTCGGCCGCGGCGATCATCAGGCGCCCCAGCAGCGCGGCGTGATCCGGCGTGGCGGCGTCGAGCGACGCGATCGGCGTCTTCGGCACGAAGAGCACGTGCACGGGTGCCGAGGGCGCGATGTCGCGGAAGGCGATCAGCTCATCGTTCTCGAACACGATGTCCGCCGGGATCTCGCGACGGATGATCTTGCCGAAAAGGGTCGTGTCCTGTTCGCTCATGCGGTCCTCATTCGCGGATTTCCGATCGCGTGCCGAAGGCGTGCGACAGCGTGCCGCGGTCGACGTATTCCAGCTCGCCGCCCAGCGGCACGCCGTAGGCGAGGCGACTGGGCGTGACGCCCTGCTGCCGGGCGAGCTGCGCGACGTAATGCGCGGTGGCCTCGCCTTCGACGGTCGGGTTGGTGGCGATGATGAGCTCGCGCACTTCGCCCTCGGCCAGCCGTTGGCTGAGGCGGTCGAGGCCGAGTTCGCGCGGGCCGATGCCATCGAGCGGCGACAGCCGGCCCTGCAGCACGTAGTACAGCCCGCGATAGCCGGTTGCCTGCTCGATCGCGAGGCGATCGGCCGGCGTCTCGACCACGCACAGCTGGTCGGCGTCGCGCGACGCGCTCGCGCAGACGTCGCAGACCGGGTTCTCGCTGAAGTCGCGGCAGCGCTCGCAATGGCCGATGCGGTCCACGGCGGCCGCCAGCACCTCCGCCAGATGCTGCCCGCCCGCGCGCTCGCGCTCGAGCACGTGGTAGGCCATGCGCTGCGCCGACTTGCTGCCCACGCCCGGCAGCACGCGGAATGCCTCGATCAGTTGCTCGAGCAGCGTGCTCATGCGCGCTGCCGCCGTGCTGTCGCCCGCGAGCGCGGCGTCCGGTGCATCGACGTGGCGTGCACGTGGCTCAGAACATCCCCGGCAGCTTCATGCCGGGCGGGATCGGCATCCCGGCGGTCGCGGCCGACATGCGCGCCTGCGATTCGGCATTGACCTTGTTCACCGCGTCATTGAAGGCCGCCGCGATGAGGTCTTCCGCCATCTCGGGATCGGTGATGACGCTCGGATCGATGCGCACCTTGCGGCACTCCATGCGGCCGGTGATCGTCACGCTCACCATGCCGGCACCGGCGTTGCCGGTGACCTCGATCTTGGCGAGGTCTTCCTGCGCCTTCTGCAGGTTTTCCTGCATCTTCTGCGCCTGCTGCATCAGCTGGCCGATGTTTCCACGCATCTGGATCACTCCTGGCAGTTCGAAAGGGGGTACGCGTCAGCCTTCGAGCGGACGCACGGATTCGGGAACGATGCGGCCGCCCTGCGCGACGAGACGCCGCACGTCCGGGTGCTGTTCGAAATCGCGCTCCGCAGCGCCCTGCTTCGCGCTGCGCGCGCGGTCGAGGTGCACGCGTACGGAATCGACGGGCCTGGCGGGCGTTTCGAAGCGAACGTTCGGCGCGGCGCCGAAGCGCGGGGCCAGCGCGTCGGCGAGCATCTTCACCATCGCCGGGCCCTTCAGGTGCTCGTCGTCGGGCTCGATGGACAGGCGCACCACGCCGTCGGCGCAGCCGATGAAGCCGACGTGCTCCGCAAGCAGTCGCGCCGGACCGCGCAATTCGCAATTGGCGACCCAGTCGCGCCAGCGATCGGCATCCGACAGCCCGCCGTCGGTTGCCGCTGCGGTGGCAGGCGTCGGCGCCGCGGGGGCCTCCGCCGGCGCGGCCGTCGATGGCGCGGTCGCGGTCGACGGCGCCTCGGGCATCGGCGGTTCGACGGGCTTCATCGCGGCTGTCGCGCTGATTGAAGGGCGTGATACGGCGGCGTCCGTTCCCGCGCCTGCCGATGCGCCGGCGGCCGGATTGCGTTCGCCCGGCTTCGCGGCGGCAGGGCGCTCGCCCCCCTCGCCGGCGAGCGTCGCGCGGGCGGCCGCCGCGGCATCGCGGCCGCGCGGCGTGTCCGTCGTTGCGGTGCGTCCGCCCTGCGGCGCCGGCGACACGCTGCCGCCCGCCGGCCGGAACGCCAGCATCCGCAGCATCACCATCTCGAACCCGGCACGCGGGCCCGGCGCGAGCGGCAGGTCGCGACGGCCGTTGAGCGCCATCTGGTACCAGAGCTGCACGAGTTCGGGGGCCAACGCATCGGCGAGCGCATCGATCGCCACGCCGTCGGCCTCGATCGCCGCATCCGGCACGAGCTGGCGGAGCTGCACGTGGTGCAGCGCCTCGGCGATCGCCTCGAGTACGTCGTCCCAATCGGGCGAGAACTCGCCGAGCCGCTCGACCTCCGCCATGAGCGCGGCACCGTCGCCGCCGGCCACCGCATCGAGCAGCGCGCCCACGCGGCCGCGGTCGACCGTGCCCAGCATCGTCGCCACGCCCTCGTCGGTCAGCTGCGAGCCGGTGTACGCGATCGCCTGGTCGAGCAGCGACAGGCCGTCGCGGAGCGAGCCGTCGGCGGCGCGCGCGAGCTGGCGGATCGCGCCGTCCTCGACCGGGATCTGCTCGGCCTCGAGGATCTTGCGCATCTGGCCGCGGATCTGCTCCTCGTCCAGGCGTTTGAGGTTGAACTGCAGGCAGCGCGACAGCACCGTCACCGGCAGCTTCTGCGGGTCGGTGGTCGCGAGCAGGAACTTCACGTGGCCCGGCGGCTCCTCGAGCGTTTTCAGCAGCGCGTTGAAGGCCGACTTCGACAGCATGTGCACTTCGTCGATCAGGTAGACCTTCACCCGGCCGCGCGAGGGCATGTACTGCGCGTTGTCGATGACCTCGCGCACGTCGTCGACGCCGGTGTTGCTGGCGGCGTCGATCTCCAGCAGGTCGATGAAGCGGCCGGCGTCGATGTCGCGGCAGGAATTGCACTCGCCGCAGGGGTCGGCCGAGGTGCCGCGCTCGCAGTTGAGGCTCTTGGCGAAGATCCGCGCGATGGTCGTCTTGCCGACGCCGCGGGTACCGGTGAACAGGAAGGCGTGGTGGACGCGGCCGCTGTCGAGCGCGGTGGTGAGCGCGCGCACGACGTGTTCCTGCCCGACCAGTTCGGCGAAGCGCTTCGGGCGCCATTTGCGGGCGAGGACGAGGTAGGACATTCGAATCCGGCGCGGGCCGCCGGTGTCTCCGGCGTGGTCCGAGGATTGTGCCAGAGCCCCGTCGCAGCCCGTGCGCGCCTTGTGGCTGCAGGCCGCCGCGGCGTAGAATCGGCGGCCCAGGAGACGGCCGGATGCCCGATCCGGGCCAGGTGCGGAGAGGTGTCCGAGTGGTTGAAGGAGCACGCCTGGAAAGTGTGTAAGCGTCTAAACCGCGCTTCGGGGGTTCGAATCCCCCTCTCTCCGCCATAACACCGCCGCGCATCGCGGCGTGCTCCACGCAAGTCTCTATGGTGGCCCCGTCGGCCCCTCGCGACGCTAGGTCGAAAACCCCGCCAGGGCCGGAAGGCAGCAACGGTATCGACTGATGCGGGTGCCGAGGTCAGCCGGCGGGGTCATCGCCCATCAGGGTCCAGGCACGCCGGCATCGCGCCGGGTCCGCACCGCCGCCGCGCCGGGCGTCGACCGGTCATGGGCCCGCCTTGCGTCGGCTGTGCACCACGCCACCGCCGTTGGACGCCGTCCTGATCACTCGGCATACAGACGCGTGAACGCATCGAAATCCGACACGTCGAGGATGCCCGCCACGAAATGGTGCGGCACGCTCAGGCGCACGTCGACGCTCTCCTCGTCGTCCGGCTGCAGCTCGAGCACCATCTCGAAATACGCGCCGTCCGGGTCGACCTTGCGGCACTCCACGTAGGCACCGAAATCGGCGCCCACCCGCAGCCAAGGCGTGAGCAGCGTGGCCAGCTCGATGCGGCCGGGCTCGTTCAAGAAGACACGGGTGCGTTGACGACGCTTGGACATGGCGCGGATCACGGGTCGGGGAATGGCACGACGCTAGCCCGTCCGGCGTGGTTGGTACGCGACGGCTCAGCCGTTCCAGGGCTCCGCACGACGGGCGGTCGGCTCGGCGAGCGCGATCCCCTCGCCCGGCTGTCCGACGCGGTAGCCCCGCGCGGCCAGCGCCGCGCCGTCCTCGGGGCTCGCGTAGTGATAGAGCAGGCAGCGATCGAGCAGGCCGCGCGGGTATTCGCGTTCGAGGTCATCGATGCCGCTGTGCGACGGATTGCCGTGGAGACCGCAGTCGTGCGCGATGACCTCGCCCGCATCGGCATGGCAGGCGAGCATCTCGGGGATCGGGCGGGTATCGCCGGTCCACACCACGCTGCCGCGCAGGCGCAGGCCGAACGCGGTATCCGGCCAATGGTGGCGCACGGGGAACACGTCGAGCCGCATGCCATCGTGCCAGAAGCCCTCGCCCACCGGCACCAGCCGGAACGCGTCCCAGAAGTTCGCGCCGCCCTCGGCCAGGACATTGGGATAGTCGGCGACGCGCCGGTGCAGCAGCGGCACCAGCGGGGCGGGCACGTAGACGACCGTGCGGCCGCAGCGCGCCGCGTCGAAATACGCATCGACGAACAGCCGCTCGAAGCCGCCGACATGGTCGAGGTGCGCGTGCGTGATGAAGAGTGCGCGCGGCGATTCGCCGTAGCGCGCCTGGTACGCGGTCAGGCCTTCGGCGCCGCAGTCGATCGTGAGCCACGGGCGACCTTCGCGCTCGATCGTCGCCATCGCCGAGCCCAGCGCCACCGCGGCCGCGTTGCCGACGCCGTGCAGGCGCAGTGTCCACTCGCTCATCGCGACTCCCATTCCGATTCGTAGGCCTCGCGCAGGCGCGTGAAATCCTCTTCGACGTCACCCACGTCGCGCACGCCGCGGCGCTTGAGCAGGGATCGGTGCAGGCGTTGCAGGTTGCGCTCGCGCCAGCCGCTGCCGATGGTGCGGAACAACCCTCGATCGAGGTCGATCACCCAGCCCTGCCCCTTCGCGTTGAACAGCAGGTTGTCGGCATTGAGGTCGGCGTGGTCGAGCCCCGCGCGGTGCATGCGCGCGACCAGCCGGCCGGCGTTGGCCCAGGGCGCGCGCGGCGACTGCGCGAGCGCCGCCAGCGTGCTGACGTGGTGCAGCCGCTCGACGAGGATCGCCGCGCGGTAGCGCATGCCGCGTCGCTCGTAGAACGCGGCGACCGGCGCGGGCACGGGGATGCCGCGACGGCGCGCCTCCTGCGTGAGGCGGAATTCGGCGACGCTGCGCACGTGTGCCTCGCCGAACCACAGGTAGTCGGCCGTGCTCATGCGCGCGACCAGGCCGCCGCGCCGGTACTGTCGCAGCACGCAGTCGCCGCCAGGCGTATCGACGTACCAGGCTGCGCCGCGGCCGCCGACATCCACGCTGCGCGCATCGTCGCCCCAGAAATCGGGCGAGAACCAGTCGGGTGTCGGTTGTGCCGCGCGCTCGGGGTCGAACACAATCGCGCCGCGGCCCGCAGGGCCGTCGAATTCGATCCGTGCGTCGGCATGCGCGGGCGCCATGACCGGAGTCTAGCAGCGCATGACAGCCCCTCTTCCGCTCGCGCCCGGCGCGCACGTCTGCCTGCTGCGCCTGTCGGCGCTCGGCGACGTCACGCACGTCCTGCCGCTCATCCACACGCTGCGCGACGGCATTCCCGACCTGCGCATCACCTGGCTGATCGGGCGCGGCGAGCACCGCCTGCTGGCGGGACTGCCCGGCGTCGACTTCATCGAGTACGACAAGAAGAGCGGGCTCGCGGGCATGCGCGCGGTGCGCCGCTCGATCGAGCGCCCCTTCGACGCGCTGCTGCAGATGCAGGTGGCCGCGCGCGCGAACCTGTTGTCGGCGTTCATCCCGGCGCGTCGCCGCATCGGCTACGACCGGTCGCGCTCCAAGGACCTGCACGGGCTGTTCGTCCGCGAGCGCATCGCCGACCGGCCGGGAATCCACGTGCTGGATGCGATCGGAAGCTTCTGCGAGCCGCTCGGCCTGGTGCAGACGCGGGTGCGCTGGGACATGCCCGTCCCCGCCGACGCGTTCGACTGGGCGGCGGCGCAGTGGCCGGACGACGGCCGCCGCACGCTGCTGATCTCGCCCTGCTCCAGCCACGTGCGCCGCAACTGGCGCAGCGATCGCTATGCCGCGGTGGCCGACCACGCGGCCGCCCGCGGCTGGCGGGTCGTGCTCTGCGGTGGCCGCAGCGATCTCGAGCGCGAGACGGGGGATGCCATCCTCGCCGCGATGCAGGCGCCGGCCCTCGACCTGATCGGCAAGGACACGCTCAAGCAGCTGCCCGCGCTGCTCGCCCGGGCCGACCTCGTGATGACGCCCGATTCCGGTCCGATGCACATCGCCAACGCGATGGGGACGAAGGTGCTCGGGCTCCACGCGGCCAGCAATCCGGCCCGCAGCGGCCCCTACAGCGATCGCCGCTACTGCGTGGACCGCTACGACGACGCGGCGCGCCGCTACCTGGGCAGGCCCGCCGCCGAACTCAAGTGGGGCACGAAGACCGAGTTCGACGGCGTGATGGACCTGGTGACCGTCGACGACGCGATCGCCGCGTTCGAACGCTACGTGGCGGATGTCGGCTGAGGCGGCTCGACCGCGGCGTGGGAGCGCCGGCGGCTCCCGACCCATCCGGCGCCTGCGATCGACGGCAGGAAGACCGGTGGATCAGCCCGCGGGCTGCCGGTAATCCTCGTACGACTTCTCCTCGACGTAGGACGAGCCCAGCGCGAGGTTGATGTCCTTCTTGATGCGGGCGCGCTCGTCGTTCTCGAAGTACACGGCGCGGGCGAGGCGGATGAACTCCGCGTCGAAGGCCTGCTGCTTCTCCTTGACCCGGATGTCGTCCTCGATCACCCACAGCCGCTCGTTGACGGCCTTGAGCTCGGCGCGCAGCCGCACGATGTCGTGCCCGGCGGCCGGATGGGCCATCCAGGTCGACTCCAGGGCCGACAGCTCCTTGCGCACGTTCACGAGCTTGGCCTCGTCCTTCATGCGCTCGGACTTGATCTGCAGGATCGCGATCTTGTCCAGCAGTTCGCCGAACGACACCGGCACCAGGATCTCGGACATGGGCAGCCTCGCAAACAGGGGAGTCCCAGTTTAGCCCCGCCCCCGTCGCCCTTGTGGCACGGCCGCCCGCGCCGTATCATTCGCGGCCCCGCTGCACGTCGGCGGGCGCCACGGAGAGGTGGCAGAGTGGTTGAATGTACCTGACTCGAAATCAGGCGTACGTTTATAGCGTACCGAGGGTTCGAATCCCTCCCTCTCCGCCAGTTACGAAGAAAGGGCCCCTCGCGGGCCCTTTTTTTATTTGCGACGTCCGACGGGATAAGTGTTTTCCCCGCCTTGCCCTCGGCGGTCCGCGCGCCGATGATTCGACGGGCCAGCCGCCGGCACGCGAGCCCATGATCGAATACGGACATCTCACCCACGCAGGACTGCGTCGCGAACTCAACGAGGACACCTACTACGCCGACGGCGAGCTCGGCCTGTGGCTGGTCGCCGACGGCATGGGCGGACACGAGTACGGCGAGGTGGCGAGCGCGCTAGCGCGCGACACGATCGTCCGTGAGATCCGCGACGGTACGCCGCTCGCCCAGGCGATCCGCATCGCCGACGAGGAGATCATCGCCATGTCGCGCCGTCGCAACGACGCGCTGCCGATGGGCACGACCGTGGTCGCGGCGCGCGTGCGCGGCGAGCGCTTCGAGGTGGCGTGGGTCGGCGACAGCCGCGTCTACCTGTGGCGCGAAGGCCAGCTGCTGCAGCTGTCGCAGGATCACAGCTATGTGCAGGAGCTCATCGCCAACGGGGCGCTGACGCAGGAACAGGCGCGCAGCCATCCGCACCGCAACGTGGTCACGCAGGCGCTGGGCGTCACCGACCCGCGCAGCCTCAACGTCGAGACCATGACCGGCGAGCTGCGCCCCGGCATGCAGCTGCTGCTGTGCTCGGACGGGCTGACGGAAGAGGTCGACGACCGCGCGATCGCGCGCGTGCTCGCGCACCTGGACTGCAGCGCGCAGGAATGCGCGGACACACTGGTCGCCGCCGCGCTCGATGGCGGCGGTTCGGACAACATCACCGTGGTGCTGGTGCGCCGCGCCTGATCAGGCGGGCGCGAGCGCCTCGCCGGCGTCCGCCGCGTCCTGGGCCAACCAGTCCCACACGGCCGAACCGGCCTTCTTCCTCAACACCGCCAGGCGCGCCTCGTGGGCCTCGAGTTCGCCCGCGGCCACCTGCACGCGCGGACGCGGGCGGCTGAGATCGATCTCGAACGGCAGAGCGTCGCCCGCGAGTTCGGCCGTGACCTCCCCGAAACCCAGGTCCGTCTGCCCGGACGTCAGCCCGATGTAGACCTCGGCCAATAGTTGGGCGTCGAGCAGCGCGCCGTGGAGCTGGCGGTGGGCGTTGTCGACGCCGAGGCGGCGGCACAGCGCGTCCAGCGAATTGCGCTGGCCCGGATAGCGCTTTCGCGCCATCAGCAGCGTGTCCTCGACCCGGCAACGGTGCGCGAGGCAACCGTAATGCGCGCCGCACAGGCGCAACTCGTTGTCGAGGAAGCCGACGTCGAACGCCGCGTTGTGGATGATCAGCTCGGCGCCTTCGATGAAGGCGAGGAACTCGTCGACGACCTCCGCGAAGCGCGGCTTGTCGGAGAGGAAATCGAGCGTGAGACCCGTCACTTCCTGCGCGCCGGGTTCGAAATCGCAGTCCGGGTTGAGGTAGCGGTGGAACGTACGCCCGGTCGGACGGCGCTCGACGAATTCCACGCAACCGATCTCGACCACGCGGCAGCCGCGTTCCCAGCTCAGGCCGGTGGTTTCGGTATCGAGGATGACCTGGCGCATGGGAGATCCGTTACGTCGTCGCGCATAGCCTAACGACGCCGTGTCGCACGGGGGTGTGCGCATGCGGGCCGCGCGAGCCGGTTCACGCGTGCTGGCGCGAGCCGGCCTTGATCGCCGTCGCCGCGTCCCGGGCGAGCACGTCGACGCGCTCGTTGTCCGGATGGCCGTTGTGGCCCTTCACCCAATGCCAGCGGATCTGGTGCCGTTGCGTCGCCGCCTGCAGGCGTTCCCACAGGTCGCGGTTCTTGACCGGGTCGCCGCCCGCCGTCTTCCAGTTGCGGCGCACCCAGCCGGGCATCCATTCCGTGATGCCCTGCCGGACGTACTGCGAGTCGGTGTAGAGATCGACGCCGCAGCCTTCCGTCAGGGTCTCCAGCGCCTGGATCGCCGCCATGAGCTCCATCCGGTTGTTCGTGGTGTCAGGTTCGCCCCCGGACAGCTCGCGTTCGCGCCCCTTGTAGCGCAGCAGTGCGCCCCAGCCGCCTGGGCCGGGGTTGCCCAGGCAGGCGCCGTCGGTGTGGATCTCGACCGCCTTCATGTCCTTCATCGGGTTTTCGCGCATCCCCCATTGTGCCCGGCCGCCGGCCCGGACCGCTCGTCGGGAGCCCTCCATACGAATGTGTACGTGACCGGACCTAGTTAAATCAGTCATTTAGCCGGCATTGCTCAAGGTGTCCGGCCGGTGAGGGACGCCTGTCACGGTCACCGAGGGTTGACGGAGCCGACCCCGGTCGGCAAGGTCGCCCCTTCTTCGGGACCAGCACCGCAGCCGTTCAGCGTATTCAGGTATCGCGCTGAGGTGGCACTAACCGATGGAGGTACTTGCCATGCGTCTGCAGCCGTTGAGTGCGCGCGTCGACAACTACATCTGGGTACTTCGTAACACGCAGGGCCGAGCGCTGGTGGTGGATCCCGGCGAAGCCGGCCCGGTTTTCGAGGCAGCCAACGCCGACGCCTTCGAGCCGGCCGCGATCCTGCTGACGCACCACCATGCCGACCACGTGGCCGGTGCCGCCTCCCTCGTGGAGCGCTGGCACGACACGCCGGTCTACGGCCCGGACGACGACCGCGTCGGCCTGCCCATGCACCGTCCCGCCGACGGCGAGACGTTCACGGTCGACGACTGGTCGATCCGCGCCATCCACGTGCCGGGCCACACCCGTACGCACATCGCTTTCTACGTCGAGAACGCCGGGAATTCGCCCGTGCTGTTCTGCGGCGACACCCTCTTCAGCCTCGGCTGCGGGCGCTTGTTCGAAGGCACGGCGGCCGAGATGGAGAACTCGTTGGGGAGGCTCGCGGCGCTCCCCCCGGACACCCGGGTCTGCTGCGGGCACGAGTACACGCTGGCCAATGCCGCATTCGCGGTGGTGGTTGAACCCGACAACGCGGCGCTCCGGCACCGCATGAAGGAGGCCAAGACCATGCGAGACGCCCAACAGCCCACGCTCCCGACCACGCTCGGCAGCGAACTGGCCTGCAATCCGTTCCTGCGTTGCGACGCCCCTGCCGTCGTCGACGCCGTATCCCGCCGCCTGGGTCGCGCGCCTGCCGGCCGCGTCGAAACCTTCGCCACGCTCCGCGCGTGGAAGGACGGATTCGCGGCATGAACACTCTCTTTAATAAGACGAGCGCTGCGGCGCTCGTGGCCGCGCTCGGCGTCGCGTCGACCGGCCTCGCCCACGCGGCCGATGCGCGCAGCGGCCGCGAGATCTACGAGCATTTCCGCTCGGGCCTCGCCGAGCCGTCGTGCCCCGCCGAGCCGTCGCGCTGGTCCCGTCAGTTCGCCCACGCACCGGAGCGGCTCGCCAATCGCGACGACAATACGATGGTGCTCTTCGGCCACGTCGTCGAATCGGTGCGCGCGGCGCACCTGCCGACCGAATACGCGCTGATCCCCTTCGTGGAAAGCGGCTACAAGCCCACCGCCCGCAGTTCCGCGGGCCCGGCCGGCCTGTGGCAGATGATCGCCACCACCGCACGCAACCATAAGGTTCCGATGCGGCCGGGCTACGACGGCCGCATGTCGCCGATCGACTCGACGAAGGCGGCAGTCCGCTACCTCAAGACCCTGCACGGCATGTTCGGCGGCAACTGGCGCCTGGCGGTCATGGCCTACAACGCAGGCGAGTACCGCGTGTTCGGTGCGCTGAAGCGCGCGGGCCAGACGCCGCGCACCGCGAAGCCGGAGACTCTTGCCGGCCTGTCGGGCATCACCCAGGCCTACGACGACAAACTGCACGCGATCTCCTGCGTGATCGCCCGCGCCGACGACCAGCCGCGCTTCCTCGCGTCCCTCGACCGTCCGGTCCGCGAACTCGCCCCGATCGCCTCGTCGCAGACGCTGGTCGCGATGGACACGCCCAAGTCCGCACCGGCGGTGGCGTCGATCCTCGCGCCGGGTTCGGCCGCGGCGGCATTGGGCGCGGCCGCCGGCGAGGCGCCGGCCAGCTCGATCGTCGCCGCCGTGCTGTCGCCCACCGCCACTCCGGCCGCGTCGGTCGCGACCTCGGCCGCGCCCCTCGCGACGGCCGCCATCGCGGTGTCGAACTCGCCCCGCCGCCATATCGTCGCCGCGGGCGAAAGCCTGTGGATGATCGCCCGCCGCTACAAGGTGACGGTGGCCGAACTGCTCAGCCTCAACGGGCTCAAGGCCGGCAAGCTGCTCGCGCCGGGCATGGTGCTGGCGGTCGACTCGCTGGCGTCGAAGTAGCCTCGCGCACCGGCGGCGGGCACACTACGCGGCCTTGCCCGCCGTTGCGGGCGCCAGTCACGGAGAGCACATGGGTTTCCTGCAGGGCAAGCGCGCACTGATCACGGGCATCGCGAGCCAGCGCTCGATCGCCACGGGCATCGCCGAGGCGATGCGCGCCCAGGGCGCCGAGATCGCGCTCACGTACCAGAACGACAAGCTGAAGTCGCGCGTGGAGGCGGCTGCCGCCGAGTACGGCAGCGACATCGTGATCCCGCTCGACGTCACGTCCGACGAGCAGATCGCGCAGTGCTTCGAGCAGCTCGGGCAGCGGTGGGACGGTTTCGACATCCTCGTGCACTGCATCGCCTATGCCCCGCGGGAAGCCATCGAAGGCGAGTTCCTCGACGGTCTGACGCGCGAGAACTTCGCGATCGCGCACGACATCTCGGCGTATTCGCTCGCCGCGCTGGCGAAGGCGGCGCGCCCGATGATGCAGGGCCGCAACGGTTCGATCCTGACGCTCAGCTACCTCGGCGCCGAACGCGCGCTGCAGAACTACAACGTGATGGGCGTGGCCAAGGCCAGCCTCGAGGCGACGGTGCGGTACCTCGCGCTGAACCTCGGTCCGGAAGGCACGCGCGTCAACGCGATCTCCGCCGGCCCGATCAAGACGCTCGCGGCCGCCGGCATCGCGAACTTCCGCAAGATGCTGCACCACTTCGAGACCTATGCGCCGCTGCGCCGAAGCGTGACGATCGAGGACGTCGGCAACGCCGCCGCCTTCCTGTGCTCGGACCTCGCGGCGGGCATCACGGGCGAAGTCACCTACGTCGACTCCGGATACAACATCCTCGGTATGACCGGCATCGGCGACGAAGACTGAGAAGATCCATGAAGAAAGCCCGGCACCGCCGGGCTTTTTTTTGCTCGTGCTTCGGCAGCGGACACCCGTTCGATCCGCAGCCGAAACGAAACGGCCCGCCTCCAGGGCGGGCCGTTCGCTCCAAGGATCCCAGCGGTCAGAGGTTCGACGCGTTGACGTCCACCTTGTAGCTGCGACGCAGGGCGCGGACCGTCGTATCGAAATCCACGAAGCCGTGCAGCTGCGAAATCTGCGAGGCGATCTGGCCGATATCGCCGCCAACGTCCTGCGGCGTACCCGGGTTGATCGCGTCGACCACGAACACGACGCCCCGTCCGTCGGGCAGGACCTTCGAACCCACAGCCTTGCGGCCCTTCGGCGCGTACGCGGAGAAGAACGCATCCGAGACGCCCGGTGCGAGCACGTCGGCGCCACGCGGAACGCGTAGCACTGCCTTCGGCGCCGCCAGCCCCTGTGCCATCGCCACCTGGGCGAGCGACTGACCGGACTTGACCTGCGCGACGACCGCGTCGGCCCGCTTCTGGGCGGCCTTCATCACCCGGTCGGCGCGGATCGCGGCGATCACGCGATCGCGGACTTCCGCGAGCGACAGCTGGCGCGCGGCGTTGTGCGCGGTGACGCGCAGCAGCACGGTGTGCTCGTTCCCCACCTCGATCGGATCGGACACCATGCCCTGCGCGATGGCGGACTCCGAGAAGGCGGTGCGCTGCACCATCGGATGGGCGAGGACGCCGGAGGCCTGGCCGCGGGCGACCGGGCCGGCCGTGAGCACGGGCAGGCCCACCTGGCGTGCCGCCGGGCCGAGCGAGGACGGGTTCTTCAGCACGGCGTCCACGATCTTCGACGTCACGTCGTTGAACTGCTTCTCGCGCGCGCTGTCGATCACTTCCTTCTCGAGCGCCGGGCGCACCTGCTCGAATGCCTCTTGGCGACCCTGCTGCACCTGGCGCAGCTGGATCACATGCCAACCGAATTCGGTGCGGACCGGATCGCTGACCTGCCCCGGCTGCATCGCGAACAGCGCCTTCTCGAACGCGGGCGCGAGGGCGCCCTTCGCGACGAAGCCCAGATCGCCGCCAGCGGCCTTGGAGCCGGTGTCGTCGCTGTTCGCACGTGCCAAGGCCCCGAAGTCCGCGCCGGGCGCACGCGCCTGCGTCGCGAGCCGCGCCGCCTTCTCGCGCGCCGACTTTTCGACCGCGGCGCTGGCCCCGGCCGGCACGCTGATCAGGATGTGCGACGCCTGACGCTGTTCCGCGGCGACGAAGCGGGACTTCTCCTGCTCGTAACGCTCGCGCAACGCGGCCTCGTCGACCGCCGGAACCGGCAGCGTCGAAGCATCGATGTCGACGTATTCCAGCGAGACCGTTTCGGGCGCGCGGTACTGCGACAGATGCGCGCGATACCAGCGCTCGATCTCGGCCGCGGGAACGGGGGCCGTGTCGACCGGCAGCGCCGGCAGCTCGACGACCGACAGATCGCGCCGCTCGCCGAGAAGCGCCACCAGGCGCTCGGCCTCGGCCTTGGTCGCGAACGCGCTGCTGCCGAGCGTGCTGCGCAGCAGCGACTGCGCGAGCCCCTCGCGCACGAGCTGCTCGAACTGCGCTTCGTTGCGAGGGGGACTCAGCGTGCGCAGCGCGATGCGGTACTGCTGGAGATCGAACTTGCCGTTGCTCTGGAACGCGGGGATCGCGGCGATCTCGCTGCGCACCATCGCGTCGCTGACCGTGATCGCCTGGCGCTGCGCCCAGAGCCCCTGCACGCGCTCGTCGATCAGGCCGTCGAGCACCTTGCGCTTGCTGGATTCGCTTTCGAACTCGCGCGCGTCGAACTGCGCGCCCTGCTCCTGGCGCGCGGCCTGCCTCGCCTGCTCGAAGCGGTCGCGGAAATCGCGCTGGCTGACGTCCTGCCGCTGCCAGAACATCGACACGGGCCAGAACGAGGGTGCCGAGCTCCACCACGCCGGAGGCGCACTGATGGATGCCACGGGCATCTCGCGCGAGCGCTGGAAGTAGTCCTGGACGCCGACGAAGGCGAACGGCACCACGAGCAGGCCGAGCACGACGGTGGCGACCCAACCGGAAGTCTTTTCGCGAAGGTTCTGCAGCATTGCGGCACGGCTAAGGGCGAAGCCCGACAGTGTAGCCGCTTGCACGGGCCGACGACGGATGCCGAGCCACCGCGCCGATCGCCGGACAAAAGAAAAGCGCCGTTTCCGGCGCTTTTCGAAAAATGGCGGAGCGGACGGGACTCGAACCCGCGACCTCCGGCGTGACAGGCCAGCATTCTAACCGACTGAACTACCGCTCCATTTCTACTGCTCGACAGCTGTGCAGCTGCCCGCGACATTCGCATTGCTGCCCGGCGTGCGGTCCGGAAAACGAAGGCGCCGCGAACGGCGCCTCCGGAACAACTGGCGGAGCGGACGGGACTCGAACCCGCGACCTCCGGCGTGACAGGCCAGCATTCTAACCGACTGAACTACCGCTCCATTTCTACTGCTCGACAGCTGTGCAGCTGCCCGCGACATTCGCATTGCTGCCCGGCGTGCGGTCCGGAAAACGAAGGCGCCGCGAACGGCGCCTCCGGAACAACTGGCGGAGCGGACGGGACTCGAACCCGCGACCTCCGGCGTGACAGGCCAGCATTCTAACCGACTGAACTACCGCTCCATTTCTACTGCTCGACAGCTGTGCAGCTGCCCGCGACATTCGCATTGCTGCCCGGCGTGCGGTCCGGAAAACGAAGGCGCCGCGAACGGCGCCTCCGGAACAACTGGCGGAGCGGACGGGACTCGAACCCGCGACCTCCGGCGTGACAGGCCAGCATTCTAACCGACTGAACTACCGCTCCATTTCTACTGCTCGACAGCTGTGCAGCTGCCCGCGACATTCGCATTGCTGCCCGGCGTGCGGTCCGGAAAACGAAGGCGCCGCGAACGGCGCCTCCGGAACAACTGGCGGAGCGGACGGGACTCGAACCCGCGACCTCCGGCGTGACAGGCCAGCATTCTAACCGACTGAACTACCGCTCCATTTCTACTGCTCGACAGCTGTGCAGCTGCCCGCGACATTCGCATTGCTGCCCGGCGTGCGGTCCGGAAAACGAAGGCGCCGCGAACGGCGCCTCCGGAACAACTGGCGGAGCGGACGGGACTCGAACCCGCGACCTCCGGCGTGACAGGCCAGCATTCTAACCGACTGAACTACCGCTCCATTTCTACTGCTCGACAGCTGTGCAGCTGCCCGCGACATTCGCATTGCTGCCCGGCGTGCGGTCCGGAAAACGAAGGCGCCGCGAACGGCGCCTCCGGAACAACTGGCGGAGCGGACGGGACTCGAACCCGCGACCTCCGGCGTGACAGGCCAGCATTCTAACCGACTGAACTACCGCTCCATTTCTACTGCTCGACAGCTGTGCAGCTGCCCGCGACATTCGCATTGCTGCCCGGCGTGCGGTCCGGAAAACGAAGGCGCCGCGAACGGCGCCTCCGGAACAACTGGCGGAGCGGACGGGACTCGAACCCGCGACC
>NZ_SMRQ01000032.1 GCF_004359965.1 Cognatilysobacter segetis | reverse complement strand
CGCCCGCGCACCGCTACTACCAGCGCCTGCTCGCGCAGGACGACACCGAGGCCGCCGACCTGCTCGACGATTACGCCGCGCTGGACGGGCTGGACCGCGCCTACGACGAGATCGTGGTGCCGATGCTGGGGCATGCGCGCGAAGACCTGCGCCACGGTCGCCTCGACCCCGCCGACCATGCGCGCGTGGTCGACGAGGCGCACGCGATGGTGGATGCGCACCGGCGCCTGATCCGCCCGGACGCGCTGGTCGGTGCCGATCGCACGCGCGTGCTGGCGATCCCCGTGCGCGACGCCGTCGACGAGGTGGCGCTGACCATGCTGGGCAAGCTCGTGGACATGGGCCGCATCGACTGGGCGCCCGCGACGTCGGCCGTGCTGGCGTCCGACGTGGTCGAGCAGGTACGCGCCGCGGGCGTCGACGCGGTCGTGCTGGTGTCGGTGCCGCCCGGTGGGCTCGCGCAGGTGCGCTACGTGATCAAGCGACTGCGCACCGCGTTCGACGACCTGCCGGTGCTGGTCGTGCGACCCGGCCTGCAGAGCGGCGCACAGATGCGCCAGCGTCGCGAGCTGGCGGAACTCGGCGTGTCGCGCCTGGCGACCACGCTGTCGGCGGCCGCGTCGGAGCTGCGCAAGATCGCGTCGCTGGCGGGCTGATCGGCCTCAGTGCCGGGGCGGCGCCGGCGCCACGAGCGGGATGCGCCGCTCGCCGCCCGACCGGCGATCGCCGCCGGTGCGGCGCTCGTGCCAGGTGCCGCCCTCGCGTTCCGTCGGCTCGTCCTCCGCGCGCTCGGCGTGCGCGTCGATGTCGAGGTGCACGTCGCGGAGTGCCTGCAGGTACGTGCGCCGCCAGTGCGTGACGTCGTGCGCGCAGAGGTGGCGGAACATCGCGTCCCATCGCTCGCGGCGCTCGGCCAGCGGCATCGTCATGGCCTGCGCGATCGCATCGCCGGCGCCGTCGATGTCGTAGGGGTTCACGATCAGCGCGCCGTCGAGCTCGCGCGCCGCGCCCGCGAACGGGGAGAGCAGCAGCACGCCGGGATCCTCGGCGTCCTGCGCGGCGACGAATTCCTTAGCGACCAGGTTCATGCCGTCGCGCAGCGGCGTGACCAGCCCGACCTTGGCGAGCCGGTAGAACCCGGTCAGCGTGGAATGCGGGTAGTTGCGGTTGACGTAGCGCAGCGGCGTCCAGTCCGGCTCCGCGTAGCGCCCGTTGATGTGCCCGGAGAGCTGCTCGAGTTCCTCGCGCAGGTGGCGGTATTCGGCGACGCCACCCCGCGACACGGGCGCGATCTGCAGGAACGTGAGCTGCCCGCGCTGCTGCGGATAGCGGTGCAGGTAGTTCTGAAAGCTGCGCAGGCGCTCGGGCAGGCCCTTCGAATAGTCCAGCCGGTCCACGCCGATCGCGAGCGCGCGGCCGGACATGCTCGCCACGAGCCGCTTCACGCTGGGTTTGTTCACCGCCTCGGCGGCGAGCTCGGCGATGCGGCGCGTGTCGATGCTGATCGGGAACGCGCCGGCGCGGAAACGCCGGCCGTTCGGTGCTTCCATCAGGCCGCGCTCGATCACGCGGCCACGCCCGAACAGGCGCACGTAGTCCTGGAAGCGCTCGAGGTCGCGCTCGGTCTGGAAGCCGACCAGATCGCAGGACGACAGCCCTTCGAACAGGCGCTGGTGGCTCGGCAGCGCGGCGAGCAGGTCCGACGACGGCATCGGCACGTGCAGGAAGAACCCGATGCGGCATTTGACGCCGCGTTCGCGCAGCAGCTTGGCCAGCGGGATCAGGTGGTAGTCGTGGATCCAGACGAGGTCGTCCTCGCGCAGCAGCGGCGCGAGCTTGCCCGCGAACAGCGCATTGACGCACTGGTAGCCCGCGTAGGTATCGCGGCTGTAGTCCACCAGGTCCATGCGGAAGTGCAGCAGCGGCCACAGCGTGCGGTTGGCGAAGCCGTTGTAGTAGTCCTCGTGGTCCTGCTCGGACAGGTCCATGGTGACGAATTCGATGTTGCCGTCCTGCTGCTCGTGCAGGCGGCCGGACGCGTGCGGGTCGATCCGGCCGCTCCAGCCGAACCACATGCCGCCTTCCTCGCGCAGTGCGTCGAGCAGCGCGATGGCGAGGCCGCCGGCACGCGATTCTTCCGGCAGCGCGACGCGGTTGCTGACGACGACGAGGCGACCCATCGGAGCTGAATTTCCCTGTACCGACCGGCGTTGGCCGAGGCCGTCAGGATGCCGTCCTGCGTTTGTCGGCCACGTGATGGACCGGCTACGTCGCGTCCTGCCAGGGGCGGCTCAGGCGCATGGCCGCGTTGATCAGGCCGACATGCGAATACGTCTGCGGGAAGTTGCCCCAGAGCTCGCTGCCTTCCAGCGCCATGTCCTCCGACAGCAGACCCAGGTGGTTGCGCCGCGCGAGCACGCGCTCGAACAGTTCGCGCGCCTCGTGGGTGCGGCCGACCGCCGCCAGCGCGTCGATGTACCAGAACGTGCAGATGGTAAAGCTGGTTTCGGGCACGCCGAAGTCGTCGGGCGCGACGTAGCGCAGCATGCCGTCGCCGCTGCGCAGCTCGCGGCCCACCGCGTCGACCGTCGCCGCGAAGCGCGGGTCGTCGGCGCGGACGAAGCCGAGGTCGGCCAGCAGCAGCAGCACCGCGTCCATGCGGCCGCTGTGCGTGCCTTCCACGAACCAGCCGCGCCGCGGATCGAAGGCCAGCTCGCTGATACGCGCGTGCATGCGTGCGGCGCGTTCGTGCCAGAACGCCGCGCGATCGTGCAGCTGCAGCTGCGCGGCGATCTTGGCGAGGCGATCACAGGCCGCCCAGCACATCACGGCGGAATAGGTATGCACCTCCACGCGGCCGCGGAACTCCCACAGGCCGGCGTCGGGCTGTTCGAACAGCGCGTAGGCGCGCTCGCCCAGGCGCTCCAGGCGCTGGAAGTGCACGGCGCCGCTCGGCAGGTTGAGGCGGCGGTCGAAGAACAGCTGCGTGGACGCCAGCACCACGCTGCCGTAGACGTCGTGCTGCGGCTGCACCCACGCCAGGTTGCCGCGCCGCACCGGGCCCATGCCGCGATAGCCCGCGAGCGTCGGCACTTCCTCCTCGTGCAGCTCGCGCTGCAGGCCGATCCCGTAGAGCGGCTGCAGGTGGCCGTCCTCGGGGATGAGGTTGGACACGTAGCGCAGGTACTCCTCCATCGTGCGCGTGGCGCCGAGGCGATTGAGCGCGCGCACGACGAACGCGGCGTCGCGCAGCCAGCAGTAGCGGTAGTCCCAGTTGCGCGCCGTGCCCGCCGCCTCGGGGATCGACGTGGTAAGCGCGGCGACGATCGCGCCGGTCTCGTCGTACTGGCAGAGCTTGAGCGTGATCGCGCTGCGGATGACGGCGTCCTGCCATTCCAGCGGGATCGACAGCGCGCGCACCCAGTCGCGCCAGTAGTCGACCGTCTTCTCCAGCGATTCGCGGGCGAATTCCGCGACCGGGCGCGTCAGCGTCTCGTCCGGGCCGAGGATGAAGTGCAGCTCGCGGTCGAGCAGGAACGGCGTCTCCTCGCGCACCAGCCGGATCGCGGCATCGGTATTGAGGCGCAGCGTGAAGCCGGGCAGCACGTAGCGGATGTGGTTGCTGCCCCAGGTGACCTCGGGCACGCGCGCGCCGTACTCGGCAAGCGGGCGCAGGCGCACGCGCACGCGCGGCTCGCCGGCGAGCGGGCGCACGCTGCGCGTCAGCATGACCGGGCGGTAGAAGCGGTCGTACTGCTTCCAGCGCGGGGCGAAGTCGAGGATCTCGACCACGCCGCCGCGCGAATCGCGCAGCACCGTGCGCAGCACGGCGGTGTTCTCGACGTAGTGCTGCTCGGTGCCGACGCAGTCGTCCAGCTCGATCGCGAAGTCGCCGCCGTCGATGCGCGGCGAGAGCAGCGCGCAGAACGTCGGATCGCCGTCGAACGCGGGCACGCAGGCCCAGACGATGCGGCCGGCCGGGTCGACCAGCGCACCGATGCTGCAGTTGCCGATGAGGCCCAGGTCGAGCGTGCTCATGCGGCGGCGTCCAGGCGCGCCGCGGCCTCGTGCAGCCAGTCGCGCAGGGCGTCGGTGCCGGCCAGCGTGTGCGTGGCCAGGCTGGGCTGGCGGTCGCCCACGCGCACGGACAGCCCGCCGAGGTGGTTCGCGGCCGAGAAGCCGTCCTCGTCGGTCAGGTCGTCGCCGGCGTAGACCGGCGTGCGGCCGGCGAACGGCGGCGCCTGCATCAGCTGGCGCACCGCCTCGCCCTTGTCGCTGTGCGCGGGCCTCAGCTCGACCACGCAGTTGCCGTGCTGCAGGCGATAGCCCGGCAGGCGTGCCAGCGCGGAGGCGGCCAGCGCCTCCATGGGCGAGCGCGCGGCCGGCGCGGCCCGCCAGTGCAGCGCGATGGCCGCGCCCTTGTCCTCCACGCGCGCGCCCGGATACGCGGCGGCGACCTGCTCGGCCGCCTCGCGGATGTTGGCGAGGTCGCCCGGCACGTGGAATGCGTGGTCGTCGCCGTCGTCGCCCTCGCGAAGCTCCAGGCCGTGCAGGCCGGCGGCGGGCAGGCGCAACGGGGCGAAGATCTGGTCGATCTGCGCGATGCGCCGGCCGCTGATGAAGGCCACCGCGCCGTCGAGTGCGCGCGACAGCCGTATCAGCGATTCGCGCAGGCCTTCGGGCACCTGCACGTCTTCCGGGCGGTCGGCGAAGTCGAGCAGGCAACCGTCGACGTCGAGGAACAGGGCCCAGTGCGACTGCACGGGCGGCGGGGCGGGCAGGGCCTGCGGGGCGGTCGCGATCATCGGCGCAGTCTGGGCAGGCCGGCGTAAGCACGCCGTGGACAGCCGGTGCGCGGCTTGACGTGCCGCTGAACGGTCGCGCGGGACGCTTGAAGCACCGCGCATAGGCCGCATCTATCGGGCATCGCGGTCATCGGCCGCCCCCGATCGAGGACTTCCCATGCGGATGGACAAGCTCACCTCCCGCTTCCAGCAGGCGCTGGGCGACGCGCAGTCGCTCGCGGTCGCGCGCGACCATTCCGTCATCGAGCCCGTGCACCTGATGACCGCGCTGCTCGACCAGCAGGGCGGCAGCACGCGCCCGCTGCTCGCGCAGGCGGGCGTCAACGTCGCGGCGCTGCGCGAGCGCCTCGGCGAGTCGCTGGAGAAACTGCCGAAGGTCTCGGGCCAGGCCGGCAACGTGTCCATCGGCAACGATCTCGCGCGCCTGCTCAACGTCACCGACAAGCTGGCCAGCCAGCGCGGCGACAGCTTCATCGCGAGCGAGCTGTTCGTGCTCGCGGCCCTGGAGGACGGCGGCGACCTCGGTCGCGCGCTGAAGGCGACGGGCGCCCCCCGGGAGAAGCTCGAAGCGGCCATCGACAAGCTGCGCGGAGGAGAGAAGGTGCAGGACGAGAACGCGGAAGACGCGCGCCAGGCGCTCGAGAAGTACACGATCGACCTCACCGCGCGCGCCGAGAGCGGCAAGCTCGATCCGGTGGTGGGTCGCGACGAGGAGATCCGCCGCACGATCCAGGTGCTGCAGCGTCGCACCAAGAACAATCCGGTGCTGATCGGCGAGCCGGGCGTGGGCAAGACGGCCATCGTGGAAGGCCTCGCGCAGCGCATCGTCAACGGCGAGGTGCCCGAGGGCCTTCGCGGCAGGCGCGTGCTGTCGCTCGACATGGGCTCGCTGATCGCTGGCGCCAAGTACCGCGGCGAGTTCGAGGAACGCCTCAAGGCCGTGCTCAACGACCTGTCGAAGAACGAAGGCCAGATCATCCTGTTCATCGACGAGCTGCACACGATGGTCGGCGCCGGCAAGGCCGAGGGCGCGATGGACGCCGGCAACATGCTCAAGCCGGCGCTCGCGCGCGGCGAGCTGCACTGCATCGGCGCGACCACGCTCGACGAGTACCGCAAGTACGTCGAGAAGGACGCCGCGCTGGAGCGCCGCTTCCAGAAGGTGTTCGTCGGCGAGCCCAGCGTCGAGGACACCATCGCGATCCTGCGCGGCCTGAAGGAGCGCTACGCCGTGCACCACGGCGTGGAGATCACCGATCCGGCGATCGTCGCCGCGGCCACGCTCAGCCATCGCTACATCGCCGACCGCCAGCTGCCGGACAAGGCCATCGACCTGATGGACGAGGCGGCGAGCCGCATCCGCATGGAGATCGATTCCAAGCCGGAGGAACTCGACCGTCGCGAGCGTCGCCTGATCCAGCTCAAGATCCAGCGCGAGGCGCTGAAGAAGGAGAAGGACGAGGCGTCGAAGCAGCGCCTGGCGGACCTCGAAAGCGAGATCGCCACGCTCGAGCGCGAGTTCAACGACCTCGAGGAGATCTGGAAGGCCGAGAAGGCGACCCTGCAGGGTGCGACGAAGATCAAGGAGCAGATCGAAGCGGCAAAGCTCGAGCTCGAAGCCGCGCAGCGCAGGCAGGACTACGCGCGCATGTCCGAGATCCAATACGGCCTGCTTCCCGAACTCGAGAAGCAGCTGGCCGCCGCGCAGGAAGCCGAAAGCAAGGGCTTCAGGCTGCTGCAGGACAAGGTCACCGCCGAGGAGATCGCCGAGGTCGTCGCGCGCTGGACCGGCATTCCGGTCAGCAAGATGCTCGAAGGCGAGCGTGAGAAGCTTTTGAGGATGGAAGAGCATCTGCACACGCGCGTGGTCGGGCAGGACGAGGCGATCAAGGTCGTGTCGGATGCCGTGCGTCGTTCGCGCGCCGGTCTTTCCGATCCGAACCGCCCGAGCGGCTCGTTCCTGTTCCTCGGCCCGACCGGCGTGGGCAAGACCGAGCTGTGCAAGGCGCTGGCCGAGTTCCTCTTCGACAGTACCGACGCGATGGTGCGCATCGACATGAGCGAGTTCATGGAGAAGCACGCGGTGAGCCGCCTCGTCGGTGCGCCTCCGGGCTACGTCGGGTACGAGGAAGGCGGCTACCTCACCGAGGCGGTGCGGCGTCGCCCGTACAGCGTGATCCTGCTCGACGAGGTCGAGAAGGCGCATCCGGACGTGTTCAACATCCTCCTGCAGGTGCTGGACGACGGCCGCCTCACCGACGGCCAGGGCCGCACGGTCGATTTCCGAAATACCGTCATCGTGATGACCTCGAACCTCGGCTCGCACCAGATCCAGGAGATGGCGGGCGACGATTCGCCGCAGGCCTACATGCAGATGAAGGCGGCGGTGATGGGTGTGGTGCAGGCGCACTTCCGCCCGGAGTTCATCAATCGACTCGACGACATCGTCGTGTTCCATCCGCTCGACAAGGCGCAGATCCGGGAGATCGCGAAGATCCAGCTGCGCGGTCTGGAGAAGCGGCTCGCCGAGCGCGGCCTCAGGCTCGAGCTGACGGAGGAGGCGCTGACGCTGCTCGGCAACGTCGGCTTCGACCCGGTCTACGGCGCGCGGCCCCTCAAGCGCGCGATCCAGCAGCAGCTGGAGAACCCGCTCGCGCAGCGCATCCTCGCGGGCGAGTTCGCCAGTGGCGACACGATCCGCGTGCGTACCGAGGGCGGGCACCTCGCCTTCGACCGCACGGAGGGCGGCCTGCCGGGCGGCGTGCCGCGCGCGTCCGCGACCGAGCCGAGCTCGCGCTCGGTGCATTGAACCGCCGTATCGGGTGAGCGAAAGGCCGCGACGGCGTCGCGGCCTTTTTTCATCCGCCGGCGATGTCGTCCAGCAGGCGCTGCAGGCCAGTGCTTGCCGGCATCGCCCAGTGCGCGTCGACCTGCGGCGTCAGCGCGCTGGGCACCGGGTTGATCTCCAGCACCGGCTTGCCGAGCGCGCGCGCCATCGACGGCAGCGACGCCGCCGGCTGCACCAGTCCCGACGTTCCCACGACGACCACGCAGTCGCAGCCGCGCACCGCTTCGACGCCCGCGTTCCACGCGGACTCGGGCAGCGCCTCGCCGAACCAGACGACGTCGGGACGGAACCGGCCGCCGCAGCGCGCGCAGGCCGGCGGCGCTTCGCGACGGCCTTCGTCGCCGCCCGCGTAAGGCGCGAGGATCGGATCGGGCGAGGCCGTCGTGCCGCAGTCGTCGCAGCGCGAGCGCAGCAGCCGTCCGTGCAGGTGCGCCACGCGCGTGCTGCCGGCGCGCTCGTGCAGGTCGTCCACGTTCTGCGTGACGACGTCGACGTGGGCGTGCCGCTCGAGTGCGGCGATGGCGTCGTGGCCGGCATGCGGGGTCGCGCGCGAGGCCTGCGCGGCGCGCCAGCGGTACCAGCCCCAGACGAGGTCGGGATCCGCGCGGAACGCCTGCGGCGTGGCGAGGCGCTCGGCATCGAAGCGCGACCACAGCCCGGTCAGTGCGTCGCGGAAGGTCGGCACGCCACTTTCGGCGGACATGCCCGCGCCGGTGAGGAGCGCGATCCGCATCGCTCGTCGCCGGTTACGTGGCCGAAGAGGGAAGCGGATGAGACCCCCGGAACGCCGGCAGCGCCATCACCATTTCCGCGAGGCTGTGCGCCAGCTCGCGCTCGGCCATCACCGCGCCGTCGGCCCCGCGGTCGAGCAGGTACTTCACCCCGGCGTCGGAATGCGCGCGCGCCATGATGCTGATCGACGGGTTCGCTTCGCGCAGGCGCTCGATGATCTCGCCGGCCTCGAACGCGTTCGGGATCGCCAGCAGCGCCATCTGCGCCGAGGCGGGCCTCGCTTCCGCGAGCACGGCGGGATTCGCCGCATGTCCGCGCACCGCGGGGATGCCGGCGGCGCGTGCACGCGCGACCAGCGGCGGATCATCATCGATCGCCACGACCGGCACGCCGTGCCCGACGAGCAGCGGGCCGAGCTCGCTGCCCACGCGGCCATAGCCGATCAGGATCACGTGCGGCTGCCCGCCGTCCGGCAGCGGCGGCGTCATCACGTCGTGCTCGGCAGGCGCCTGGCGGCCGCGGCGCGCCTCCATGCGGTCGTGCAGGGCGAACAGCACGGGATTCAGCACGATCGACAGGATCGCCGAGCCCAGGATGAGGTCCTGCCCTTCGCTGGGCAGCAGGTCGAGCGACACGCCGAGCGTGGCGAGGATGAACGAGAACTCGCCGATCTGGGACAGGCTCACTGCCAGCAGGCCCGCGGTCGATGCGTCCTTGCGCAGCAGTCGCGCCACGAGCCACGCCACCGCGCCGTTGCCGAGGATGACCAGCGCGGCGGTGGCGACCACGTGCACCGGGTGGTCGAACAGGATGGTCGGATCGAACAGCATGCCGACCGACACGAAGAACAGCACGGCGAAGGCATCGCGCAGGGGCAGCGTCTCGCTGGCGGCCTGATGGCTGAATTCGGACTCGCTGAGGATCAGGCCGGCGAAGAACGCCCCGAGCGCGAACGACACGCCGAACAGTTCCGCCGACGCGAACGCCACGCCGAGCGCGATCGCGAGCACGCACAGCGTGAACAGCTCGCGCGAGCCGGTGCCGGCCACGCGTTCGAGGATCCACGGAATCGCACGCCGCCCGACCATCCACATGAACACGGCGAAGCCACCGACCTTGGCGACCGTCGCCAGCAGCGCCATCCCGATGCCGCCTTCGCCTTCGCCGTCGGCCTTGCCGGCCAGCGCCGGCAGCAGCACCAGCGCGAGCACCATGGCCAGGTCCTCGACGATCAGCCAGCCCACCGCGATGCGCCCGCGGCTGCTGTCGAGCAAGCGGCGCTCCTCCAGTCCGCGCAGCACGACCACCGTACTGGCCACCGACAGCGCGAGCCCGAACACCACGCCCGCACCGTCCCTCCAGCCGAACAGGCGCGCGAGCCCCCAGCCCATCGCGCTCACCACCACGATCTGCGCGATCGCGCCCGGCACGGCGATGCCCTTCACCGCGAGCAGGTCGCGCATCGAGAAATGCAGGCCGACGCCGAACATCAGCAGGATCACGCCAATCTCGGCGAGCTGCGGCGCGAGCGAGCGGTCGGCGATGAAGCCGGGCGTGAACGGCCCGATCACCACGCCGGCGATCAGGTAGCCCACCAGCGGCGACAGCTTGAGGCGGTGGGCGAGGCCGCCGAACAGGAACGCCAGCACGAAGCCGGCGACCAGCAGGGCGATGAGCGAGGTGTGGTGCATCGAGGCTCCGTCGTGGGCGGCGCGGCAAAACCGCGGGGCGGGGTCCGTTCATCACCTTAACCGCTGGACGTTGCGACCGCGTGCGCGCGGGCGGCCCGTAGCGTCCCGGTACAATGGCCGCATGATCGGTTTCCGTGACTTTTCGCTGCGACGCGGCGAGCGCCTGCTTTTGTCCGGCGTCGACCTCTCCCTGCACGCCGGCTGGCGCGTGGGCGTGGTCGGCCGCAACGGCACGGGCAAATCCTCGCTGTTCGCCGCGCTGCAGGGCGAGGTGGAGCCCGACAAGGGCGACATCGACATCCCCGGCCGCGCGCGCATCGCGAGCGTGGCGCAGGAGACGCCGGCGCTCGACGATAGCGCGCTCGACTTCGTGCTGTCCGGCGATGCCGTCGTGCATGCGGCGATCGCCGCCGAGCGCGATGCCGTCGCCCGCGAGGATTGGGAAGCCGTTGCCGAAGCGCATCACCGCCTCGAGGAAGTCGGCGGCTACGATGCCGAGGCGCGCGCCGCCAAGCTGCTGCACGGCCTCGGCTTCTCCGCCGACACGCACGACCGCGCGGTCAAGACGTTCTCCGGTGGCTGGCGCGTGCGCCTGAACCTCGCGCGCGCGCTGATGACGCCGTCCGACCTGCTGCTGCTCGACGAGCCCACCAACCACCTCGACCTCGACGCCGTGCTCTGGCTCGAACAGTGGTTGCTGAAGTACCCCGGCACGCTGTTCGTAATCTCGCACGACCGCGAGTTCCTCGACGGCATCTGCAGCCACGTGCTGCACCTGCATTCGAATACCGCCAAGCTCTACACCGGCAATTACACCGACTTCGAGCGCCAGCGCGCCGAGCAGCTGCGCCAGCAGCAGATCGCCTTCGAGAAGGAACAGGTCGAGCGCGCGCACCTGCAGAAGTTCATCGACCGCTTCAAGGCCAAGGCGTCGAAGGCCAAGCAGGCGCAGAGCCGCATGAAGCGGCTGGCCAAGCTCGCGGGCACCGAGGCGGTGCGTGCCGAGCGCTCGCTGCACATCGACTTCCCGGTGCCCGACAGGCTGCCGCACTCGCTGCTGGGCCTCACGCATGCCAACTGCGGCTACGGCGAGCGGGAAGTCCTGCACGACGTCATCTTCCGCCTTGAGGCCGGCGACCGCATCGCGCTGCTGGGCCCCAACGGCGCGGGCAAGTCGACGCTGGTGAAGACGCTGGTGGGCGAGATCCCGTTGCTCGACGGCGAGCGCGGCGCGCATCCGGACCTGCGCATCGGCTACTTCGCGCAGCACACCGTGGAATCGCTGCGCGAGGGCGAGACGCCGATCGACCACCTGTCCAAGCTCGCGCCGGGCGTCGCCACGCAGCAGCTGCGCGACTTCCTCGGCAAGTGGCAGTTCCCCGGGGACCGCGCGTTCGAACCGGTCGACGGCTTCTCCGGCGGCGAGCGCGCGCGCCTGGCGCTGGCGATGATCGCCTGGCGCAAGCCGAACGTGCTGCTGCTCGACGAGCCGACCAACCACCTCGACCTCGACATGCGCGAGGCGCTGGCCGAGGCGCTGGCCGACTTCGACGGCGCGATCGTGCTGGTCAGCCACGATCGCCACATGATCGGCCTGGTCTGCGAGACGTTCTGGCGCGTGGCCGGCGGCGTCGCGCAGCCGTTCGACGGCGACCTCGACGAATACGCGGTCTGGCTGCGCACGCGCGAGGCCGACGACGGCAAGGCGAAGGCGGTGCCGTCGCCCGCCGCCACCGCGAAGGCCGCCGCCGCTCCGGCCAAGCCGGGCCGGAAGTCGAATCCGGTCAAGCTCGCGGCCGCCGAGGCGACCGTCGCCGAGCTCGAAGCCAAGCTGCACGCGCTGGACGCCGACCTCGCCGATCCGTCGCGCTTCGCCGAGGCGGCGATGCTCAGCCGGGAACGCGAGCGCCTCGCGGCCCGGCTGGAGAAGGCGGAGGCGGACTACCTCGCGCTATACGAAGGCGCCTGAGCCCCGGTGCGGCCGCTGCGCCGGACCGCGCTCAGTCGCGCAGGAAGTACTCCACCGTCGACACCACCCGCACCGTCTTGACGTGCGGGCTGCCGGCGTCGCGGTCCTCGATCGAGACCACGCCCTGGTTCGCGCTGCGGATGCCCGACACGCGCGCGCCGGAGTCCTTCGCGAACTGCTCCGCCGAGCGCCGTGCGTTCGAGGTCGCCTCGGCGATCAGCGCCGGTTTGATCGTGTTGAGGTGGGTGAACTCGAAACTCGGGCCGCCCGACGCGCCTTCGCCGCCCTCGCCACCGAGCCGGACGCCCTGCGCGACCAGCCTGCCGCTACCGCGCAGCGCCGCCAGCGCCTTCGCCACCTGCGTCGTGCGCAGCGTGACGGTGGTCGAGTAGCGATAGCGCTCGGGCGGGCGGTTGTCGACCGAGCTGTATACCCAGCGGTCTTCCAGCCGGGGCGGCGCGACGGAGATTTCGGCGGCGCCGAACCCGGCCTCGGCGAAGAAGCGCTGGATCGCCGCGGTGTTGGCGTCCAGCTGCGACTGCACGCCGGCGAGGTCGCTGCCCAGCACCGAATGCGCGAGGGGCCAGACCACGAGGTCGGCGTCGACGGTGCGCTCGGCCGAGCCCTTGACGGTGACGTAGCGGTCGTCGGTGCGGAAGCGGGTGATGCCCTGGCCGGCCAGCCAGCCGGCCCCGAGACGGCCGGCCGCGACCAGCGCGGCGGAGGCGATGCGGGCGAGGCCTTGCATGCGGATTCCCTCCCTCGCGCTTGATTTCGCGCGCGACGGCCCTACTGTGCCGGTCCGTTCTCCGCGATTCCAGTCCGCCATGCCCATCTACGCCTTCGAATGCTCCGCCTGCGGCCACGACTTCGATCGCCTGCAGAAGATGAGCGATCCGGACCCCACGGATTGCCCGAAGTGCGGGGCGCCGCAGGTCCGCCGCCGGCTGACCGCGCCGCAATTCCGCCTCGCCGGCGGCGGCTGGTACGAGACCGACTTCAAGAAGGACGGCGAGAAGAAGCGCAACCTGGTCGAGGGCGGCGGCACGTCGGGAGGCACGGAGTCCAAGTCCGAGTCGAAGCCCGCCGCGGCCAAGCCCGCCGAGGCCAAGCCGGCGCCGAAATCGGACCCGAAGCCCGCGGCGGGCTGAATCCCGCGGCCGGCCGCGGTCGCCGGACCCGGGCAGCCGGGCCGTCGGGTTTCCCGGCGCGCGGCGACCCGCCGGGCTCCGGCGCGTCCGCCTCGTCCCGTGGCCCCGGTAAACTAGCCGGCTCAATCGCGCCCCGCGGCGGGGCGCTGCCGGAGTGTCCATGCGTACCCAGTTCTGCGGCCTCGTCGACGAGCGCCTGATCGGCCAGACCGTCACCCTCTGCGGCTGGGCGGACGTCGCCCGCGACCTCGGCGGCGTCTGCTTCATCGACCTACGCGACCACGAAGGCATCGTGCAGATCGTCGCCGAGCCGTCCGACGCCGCCGGCAATGCCGAGGTGATCGCCGCCGCGTCGAAGGTCGGCTACGAGGACTGCCTGCGCATCACCGGCACGGTGCGCGCGCGCCATTCCGTGAACGACCGCATCGCCACCGGCAAGGTGGAAGTTGTCGCGACGAAGATCGAGGTGTTGAACAAGGCCGAGCCGCTGCCGTTCCACGCGCACGAGAATCCCGGCGAGGACATCCGCCTGCGCTACCGCTACCTCGACCTGCGCCGCCCCGAGATGCAGACGATGATGCGCACGCGCATCAAGCTGGTCGCGGCGCTGCGCCGCTACCTCGACGAGCGCGGCTTCCAGGACATCGAGACGCCCATCCTCACCAAGGCCACGCCGGAAGGCGCGCGCGACTTCCTCGTGCCGGCGCGCATGCACCCGGGCGAGTTCTATGCGCTGCCGCAGTCGCCGCAGCTGTTCAAGCAGATCCTGATGATGGCGGGCTTCGACCGCTACTACCAGATCGCGCGCTGTTTCCGCGACGAGGCGCTGCGTGCCGATCGCCAGCTCGAATTCACGCAGCTCGACATGGAGTTCGCGTGGGTGTCCGAGCGCGACGTGCAGGACACCGTCGAGGACATGATCCGCAGCGTGTTCCGCGAGGTGATCGGCGTGGAGCTCGACGCCCAGTTCCCGCGCATGACCTACGCCGAGGCCATGCGCCGCTACGGCTCGGACAAGCCCGACCTGCGCATCGCGATGGAGTTCACCGACATCGCCGAGCTGGTGAAGACCTGCGAGTTCAAGGTCTTCAGCGACTGGGCGAACCACGCCGACGGCCGCGTCATCGCGCTGCGTGCCCCGGGCGGCGCGCAGTTCTCGCGCAAGCAGATTGACGAGCTCGGCGCGCATGCCGCCAAGTACGGCGCGAAGGGCGTCGCGTGGATGAAGGTCGAGGACGCCGCGAAGGGCCGCGAGGGCATCAACTCGCCGATCGCCAAGTTCCTCGACGACGCGACCCTCGACGCGATCCTGCGCGAGACGCGCGCCAACACCGGCGACGCGATCTTCTTCGGCGCCGCGACGTACAAGGTCGCCTCCGACTTCATGGGCGCGCTGCGCCTCAAGCTCGGCAAGGACCTGGGCCTGGTCGAGAACGCGTGGCGCCCGCTGTGGGTCACCGATTTCCCGATGTTCGAGTGGGACGAGGAGGCGCAGCGCTACGTCGCGCTGCACCATCCGTTCACCGCGCCGAGCGTGGACGACGAGGCCGACCTGCGCGCCAATGCCGCCACCGCGGTGTCGCGCGGCTACGACATGGTGCTCAACGGCAACGAGATCGGCGGCGGCTCGATCCGCATCCACCGTTCGTCGATGCAGTCGGCCGTGTTCGACCTGCTCGGCATCGGCCGCGAGGAAGCCGAGCTCAAGTTCGGCTTCCTGCTCGAGGCGCTGCGCTACGGCGCGCCGCCGCACGGCGGCATCGCGTTCGGCATCGACCGCATCGCCGCGCTGATGGCCGGCACCGAATCCATCCGCGACGTCATTCCGTTCCCGAAGACCACGGGTGCGCAGTGCCTGATGACCGGCGCGCCGTCGCCGATCCCGGACGCGCAGCTGGCCGAAGTGCACGTCGCGGTGCGTCCGCGCGAGGCCAAGGCCGAGTGAGCCTGGCGATCCGCCGCGCGACGGTGGACGACGCGGCGACGCTGTCGGCGCTCGCCACCGCGACGTTCGTCGAGACCTTCGGCCATCTGTACCCGGCCGAGGACCTGCGCGCGTTCCTCGACGATGCCTACGCCATCGACAAGCAGGCGACGATCCTCGCGCATCCCGATTACGCGGTCTGGTTGCTCGAAGCCGACGGCCGCGCCGTCGGGCATTGCGCCGCCGGTCCGTGCGGCCTGCCGCATGCGGACGT
Source organism: Cognatilysobacter segetis (assembly GCF_004359965.1). Lineage (GTDB taxonomy): Bacteria > Pseudomonadota > Gammaproteobacteria > Xanthomonadales > Xanthomonadaceae > Cognatilysobacter > Cognatilysobacter segetis. The sequence continues at coordinate 19,769 of NZ_SMRQ01000032.1, read as the reverse complement.
GGCGCGCGGCGACGGCGAGCTCAAGCGCCTCTACGTGCTGCGCGAATTCCAGAACGGCGGCGCGGGGCGGCGCCTGATGGACACCGCGATGGACTGGCTGCTGCGTGACGGCCCGCGCACGCTGTGGCTCGGCGTGTGGAGCGAGAACCTCGGCGCCCAGCGCTTCTATGCGCGCTACGGCTTCGGGAAAGTCGGCACCTACGAATTCCCGGTCGGGCGCGTGCGCGATCTCGAGTTCATCCTGCGCCGTCCCGCGCAGGCGTAATCGCCGGCGCTTGGATTCGCGGCGCCGCGCCCCGAGGTCGATCGCATGACCCGACGCGTCCTGCTTCTCCACGGTCTCTGGATGCGCCCCGCCGCGATGTCGGTGCTGGCGCGACGCCTCACCCACGCGGGCTTCGAGCCCGAGCGCATCGGCTATCCGAGCGTGCGCGGCCACGCCGACGGCATCGTCCGCGATGTCGCGCGATGCATGCGCGCATCGCCTTGCCATGTCGTGGCGCACAGCCTGGGCGGCCTGGTGACGCTGGCTGCGCTCGAGGCCGAACCTGCGCTGCCGGTGCGGCGCGTGGTCTGCCTGGGTTCGCCCTTGTGCGGCAGCCTCGCCGCGCACCGGCTCGACCGCCTGCCCGTGCTGGGTGCCAGCCTCGGCCACAGCCGCGAACTGCTGCATCGCGGCTGCCGCCCGTGGACCGGCCGCGCGCAGGTGGGGATGATCGCCGGCAACCGTCCGATCGGGCTCGGCCGCATGCTCGGCCGCGTCGAGGGCGAGAACGACGGTGCGGTCGGCGTGGTCGAAACGCGGCTGGAGGGCCTGGCCGACCACGTCGTCGTGCCCAGCAGCCACACCGGCCTGATCTTCTCGACCGTCGCGGCCCGGCAGGCGATCGCCTTCCTCCGCGACGGCCGCTTCGAGCGCTGAACCGTGCATCCGGCGGCCGCGGTGGCAAGCGGCCGATCCGGTAAAATCGCGCTCCCGTTCCAGCCGCCCGGACATCCCGATGGGTCGTGGTCCCTCGATCGAAGCCCGCAAGAACGCCGTCGACGCGCGTCGCGGCAAGATCTTCACGAAGATCATCCGCGAGATCAACGTCGCCGCGCGCAGCGGCGGCGGCGATCCCGCCGGCAATCCGCGCCTGCGCGTGGCGGTCGACAAGGGCCTCGCGGTCAACATGTCGAAGGACGTGATCGAGCGTGCGATCAAGAAGGCGACGGGCGAGCTCGAAGGCGTCGAGTACGAGGAGATCCGCTACGAGGGCTATGCGCCCGGCGGCGTCGCGGTGATCGTCGACTGCCTCACCGACAACCGCGTGCGCACCGTCGCCGAGGTCCGCCACGCGTTCTCGAAGTTCGGCGGCAACCTCGGCACGGAGGGCTCGGTCGCCTTCATGTTCCACAAGCGCGGCGTGATCTGGTTCGCGGAAGGCGCCGACGAGGACCGCATCACGGAAGCGGCGATCGAGGCCGGTGCCGACGATGTGGTCGTGTATCCGGAAGACGGCTCGATCGACGTGATCACCGCGCCGGAATCCTTCGCCGAGGTGAAGGCCGCGCTGGAAGCCGACGGGCTGGTGCCGGGCGAAGCCGAGGTGACGTACCGCGCCGAGAACAACATCGCCGTCGAAGGCGAGACCGCCAAGCAGGTCGCCAAGCTGCTCGGCTGGCTCGAGGACCTCGACGACGTGCAGAACGTCTATTCCACCGCCGAGCTGGGCGAGGACGCGTACGCCTGATGGCGGCGCATCCGTGATCGATCCGATGACGACGGCGAAGCGGGCCTCCGCGTGAACACGACCGCTTCCGCCCCTGCCACCGTGCGCATCCTCGGCATCGACCCGGGCTCGCAGCGCACGGGCGTCGGCTTCGTCGACGTCGCGCCGGGCGGCAAGTGCAGCTACGTCTCGGCGCACACGCTCAAGCTGCTCGACGCGGACGATTTTCCGGCGCGTCTGGGCCTGCTGTGCGACGGGCTCGATGCGCTGATCGACGAATGGAAGCCCGACCAGGTCGCGATCGAGACGGTTTTCATGGACAAGTCCGCGACCAGCGCGCTCAAGCTGGGCCATGCGCGCGGCGCGGCGATCGCGACCGTCGTGCGACGGGGCCTGAAGGTTCACGAGTACGCGCCGCGGCTGATCAAGCAGTCGCTGGTGGGGCGGGGCGCCGCCGACAAGCAGCAGGTGCAGCACATGGTGCGCCTGCTGCTGAACCTGCCCGAGCAGAAGCTGCAGGCCGACGCCGCCGATGCGCTGGCCGTCGCACTCACCCATGCGCACATGAGCGCGACCGCGGGGCGCACCGGCCTGGCCGTCGCCCAGCTGCGCCGGCGCGGCGCCTGAGAAGCGGGTGTGTCACCCGTAGGCCGATAGGCGCACAATGCGCGCCGCCGGACCGCCGGCGGGCGCGAGCCAGACCGGACACAGCCGAATGCGACAGTTCCCGACCGCGGGCAGGGCCCCGACCGCAGTGATCACGACCTCCGCCGGAGGCCGCCGGTGATCGGCCGCCTGCGTGGCGTGCTCGTGCACAAGCAGCCGCCGTGGCTGATGGTCGAGGTGGCCGGCGGCATCGGTTACGAGCTCGAGGCGCCGATGAGCACGTTCTACGACCTGCCCGAGGTGGGGCGCGAGGTCGTGCTCTTCACGCATTACGCGCAGAAGGAGGACAGCGTTTCGCTCTACGCCTTCCTGCGCGAGGGCGAGCGCCGACTGTTCCGCGACGTGCAGAAGGTCACCGGCATCGGCGCGAAGATCGCGCTGGCGATCCTGTCGGCGGTGAGCGTCGACGAGTTCGCGCGCCTCGTCCAGGCCGGCGACGTGACCGCGCTCACGCGCATTCCGGGCATCGGCAAGAAGACCGCCGAGCGCATCGTCGTGGAGCTGCGCGACCGCGCGGCCGACCTTGCCGGGGTGGGCGCGACCCTGGGCATGAACACGGCCGTGCCGGCCGATCCGCAGACCGAAGCGGTGGTCGCCCTGCAACAGCTGGGCTACAAGCCCGCCGAGGCCGTGCGCATGGCCAAGGACGCCACGGAAGCCGGCGACGACACCGCGACCATCATCCGCAAGGCGCTAAAGTCCGCGCTCCGTTGAGCGCCGGCACGTTTTTCTCGGACATTCCATGACCGCTTACGACTCCACGGCCGCGCAGTCCAACGGCGCCGGCGACACCGGCCATGCGCACGGCCACGCGGGCCTCACCACGCTGGTCGTGGGCGCCGTGGGCGTCGTGTTCGGCGACATCGGCACGAGCCCGCTCTACACCATCCAGGAAATGTTCCTGCCGCACTACGGGCTCGACCCGGACGCGGCAACGGTCAAGGGCCTGCTCTCGCTGGCGTTCTGGGCGCTGATGCTGGTGGTCACGTTGAAGTACGTGATCGTCATCATGCGGGCCGACAACGAAGGCGAGGGCGGCATCATGGCGCTCACCGCGCTGGCGCAGCGCTCGCTCAAGCAGGGCTCGCGGCTCAACTATCTGGTCGGCATCCTGGGCATCTTCGGCGCGTCGCTGTTCTTCGGCGACGGCATGATCACGCCGCCGGTCACGGTGCTCGGCGCGCTAGACGGCCTGCGCGTCATCTCGCCCGCGTTCAGCCACTGGGTGATGCCGGCGGGGCTCGTCATCCTGGTCGCGCTGTTCTCGTTCCAGCGCTTCGGTACCGAGCGCGTGGGCAAGACGTTCGGGCCGGTGATGATCACGTGGTTCGTGGTGCTGGCCGTACTTGGCGTCTACAACATCGCGCACAACCCGTCGGTGCTGACGGCGCTGAATCCGTACTGGGCGTTCGTGTTCTTCACCACGCACGGCGGGCATGCGCTGTTCATCCTCGGCGCGGTGGTGCTGGCCATCACCGGCGGCGAGGCGCTGTACGCGGACATGGGCCATTTCGGCAAGAAGCCGATCCGCTGGGCCTGGTTCGGCTTCGTGCTGCCGGCGCTGGTGCTCAACTACTTCGGGCAGGGCGCGGTGCTGCTGCGCAATCCGGGCGCGCGCTCGAACCCCTTCTACATGTCCATGCCCGACTGGGCCCAGGTCCCGATGCTGTGCCTGGCGACCGTCGCCGCGGCGATCGCCTCGCAGGCGGTCATCACCGGCGCGTTCTCGGTCACGCGCCAGGCGGTGCAGCTGGGCTACCTGCCGCGGCTGTCGATCAAGCACACCTCGCGGCAGACGATCGGCCAGATCTACGTGCCGTCCATCAACTGGATGCTGCTGGGCGCGGTGATCCTGCTGACGCTGACGTTCAAGAGCGCGACCAACCTCGCCACGGCCTACGGCCTGTCGGTGACCGGCACCATGCTGATCGACACGCTGCTGCTGGCGCTGCTGGCCTATACGCGCTGGACCGATTCGCGCAAATGGGTGCTGCCGCTGTGCGCGATGTTCTTCGTCATCGACGTCGCCTTCCTGATCGCCAACGGCGGCAAGCTGCTGACCGGCGTGGGCGCCTGGGTGCCGCTGATCATCGGCCTCACCTCGTTCACGCTGATGCGCACCTGGCGCCGCGGCCGCGCGCTGCTGCACGACCAGGTGCGCAAGGAAGGCATCCAGCTCGATGTGTTCCTGCCCGGCCTGATGCTCTCGCCGCCGGTGCGCGTGCCGGGCACGGCGGTGTTCCTCACCGCCGATCGCGGCGTGGTGCCGCAGGCCTTTCTGCACAACCTCAAGCACAACAAGGTGCTGCACGAGCGCAACGTCTTCCTCACCGTGGAAACGCTGACGGTGCCGGTGGCGCCGAAGGACAAGAAGCTGCGGATCGAGTCGATCGGCGAGAACTTCTACCGGGTGACCATCAAGTACGGCTTCATGGAGACGCCGGACGTGCCGCTCGCGCTGATGCGCTCCTGCGACAAGGGCGGCATCTACTTCGACCCGATGGACACCACGTACTTCGCCAGCCGCGAAACGATCATCGGCAGCAAGCACCGCGGCATGCCGCTGTGGCGCGACAAGCTGTTCGCGCTGATGCATCGCAACGCCGCGCCGGCCACGGGCTTCTTCCGCATCCCGGGCAACCGGCTCGTCGAGCTGGGCGCGCAGATCGAGATCTGAGCGTCGCACCGCCTGAGCCGCGCCGGGCCATAATCCCGGCATGACCGAGACCCGCATCATCGCCGCCGGCGCGACCTCCGAGGACGCCGCCGTCGAGGCCAGCATCCGCCCCAAGCGCCTGGACGAGTACCTCGGCCAGGCGCCCGTGCGCGAGCAGATGAAGATCTACATCGAGGCCGCCAAGGGTCGCGGCGAAGCGCTGGACCATGTGCTGATCTTCGGCCCGCCCGGCCTCGGCAAGACCACGCTGAGTCAGGTCATCGCCAACGAGCTCGGCGTGAACCTGCGCCAGACCTCCGGCCCGGTGATCGAAAAGGCCGGCGACCTGGCCGCGCTGCTCACCAACCTGCAGCCGCACGACGTGCTGTTCGTCGACGAGATCCATCGCCTGTCGCCGCTGGTGGAGGAAGTGCTCTACCCGGCGATGGAGGATTTCCAGCTCGACATCATGATCGGCGAGGGCCCGGCCGCGCGCTCGATCAAGATCGACCTGCCGCCGTTCACGCTGATCGGCGCGACCACGCGCGCGGGCCTGCTGACTGCACCGCTGCGCGACCGCTTCGGCATCGTGCAGCGCCTGGAGTTCTACAGCCCCGAGGAGCTGACCAAGATCGTGCAGCGCTCGGCGCAGATCCTCGGCATCAGTTGCACGCCCGACGGCGCGGGCGAGATCGCGCGACGCTCGCGTGGCACCCCGCGCATCGCCAACCGCCTGCTGCGCCGCGTGCGCGACTTCGCGCAGGTGCGCGGCGACGGCACGATCACGCGCGAATCCGCGTTCGACTCGATGACGATGCTAAAGGTGGATCCGGAGGGCTTCGACGAGCTCGATCGCCGCCTGCTGGGCACGATCATCGGTTCGTTCGACGGCGGGCCGGTCGGCGTCGAATCGCTGGCCGCGGCGCTCAGCGAGGAGCGCGGCACGCTCGAGGACGTGGTCGAGCCGTTCCTGATCCAGCAGGGCTACCTGATCCGCACCGCGCGCGGGCGCATGGCGACGCCCAAGGCCTACCGCCACCTCGGATTCACCCCGCGCGTGAAATCGCCCGACCTGTTCGAGCCGCCGGCGTCGCCGACGGCCGAGTGAGGCGGGCCGCCGGCGCCTGAACACGGCATCGCCGCGGTCGAACCGGCCGTGGCGCGGCGGGTAGACTGGCCGGCCCCGCCGCATCGCCGCCGGAGCGCATGTACACACTGCCCGTCCGCATTTACTGGGAAGACACGGACGCCGGCGGCGTGGTCTACCACGCGCGTTACGTCGCCTTCCTCGAACGCGCGCGCTCGGAGTGGATGCGCGCCAACGGCCACGGCCAGGCCTCGCTGCAGCAGGCCGGCGTGGTCTTCGCGGTGCGCGCGATGACGCTCGACTTCCTCAAGCCCGCCCGCCTCGACGACGCGCTCGAGGTGTCCTGCGAGCTGGCCGAATGCCGCCGCGCGAGCCTGGTGTTCCGGCAGGCCATCCACCGCGGCGGGGAACGTCTGCTCGACGCGACGGTCAGAATCGCCGCGCTCGACGCCGCCGGCTTCCGCCCGACGCCCATCCCCGCCGAACTGCACGCGCAGCTGACCGCGCTCGAAATCCCCGCCTGACCAGGGTCCGCCCGGACCGGAGATGCCGAATGACCGCACCGCACCGCCTCACGACCGCCGCCGCCCCGCTGGAGACCGCCCGATGAGCGCGCTGTCGCTGATGCTGCAGTCGAGCCCGGCCGCGTTGCCGGACGCGGGCACCATCGATGCGCAGCCGCTCGCCGACGCGGCGCAGGCCGCGCAGTCGGCCGGTGCGGCGGTGGCGCCGACCTCGCTCGATCTCTGGAGCCTGGTGACGCATGCGAGCTGGCCGGTGATCTTCATCATGGCGCTGCTGACGATCGCGTCGATCGCGTCGTGGATCATCATCTTCCGCAAGTCCGTGCTGCTCGGCCGCGCCAAGCGCGAGGCGGTGCAGTTCGAGGAGCGCTTCTGGTCGGGCGCCGAACTCACCAAGCTCTACGAGGGCGCGAGCGGCCGCGGCCGCGACGTGGGCGGCATGGAGGCGATCTTCGAAGCCGGCTTCCGCGACTTCAATCGCCTGCGCCAGCGCCGCGGCGGCGATCCGGACGCGCAGCTCGAAGCGGCGCAGCGCGGCATGCGTGCCACCGCCTCGCGCGAGCTCGATTCGCTCGAGCACAACCTCGAGCTGCTCGCCAACATCGGCTCGACGTCGCCGTACATCGGCCTAGTCGGCACCGTGTTCGGGATCATGGTGACGATGCATTCGCTGCTCGCCAGTTCGCAGCAGGTCGGCATCAAGGACGTCGCGCCGGGCATTTCCGAGGCGCTGCTCGCCACCGCGATGGGCCTGTTCGTGGCGATCCCGGCGGTCTGGGCCTACAACCGCTTCGCCACCGCGGTGGAGCGCCTGGCCTCGCGCTACGAAGCCTTCGCCGAGGAGTTCTCCTCGATCCTGCAGCGGCAGGCGCACCTCGAGGGCTGATGCATGTCGCTCTCGCTCAGGCGGCACCGCCGCCGCAAGCTCAAGTCCGAGATCAACGTCGTGCCGTACATCGACGTGATGCTCGTGTTGCTGGTGATCTTCATGATTACCGCGCCGCTGCTGAACCTCGGCGTCGACGTCGACCTGCCGAAGTCGAACGCGAAGTCGCTGCAGCAGAAGACCGATCCGGTGGTGGTGCAGGTCGACGCCGCCGGCAACTACTTCCTCGCGGTGAAGGCAGGCAGCAACGAGGCGGTGAGCCGTGACGAGCTGCGCGCGCGGCTGTCGGCGATCGTCGCGCAGAACCGCGACGCGCAGGTGCTCATCGGCGCCGACGCGAAGGCGAGCTACCAGACCGTGACCACCGCGATCGACCAGCTCAAGGCCGCGGGCGTGCAGAAGGTCTCGCTGATCAGTTCGCCGGAGGGCAGGGCGAAGTGAGGGCACGTCCCGCCGACGACGCGACCGCGATCGCGCTGGCGGTCGCGCTGCACGTGGGCCTCGCGCTGCTGCTGTGGTTCGCGATGCGGCCGAGCGAAGTCACGGACGCAAGCGCGGGCGGCATGGCGGCCGACGTGGTCGACGTGGGCCAGCTGTCGGCCGCGATGCAGCGCACGCTGCGCGACCGTCCCGAGCCGGCGGTCGCCGAGCCGATGCCGACGCCGGTCGAGGAGATCGAGCCCGAACCGGAACCCGCGCCGCCCACGCCGCCGGTGCAGGCGGTGGTGCCGACGCCGGCGCCGGTGGACCAGCAGCAAGTCGTCGAGCAGCCGACGCCGGTCAAGGCGACCGAAACCACGCCGCAGGAAGAAAAGCGCCGGCAGGTGCAGGTCGACCTCAGCAAGCCGGTGGTCGAGGCGCCGCCGCAGCCGGACGCGAGCGCGGCGAAGGCCGCCGAGGCGCAGCGCCGCGAGCGCGAGCGCCTGGACCAGCTGGCGGAGATCCGCCGTCGCCGTGCCGCCGCGGCGCGCGAGGCGCTGGCCGCCGAGGCGCGCCTGGAACAGCTCACCGCGCCCCGCGGTGGCAGCGCGGCGCAGGAGGCCGCGCGATCGGACGCCGCCGCCAGCGGGGCCGGCGGCACCGACGACGGCCTGAAGGCGCGCTACGCCGCCGCGCTGCAGGCGGCGATCACCTCGAAGTGGGTGCGCCCCGACAACATCCCGTCGGGCGCGGTCTGCCGCCTGGTGATCCGGCAGCTGCCGGGCGGCGAGGTGATCGACGCGGAGGTGGGCTCGCCCTGCGTCTACGACGAGGCCGGCCGCCGATCGATCGAAGCGGCCGTGCTGAAGGCGCAGCCGCTGCCCTACACGGGCTTCGAAAAGGTGTTCGCGCGGCAGCTCACGCTGAATTTCCGCGCGCCCTGACTCGCGGCCTACGGCCGCTGTCAACCGCTAAACCGTTCAGCTGTGAGCTAGGATTCACGATCGGGCTGTTACCTGTATGCGGCCCTGCCGGATGTGTCGAGGAGTCGTGATGGGTCGTCTCGTGTCGTGGCTGCTGCTGGTGTTCGCATGCGTCCTGCCCCTGTCGGCGGTGGCGCAGCAGGGCCTGGAGATCGACATCGTCGGCGGCAACGCGGCCGCGCTGCCGATCGCCGTGGTGCCGTTCGAGAACGGCGCGGGCCCGACCGACGTGGCCTCGATCGTGGCCGCCGACCTCAACCGGTCCGGCCAGTTCCGTTCGCTGCCGGTCGAGAGCCTGCCCGAGCGGCCGGCCCGCAGCGAGTCGGTGAACTACCCCGTCTGGCGCGCCATCAACCAGGACTACCTGGTCGTCGGCCGCGTGCTGGACGCCGGCGGCGGCAGCTACCGCGTCGAGTACGAGCTGCTCGACGTCGCGAAGCAGACGCGCCTGCTCGGCTTCGCGCTGACCGCACGCTCGGGCCAGATGCGCGACGTCGCGCACCAGGTCGCCGACGCGATCTACGAGAAGATCACCGGCGTGCGCGGCGCGTTCTACACGCGCATCGCCTACGTCACGCAGACCGGCGCCGGCGGCGGCGCGCGCTACGCGCTCGTGGTGGCCGACAGCGACGGCTACAACCCGCAGACGGTGGTGCGCTCGACCGAGCCGCTGATGTCGCCGTCGTGGAGCCCGGACGGCGCGCGACTGGCGTACGTCGGCTTCGAGGGCGGCAACTCGGCGATCTACATCCAGACGATCGCCAGCGGCGCGCGCGAGATGGTCGCGCACTTCCGCGGCATCAACGGCTCGCCGGAGTTCTCGCCGGACGGCCGCCGCCTGGCGATGACGCTGTCGCGCTCGGGCAATCCGGAGGTCTACGTGATGGACCTCGGCAGCCGCGCGCTGACGCAGGTCACCAACCACTATTCGATCGACACCGAGCCGACCTGGAGCGCCGACGGCTCGCGCCTCTACTTCACGTCCGACCGCGGCGGCCGCCCGCAGATCTACAGCGTCTCGGCCGGCGGCGGCAGCGCGACGCGCGTCACCTTCCAGGGCACCTACAACGCCAGCGCGACCGTCTCGTTCGACGGCAAGAAGATCGCCACCGCGCAGGGCGCCGGCAACACGTACCGCGTGGCGCTGATGGACGCGAGCCTCGGCAGCCCGCGCTGGAGCCTGCTGTCGCCCGGCAACCTCGACGAATCCCCGAGCTTCGCGCCCAACGCGAGCATGCTGATCTACGCCGCGCGCGAAGGCGGACGCGGCGTGCTGTACGCGGTGTCGGCCGACGCACGCGTGCGCCAGCGACTCGTGCTCGCCGATGGCGACGTGCGTGAGCCGGCGTGGGGCCCTTTCCGCACGCCGCGCTGACGCGGTGCGCGTTCCACCCGATGTGATCCCCGAGGAAGAAGCCATGAACGCCAGCTCCGCCAGCAAGCTCCTGATCGTCGCCGCGATGTGCACCCTCGCGATGGCCTGCTCGAAGAAGGTCAAGGAAACGCCGCCCGTCGACACCACCACGGGCACGACGACGACTACGGTGCCGGCCGATACGGGCCCGACGGTGGCGGGCGCCTACGGCCCGAACGATCTCGACAGCGACGCCTGCCTGCGCCAGCGCATCGTCTACTTCGACCTCGACCAGGACACGCTGAAGCCGGAGTTCCAGACCATCGTGAACTGCCATGCCAAGTACCTGCGGGACCGTCCGTCCTCGCGCATGACGCTCGACGGCCATGCCGACGAGCGCGGCAGCCGCGACTACAACATGGCGCTGGCCGAGCGCCGCGCGCAGGCCGTGTCGTCGGCCATGCAGGCCGCGGGCGGCAGCGCCTCGCAGCTCACGCCGAACAGCTACGGCGAGGAGAAGCCGGTCTGCACCGAGTCGAACGAGGGCTGCTGGTCGAAGAACCGCCGCGTCGAGATCAGCTACAGCGCGCGCTGATCGCACGCATCGCCTTGCCGGACGGGCCGCCTCGCGCGGCCCGCTCCGTTTGTGGCGTTCATCGCCGCGACAGCCGCCGCGCCGGCGGCCGTGGGCATACTCGTCGTCCACCAGACAGGGGAATCGCCGTGACCCGATACCGGTCGCTCGCCACCGCCATCGCCCTGGCGCTCGCCGCCGTCGCCTTCCCCGCCGCCGCGCAGCGCGCGAGCCTCGCCGACCGCGTGGCCGTGCTCGAGCAGCGCGCGGCGAACCCGCAGCAGACGCTCGACCTGCTGAACCAGATCACCCAGCTGCGCGGCGAACTGCAATCGCTGCGCGGGCAGCTCGAGGAGATGCAGCAGGCGAACGAGCAGATGCGCGCCTCGCTGCGCAACCAGTACCTCGACGTCGACGGCCGGCTGCAGCAGCTCGAGACCCGGGGTGCGCCGGCTGCGGCGGCACCGGTCGAGGTGATCGACGCCGCGCCGCGGCCCGCCGCGCGACCGACCAAGCCGGCGCCCACCCGTGCGCCGGCCGCAACCGCCGCGCCGGCGCGGCCCGCGGCCGGCAGCGCGACGCCGACGGGTGCCGAGCTCACCGCCTACAACGGCGCCTTCGATGCACTGAAGGCCGGCCGCTACGCCGATGCCTCGCGCCTGTTCGCCGACTTCCTCGACCGCTATCCCGGCGGCGTGTACGCGCCGAACGCGCTGTACTGGCTCGGTGAGAGCTACTACGCCACGCGCAACTACCAGCAGGCGGTCGAACCGTTCGGCCAGCTCCTCGACCGCTTTCCGACCCACGACAAGGCGCCCGGCGCCCTGCTCAAGCTCGGCCTGACCCGCCTGAACCTGCACCAGGAGGACGCCGCGCGCGCCGCCTTCGCCGATGTGGTGGCGCGTTATCCCGACAGCGATGCGGCCCGGCCGGCTGCCGAACGCCTGCGCGCGATGGGCGCCGCGCCCTGAACGGCTGAACCGCGTTTCCGGCGCACGGCCGCCGCGGTAGGGCGGGGCGGTAAAATCACCGGATGAGCGTTCCCGTCACCGCGGCCGCCGCGGCCCCCGAGCGGCTGCGGCTGACCGAGATCTTCCTGTCCCTGCAGGGCGAGTCGAATTCCGTCGGCTGGCCGACCGTGTTCGTGCGCCTGACCGGCTGCCCGCTGCGCTGCCAGTACTGCGACACGACGTATTCCTTCCACGGCGGCGACTGGTGGGAGATCGACGCGATCCTCGCCGAGGTCGCGCGCCTCGGCGTGCGCCACGTCTGCGTGACCGGCGGCGAGCCGCTCGCGCAGAAGCGCTGCACGATCCTGCTGCAGCGGCTCTGCGATGCCGGCTACACCGTGTCGCTCGAAACCTCCGGCGCGCTCGACATCGGTGCGGTCGATCCACGCGTGTCGCGCGTGGTCGACATCAAGACGCCCGGCTCGGCCGAAGTGCATCGCAACCGCTGGGAGAACATCCCGCTGCTGACGCCGCACGACGAGGTCAAGTTCGTCATCTGCTCGCGCGAGGACTACGAGTGGTCGCGCGCGGTCGTTGCCGAGCACGCGCTGCCGACGCGCTGCGACGTGCTGTTCTCGCCGAGCTTCGGGCAGGTCGCGGCGCGCGAGCTCGCGCAGTGGATCGTCGACGACCGCCTGCCGGTGCGCTTCCAGCTGCAGCTGCACAAGATCCTGTGGGGCGACGAACCGGGGCGCTGATGCCCCCGCGCTGAGGTCGTGCTTCGCATCGCGCGACGCCGTGCCCGAAGCCCCAAGGCCGTCCGCGGTGATCGTTCCGCGCGCGGATCCAACCTTCGAACCGTTTTTCCGGAGCCTTCAGTGTCCCGTTCCGAACCTTCCAGCATGGTGCCGCCGCGTAGGGCCGTCGTGCTGCTCTCCGGCGGCATGGATTCCGCCGTCGTCGTGGCCATCGCGAAGTCGCAGGGCTTCGACGTGCATGCGCTGAGCGTGCGCTACGGGCAACGGCACACCTCCGAGCTCGATGCCGCCGCGCGCGTCGCCGCGCAGCTGGGCGTGGCCGGGCACAAGACGGTCGACGTCGACCTGCGGAGCATCGGCGGCTCGGCGCTCACCGACGACATCGACGTGCCCACCGGCGGCGACACCGGCAGCGCCATCCCCGTGACCTACGTGCCGGCGCGCAACACGATCATGCTGTCGCTCGCGCTCGGCTGGGCCGAGGTGCTGGGCGCCAACGACATCTTCTGCGGCGTCAACGCCGTGGACTATTCGGGCTACCCCGACTGCCGCCCCGAATTCGTGCAGGCGTTCGAACGGCTCGCGAACCTCGCGACGAAGGCGGGCGTCGAGGGTGCGGGCCTGCGCGTGCATGCGCCGCTGCAGTTCATGAGCAAGGCCGACATCGCGCGCGAAGGCGTGCGTCTCGGCGTCGACTTCGGACTGACCGTGTCCTGCTACCAGGCCGATGCCGACGGCCGCGCCTGCGGGCAGTGCGACGCCTGCCGCCTGCGCGCGCAGGGCTTCGACGCGGCCGGCGTGGCGGATCCGACGCGCTACGCCTGAGCCGTTCCCGCAGGCGCGCAGCCGCGCCGCGCCTTGTCGAGGTACATGCGCCGATCGGCCGTATCGAGCAGCTCGGCGAGCGAGCGCCCGTCGAGCGGATAGCGCGCGCTGCCGATGCTGACGCGAGCCGCGGGCACCGGTGGGGCGTCGCCGACCGGCGACTGCAGCGAGCGCGCGATCGACTCCGCGATGTCCTCGACGTCGCCGTCGGTGGCGCTGCCGTCGAGCAGGATCACGAACTCGTCGCCCCCGATGCGCGCCACGGTGTCGGTATCGCGCACCTGTGCGATCAATACGCGCGCCGTGTGCGTGAGCACCGCATCGCCGACGGCGTGCCCGAGGCGATCGTTGATGAGCTTGAACCCGTCGAGGTCTAGGAACAGCAGCACGGGCATCGTGCCCTCGCGATCGGCACGCGCGAGGGCCTGCTCGGTGCGGTCCACCAGCAACCGGCGGTTGGGCAGGCCGGTCAGCGCGTCGTGGAGGGCGGCCGCCGCGAGTTCCTCCTCGAGCAGCTTGGCGCGCATCACCGCGCCGACCTGGTGCGCGACGAAGCCCAGCACGTCGTCGTCGATCTCGATCGGCGGCACCGCGGGAGAGGCGAGCGCGAGCATGCCTTCCGCCCGCCCGCAGGGCAGAGGCACGCACCACCAGCGGCCGCCGTCCGCGGACGTGAACGTGGTGGGCGTGTCGAGCCGCGCATGGACCAGCCGGTCCAGCAGGTCGGCCGGTGCCGCCGCGCCGCCGGTGAGGACGCGGCTGCGCGAGCCCGCGCGGATCGCCGCAGCCACCGCCGGGATCGCCAGGTGGCGCGCCAGCGCGCTGCGGATGCCCTGCCAACCGTCCGCCAGCGGCGATGCATCGAGCCCGGCCATCGCGAGGTCGGCGGCGAGCGACTTCATGGCCTCCTCGCGCGCGTACTCGGTCATGTCGCGCGCCACGCCCACGCGCACGCCATCGGCCTCGGACCAGCGTGCCGACCACATCAGGTGCGCGACGCCGCCGTCGCGTCGCAGGTAGCGGTTGCGGAAGTGGTGCACCGGCACGCCGGCCATGATCGCGCGCGCCGCCGCCTGGGTCGCGTCGCGATCGTCGGGATGGATGAGGTCCATCATGCGGCGGCCGAGCAACTCCTCGTCCGTGTAGCCCAGCAGCGCCTGGTAGGCCGCGTTGGTGAACACGATGCGGCCGTCGCGGTCCACCGCGCAGACCGGGTCGACCAGCATGTCGATGAGGCGGTCCGTCCACGTCGGTTTAGGAGTCATGCCGAATCTCCGGTAGACGCGTCCCTGCGGCGGGTCGTGGTCGCCGATCGCCGTCGTCCTTCGTCGCGGGCCTGCGATTCGGACGCTCCCGGGGTCGATAACGGCCGGCGACGCCCCGGCTGCAGTCGTCGCGACGCCGGTCGCCTTCCTCGTTACCGCATCCTACGGCGACGCGGCCCGCCGCGTGCGGCCCGCGGGTCGGCCGTTGTGGCGCTGTGGCACAATTGCGCAGCAGCAGCGGTGCCCGCCGAGGACGCCGAAAGCCCGTGGGTCGTTAGCTCAGTCGGTAGAGCATCGGACTTTTAATCCGCTGGTCGATGGTTCGAATCCATCACGACCCACCATTCGCGACGGCGCACGCCGCGCCCCGCGTCGCCGGCCCGCCTGTCGCTCCGCGCCGGTCGCGCCTGAACACGTGGTTGCGGCATCCCGTGTCCAAGCCGGGCTGCGTCCCGCAGGCATTCGCACACCGGTTTTATCGTCGCGCCGGTTCGCCGGTGTCCGCTCGCCGATAAGCGCGGCGGTTCCCCGCGGCGTCAGCGGCCGATTCCCGACCGGATGGAACACCGCGTCGGCGCTGCCGCCTGCGCAGCTGCAGAGCGGATAAGCGCGGCTGCACATGTGCGCGCTGAAGATTGCCTCGAGAGCGCGACGGTTCGTCCGACCTCGCTGCATCACGTGCTCGAACCGCGCTGAATGATGGGTCGATGCGTTTTCCCAACCGCGAACGACGTCGCGGTCGACGGGCGTGTTGCGTTGCCTGAAGTCGCCCGCGGACTCCCGATCCGGTGCATGCATGCACATCCCGTCACGGGCCATTCGTTGGGGTTCATGGCACTTGCACCCGACGGTTCGCGCGGGCACGGTTCCCTTTCCACAGGGAGATCCACATGAAATTGCTGCTTGCCTTCGTCATCGGCGCGACCGCGCTCCTGCCTGCCCACGCGCAGGAAACCGCGACGGCCCCCGGTGCCACGGCCGCCGTCGAGTCGGCGGCGAGTGCGCCCGCGGATGCACCGGTGGCGGTCGCGGCGGCCGAACCGAAGGTCAAGAAGATCTGCCGTACCGAACGCACGGTGGGCAGCAACCGGCCCAAGCGCATCTGCTTCACGCAGGAAGAAATGCAGACCGAGCGCGACGCGACGCGCGACGCGATGCTCCAGGGCAGCCGGCTTCGCAACAATTCGACCAGCGGCGACCTCTGATCGCCCATCGTTCGGCCCGGTGCTTCGACGCCCGGGCCGTTCGGCCGAATAGGGATCGCGCGTTGCGCGGTCGAACCGGCCATCCGATGACGTTTCAAACGTCGCGATCCGCAAGCGCCTCGTGAGGCTCGCAGCCTGCGTCGACGGCGAACTCGCACGCTTCGACCGCGGCTGATACGCAGGCAATTCATTGCATTCGCTGACGGACGACCCGGCAGACGTGACGTCCGCACATTCCACGGCGACGTTTGAATGCCCCACGCAGATGGCCGGTGATCCGGGGTCGCAGAGCGCGCGCGTCCGGTCGTTCACCACATTGCGGTGATGTCGGCCCCACCCGCGTGGCCCGTCGCCCGCGCGCTCGGCACGCGACGCCGCCACGACGAAATTGCTATCCGACACGTCGCAGCCCTGCGCCCGGCGTTCGGAATCGGCGCGGATTGATCCGGGTCAATGTGGACGCGGCGGTGGGCAGCCAGACTGCATGCATGCGCTTCCGATCCCTCCATCGGCGATTCGCGGCCTTGGCCCTGCTGGCCATGCTGCTGCTCGTCACGATGCCGACACTGACATCGCAGCGAGCGATGGGGCCAGCGGTCGTAGTCTCGCCGGCCGACCCGCATGCGACGGCGAGCGCACCGCCGTCGCCGGCTCGCATCGAGCTGCGTGTACAGGCGCACCGTCCGCACGGCGAAGCGCCGCATCGTGCGCCACACGAAGGCCACGACGGCGGCGCCTGCGCCTACTGTCCACTGCTTGCAGGCCTGCTCGAGCGGGTCGCGCCGGCACCGGTCGCGACTTCGCCTCGCCCGACCGTCCCGCTGCGGCGCAACGTAGCCGTCGCGCGCACGCTCGGGTGGCGGGACACGCTCGGCGCTCGCGGTCCACCGCCGCGCGTCCGCGCCTGATCTACGACGCTTCATCCCTTTCCGACCGGTCGCCTTCGGCGCGCAAGCGTGCCGTACGGGCTGCCGCGCCTCCGCGAGACCGCCGACATGGCACGCGTTGCACCGCTTTTTCCGCGCCTTTCCGCGCTGACCGTCCTCATGCTCACGGCGCTGGCCGCAGCCGATGTACGGGCCGCCTCCGACCGCGTGGCGTCCACCGCGAAGCCCGCCACCGGTGCGGACACGCCGCCGCTGCCCGGCGCCAAGCCCGAGTTCACCCTCGACCGCGTGCTCGTGCGCGGCCTGCAGGCCACGTCGCTGCCGACGCGCATTCCCACCACCGTGGAAGGCGTGACCCGCGACGAAATCGTCGATCGCATCAATGCCACCGATGCGCAGGACGCGCTGAAGTACCTGCCGAGCCTGCTGGTCCGCAAGCGCTACATCGGCGATTACGATCATGCCGTGCTCGCCACGCGCGCCTCCGGCACCGGCAACAGCGCGCGTTCGCTGGTGTATGCCGACGGCGTGCTGCTGTCGAACCTGCTCGGCAACGGCGCGACGTTCGCGCCACGCTGGGGACTGGTGAACCCCGAGGAGATCGAGCGCGTCGACGTGCTGTACGGGCCGTTCTCGGCCGCGTATTCCGGCAATTCGGTGGGCGCCGTGGTCGACTACGTCACGCGCATGCCCGAGCGGTTCGAGGCGCATGCGAAGGTCGGCTATTCGACGCAGCGGTCGAAGGTGTACGCCAGCGACGGCCGCTTCGACGCGACCACTGCGACTGCCTCGATCGGCGATCGTTGGGGCCGCTTCGCGGCGTGGCTGTCAGTCAGCCGGCTCGACAGCCGATCGCAGCCGATCACGTTCGCGACGCTACTTGCCGAGAATGGCCGCAGCGGCGCGGCACCCGAGGTGCAGGGCGCGGTGTTCGACATCAATCCGGCCGGCAAGCCGTGGTACGTCGTCGGTGCCACCAATCGCGTGGACACCGCGCAGACGCAGGCGAAACTCAAGCTCGGCTACGACATCGCGCCCGACCTCCGCCTGAGTTACGTGTTCGGCGCCTGGAACAACGACGCCTTCCGCGACGCGGAGACGTACCTGCGCGACGGAAGCGGCGCACCCGTCTACAGCGGCGACGTGTCGATCGACGGTCGCCGCTTCACGCTCGCGGCGACGGCCATCTCGCTGCAGAAGGCGGCGCTCGCGCACCGCCTGCACGGCGTGTCGTTGAAGCGCCAGGGCAAGGACCGGTGGAACTACGCGCTCGCCGCGAGCCGGTACGACTACTCGCGCGACCTCGTGCGCTCGCCGTCGGTGGCGCTGCCGCTCGCCCGCGACGGCGGCGCGGGGCGCATCGCGGACGCCCACGGCACCGGGTGGAGGACACTGGATGCGCGCGCGACGTGGCGCGCCTCGGCCATGCACACCGTCGAATTCGGCCTGCAGGACGAGGTGTTCGACCTGCGCACGCGCGTGTGCGGCACGTCGGACTGGCTTCGTGGCGGCGCGGAGACGCCGGTGTCGGCCTTCGGCGGCACCACCGGGCTGCGCGGCGTGTTCGCGCAGGACACCTGGAAGATGAACGCGCGGTGGTCCGGCATGCTGGGCGCGCGTGCGGAGCGCTGGTCCGCGCGCGACGGTTACATCGCCGACGCGACCCACACGCTGGGCTTCGCCCGCCGCACCGAACGCGCGATCTCGCCCAAGGCCGCCATCAGATATGCGCCGGGCGGCGACTGGTCGATCAAGGGATCCATCGGCCGCGCCGTGCGCTTTCCGACGGTGAGCGAGCTGTACCAGGGCAGCATCGCGACCAACGCGGTGGTCAACAACGATCCCGGCCTCGAGCCCGAGCGGTCGGTCACCTCGGAGCTGTCGTGGGTGCGCAACGTCGCGCTCGGCAAGGTGCGCGCGACATACTTCCATGAGCGCACGCGGGACGCGCTCTACTCGCAGACCAACGTGCTGGTCACGCCGAGCGTGACGAGCATCCAGAACGTCGAGTCGATCCGCACCGACGGCTTCGAGCTCGCGACCGAGCTGACGGGTGTCGGCATCGAGGCACTGGACGTCACCGCCAGCGCCACGTTCACCGATTCGATCGTCGAGAAGAACAGCCGCTTCCCCGCCAGCGTCGGCCGATGGCAGCCGCGCGTGCCGCGCTGGCGCGCCAACCTGGTCGCGACGTACCACCCGGGCGAGCACTGGAGCATGACGGGCGCCGTGCGCTACAGCGGCCGGCAGTTCAACACGCTGGACAACAGCGATAGGCGCGGCGATACCTACACGGGCACCAGCCCGTTCCTGGTCGCCGACCTGCGCCTGCGCTACCGTCGCGACGCGCACCTCAGCGCTGCGCTCGGCATCGACAACGTGAACAATGCGACCTACTGGAACTTCCACCCGTACAACCAGCGCACGTGGTCGATGGAGGCGCGCTATGACTACTGACCTTGCGACCCGCGCGACACTCGCCGTCGCCGTCGTGCTGGCGATCGCCGCCTGTTCGCGCCAACCGGCGGCGCCATCGGCCTCGGCACCGAAGGCGCCGGCCACCGCCGCGACCGCCCAGGCGCCCTGGACGCTGCCCGTGCGCGACGGCATGCAGCCCGACCTCGCGGTGGCGCCCGACGGCGCGCTGCTGCTCTCGTGGGTCGAAGGCACGTCGGGCGCCGAGGGCGGCCGCACTCTGCGCGTCGCACGTTGGAAGGACGGTCGCTGGACGCCTGCCGCGACGGTGGCCCGCGGCGACTGGTTCGGCAATGCCGTCGACACGCCGCAGATCGAACAGACGCGGGACGGCGCGCTGTGGGCGACGTGGATGCGCGCCTCGCCGACGGGTGGCCACGCCCGCGACGTGGTGGTCGCGCGTTCGGGCGACGGCGGCGCGAGCTGGTCGGTGCCGGTGCCGGTCAACACCGACGGCACCGCGACCGAGCACGGCTTCGTGTCGCTCTGGCGCGCGTCGCCGGATTCGATCGGCGTCGCATGGCTGGACGGGCGCGCCAAGA